>JAFDDR010000184.1 GCA_019310785.1 Deltaproteobacteria bacterium
TGTTAGGGTGCCTGTTGTTTTCAAACCCCACGGTATTCGGGGCGGACGTGCCTCAGGTCAGGTTCACCGTGGAAAAATTCGTGGTGGAAGGTGAAAACCCCCTTTCCGAGAACAAGACACGGGAAGTGCTCGCACCATTTTTGGGAGAGCACAAGGGACTGTCCCGTATCGAGAATGCATCAAAGGCATTAGAGCAGGCCGTGCATGACAAGGGCTACCAGTTCCACCGGGTAGTCGTCCCGCCACAGAGAGCGTCCGATGGCGTGATCAAACTCAAGATTCTTACCTTTCCGCTGGATAAAATCACGGTGGAGGGGAACAAGCACTTCTCAGACGAAAACATCCTTGCAAGCATTCCTCCTCTTCGGTCGGGTCAGTCTCCCAATACCCTCAATGTGGCCCGGTCCCTCTTAATGGCCAATGAGCATCCGGCCAAACGTGTTGCAGTCTTCATCCGCGAGAGCCAGGAAACCGGCCGCATCAATGCAAGGGTGGAGGCGAGGGACATGCGGCCGTACCAGTTCTTTTCCTCATGTGCAAACACGGGCGACAAAGCCACCGGCCATACCCGGCTTTCCTTGGGTTTTCAGCACAGCAACCTGTTCAACCGGGATCATGTCGTGACCCTGAGCTACACCACCTCGCCCGGACACTGGAGCGATGTTCAGCAGTATGGCGCCTTCTACCGGATACCTCTCTATTGCATCGGTGCCGGCATTTCCATGTTCTATTCGCATTCTAAAGCGGACCAGGGGACTGTGGCCGACTTTTTCGATGTGAGCGGTAAAGGGGATTTTGCCGGGATCAGTTTTGATTATGCGCTTTTTCCCATAGGAGATTACAGCCACAAGGTAACCATTGGCCTGCAGGACCGCCTCTTTGAGAACGACACCAGCTTTATCGGCACTCCCATAGGGGTTGACGTTCGCAGCAGGCCCGTGTCCCTACGTTACAACGGGGGCCTGGAAAAGGCTAAAGTCAGCGCTGGTTTTTACGTGGAATACGCCAAGAATATTGTTTGTGGCGCGGACAATGACAAAAAGGCTTATGAGGCAACGCGCGCTGACGCGGACCTGCACTGGGGCGCTTTCCGTTTTGGAACCGATCTCGAATACACCCTGCCCAAAAACTGGCAACTGCGCTCCCGCTTTGCCGGACAGGTAGCCAATGAACCCCTGATCTCGGGAGAGCAGTTCGGCTTAGGAGGGGCCCACTCCGTGCGCGGTTTTGATGAACGGGAGATCTCAGGGGACAACGGGTATCAATTCAATTTCGAGGTCTGGACCCC
Source organism: Deltaproteobacteria bacterium (assembly GCA_019310785.1). Classification (GTDB taxonomy): domain Bacteria; phylum Desulfobacterota; class DSM-4660; order Desulfatiglandales; family Desulfatiglandaceae; genus JAIOSR01. The sequence goes on from JAFDDR010000184.1 coordinate 1,289, forward strand.
TGCCATCGCAAACAACTTGCGTCTTTTGGGTTTTTTCGATACTGGCCGGCGAAACCTGGATGATCCCCACCCCGGGCAGGTTGCAGGGGAATCCATTTCCAGCATTGGCCTGGGACTGCGCTGGTACTGGAAGACTCATCTCAGTATTTCCCTTGACGCGGCCCATGTCATAAACGGGATAAACGGGGATGATGTCACCAAAACGGGCGACGATAAGGTCCATTTCAATGTTTTTATAAGATTTTGAAAAGTGATATAGCCGCAAAAAAATCTCTTCCCTTTACCTTGCAGAGCCCTCCTCCGCGGTTTACATTCCCAATACTTATATGCTAAAGTTGTTTCAGTACTTCAGCCAGTTGAAAATGAGTCTGACAGGATTGCAGGATGAGTTTAGTTAATTTTAATCGTGAATATCCTGTTAATCCTGCCTAATAAATCTGTCCATAAAGAGAAATGCAATGGCCCATATCCCCGATTACCGCTTAGCCAGGGAAAAAATGGTCAAAACCCAGCTCGCCCCTCGCGGGATAAAAGACCCTCGATTATTAAAAGTGATGGGAAAAATTCCCAGAGACCGCTTTATCGAGGAGGCCCTTTCCGGAGAGGCATACAACGACCATCCATTGCCCATCGGACACAAACAAACCATATCCCAGCCCTATATTGTGGCCCTCATGACAGAAGCCCTTGAGCTTACCGGTGAGGAAAAGGTCCTTGAAATTGGTACTGGCAGCGGCTATCAGACGGCAATCTTAGCCGACCTTTCCAGAAAGGTCTATACCGTTGAAAGGATAAGGGATTTGATGGTCAAGGCGAGAAATATCTTAGCTGACCTGGGTTATAATAACATCATGTTCAAGGCCTTTGACGGTACCTTAGGGTGGAAGGAATATGAACTCTATGACGCCATTATGGTCACGGCAGGGGCGCCCAATATTCCTCAGCCCCTTCTTGACCAATTAGCAGACGATGGACGTCTAATCATTCCTGTGGGAAATAGGTTCAGTCAGGAACTGATAAAAGTGACTAAGAAAAAAGGGAACATCATTCAGAAAAACTTCGGGGGATGCCGGTTTGTGGATTTAGTGGGGCTTTATGGTTGGAAAGACTGAAGTAGCTTTCAGCTTTCAGCAATCAGCAAGAAAGTGCTGATCGCCGAATGCTTATTCAATCCTAAAAAACGACTCATCAAACTCGGGCTTTCCTTCATATTTCTTCATAAAAAATCCCGGCGCCTTATCCAGGTTTTCAAAAATAGCCGGGTTTAATTCAATGCCCGCCTGATTAAAGGCTTTTACTATCTGTTTTGTGGATGGAGGGCATCCTTTTACCGCAATCATCTCCTGTATGTCGGGGTTGTCCTTATTGGCCTGGTAAATGCATTTTCCCAACAGGATTGTCTTTTTCTTCCCCGGCGTGGGTTTCATGGCCTTTCCCGTTAGAACCTCAATATCATCCCAGGGCTCTCCTTTCCATGCCATGGCAACCCCCATGAGGATAGGACCGTTTAGGAATGAACAATAGGTACACATGGTAAGGTCATACTTCCGGTAGGAAATTCCCTTGATACCCATCCGTTTCAAAGGCAGCGGAAGACTACCGTCCTCGCCCTCTGCATAAGGAAATTCGTGCACGTGCCGGGAGGCCACGTCCTCGATACTTTCCCCTTGAATGTCTATGTCGGACAGGTCAAGAGGTCTTTTTAGATTCCGGGCCGCATTTACAAGATGAGGCACGTTCGATGGGTCATGTCCCAGGACCTTTGCGCCAACCATATCCGCAGAAAGCATATCGGAGGAGGCAACCAGGATATTGCTCCGCCTTATCTTTCCATCGAATCCAGGGCCGCGTTCGCTCGTGTAAATTCCGTCTAAGATCGTGAAAGAGGGAGGGAGTACCTTGGGAAACCTTGCGATCATATAATTAAGGTTCTTTTCCGGATCAGCACTGTGACATTTCTTCCGGGACTTGATATCCAGCGTGCCTTTCATGTTTTTGATCCCTAAAGTGACCACTGTCTGTGCATGAGTCTTGAGAACAGGAATATCCACCAGAAAGTCGCTGTTAAACATATCCGCATTGAAATTCAGATCCATCCCTTCCCCAATGTCTACCTTCTCAAATGGCCGCTCAAAGACATTAATGGTCTTGACCCCGTAACGTTCTTTCAAGATGTTGTAGCCGAGACCTTCAAACGCATGTGCCAGCGTCTCTTTGTCTTTGGGATCAAGAACAACCGCGCCTTCCCCTATTACGATGTCATCAATGCCCCGCTCCTTGAGAAGCACTACCATATCCTCCACAACGCGCGATGTAGTTATCACACCCCACTTGGGAAAGGGTACGCTGCTTGTCCAGAAAACGATATTGGGTTTGATAAATACCTTTGCGCGTGAAGGAAGGTGGTCCAGGCCATGCGACAGTTCCACAGCCTTTCGGACCGACTCCAGCGGTTTCTTATAGCTTACAATCGAGACAATTTTTTTATTTGAAATAGAATTCATCGTATTCTTATCTCCCTTCCCCTAACCCCATACCGCAAATCGAACGGGGACTTATTTCGGACACAACTGGTTTGCCTTTATGACGAACTACCCAAATTTGTCAAATAAGGCAACCATTTCTTCCTTCAAACCTTCAGGGACGGAAGAAAGCCGTTCCCCGGAAAGCTCAACAAATTCAGCGCTGCTTCTCACAAGGAGATGGCCTTCATTATCCCTGATCTCCGATCGAGCCTTTATCTTGGGAGGTTCCGAGTCATCCAGTACCTTTCCTTTAACTGTCAGCGGTATTCCGATCAAAACAGGTCTGATATACTTGATATCCATCTTTCTGGTTACTAAAAAAATCTTTTTAAAATACATTATCGTCCAGGACATAACCTCGTCGAGCAAAGTGGAGACAATACCGCCGTGCGCCATGTTTTCCCATCCTTCATGATTCTTCCCCAAGGTAATCTCCGAACAGACTTCATCTCCAAGATTATAAAATTGAAGATTCAGCCCGATGGGATTGGCCGTTCCGCATGCAAAACAATTGTGGCCCTGGAGTTTTTCAATGCTAATCCTTTCATCTTCGTCCATAAATATATCCTCTCACCAACTTATCCAATTTCCGCTAAGAAAGTAAACCACGTCATATCATGGTCCCATTCACGGATAATCCGGAAACGGCGACTTACCAACTGCGTTTTAACTTCCCGGGCCTGGCTCCGCATCAATCCTGAAATAATAAGTCTGTCCTTTTTGCGGAACACTCTTCTTTCCAACAGATCACAAATTACGGCATGATGTATATTGGCCACCACTAAATCCGCTGGCTCATCAAGGAAATCCTCTGCTGGTCCCTCGATTAGCTCAATGATCTCGTCCAAACCATTGAGCCTGACGTTTTTATTCGCTGTTCTCACACAAAGTGGATTGAGGTCGGCGGCCAGGACCCTTTCGGCGCCGAGACAGGCAACGGCCAGGGCCAGAACCCCGGTTCCTGTTCCTATATCCAGCACGCTTGAAAAGGGCCTCTGCCCGTGAGCAAAGGCTATTGCTCGTAAACAATCTCTCGTTGTGGGGTGCAGTCCATTACCAAAAACCACGCCGGGATCCAGGAGGATTCGAATGAGCCCTTCAGTGGAAACCGTTTTCTCCCATGGCGGAACGATCAAAAAACGCTCGATTGTTAAGACATCCAGCCCACCCCCCTGCCACTGCTCATAAGTGAAGTAGTAGTCATTGACCAACTCAAGATCAGAACGCCTTTTCAACAACCGGGTGAGCACTTTATCCGCAGATTTTTCAAAAAACAGAAAGGAACTATCCTCTTCTACCCAGTTCCCTAAAAACGTGTCTCCGAGGATCACCTCGTCATCCTCTCTCACCAATCCATTAAAGAGATAGATATAGAGGTCCCGATAAGGTGCGACCAAGGTTTCATTCATATTTTCGCTGTTTTCTATAAGTTCAGCCAAGATCCTTTATACCTACCTCATCTTATCGCCCTTGCACAATCTATATATACCCCCTTTTAATCTTCCTGGATATTGAAAGTCAAGACAGGTTGCCGAGTTGTAAGAAGCTTGATCACAAAAAAAGCCCCTCGAAAATCGAGGGGCTTTTAGAAATAAATTCGGCAGCGTCCTACTCTCCCACGCAGACTTCCACGCAGTACCATCGGCGCTAAAGAGCTTAACTTCCGTGTTCGAGATGGGAACGGGTGTTTCCTCTTCGCTATTGCCACCGAAAATCTTAAATACAGGGATGCAACCAAAGGGCACAAATGGAAAAAGTTTATGGCCAAGCCGCACGACCTATTAGTACCAGTTAGCTAAATGTGTTACCACACTTACACATCTGGCCTATCAACCTCGTAGTCTACAAGGGGTCTTCAGCCAGACACCCAGCAAGCTGAGTGTCTGAAGGGATATCTTATCTCGAGGTTGGCTTCCCGCTTAGATGCTTTCAGCGGTTATCCATTCCAAACGTAGCTACCCAGCTATGCCGCTGGCGCGACAACTGGTACACTAGAGGT
>JAFDDR010000028.1 GCA_019310785.1 Deltaproteobacteria bacterium
CCTTCAGCTACCCTTCGCCTCCGTCTGGCTGGGTATGGACTTTGCAGGATACATGTGCCATAATATCCTGCATCACCAATTAGCAGCCGGGCCTTGCCCGGCACACAACAATGCAATTAACCTGACCCGCAACTCGTCGGCGAATTTCGGAGTAGATTCAAGGCAATAGCCGTTTATAAAGTTAAGCGGTAGCTGCCAGGCGGGTAGGTTATCGCGGTCGTTAGGCCAGTAATAAACAGATATATGGACATAGAAAATGTAATCAATGCCATTCGGAGCAGTCGCGTAAGAATCACAGAGCATGCTGATGAGGAAGCATTTGATGACGATCTGAAATATGAAGAAGTATATTCATCAGTAATTCAGGGTGAAATTATTGAGGATTACCCAAATGACAAACCATATCCAAGCTGTCTGATTATGGGAAAGAATTTTTCAGGTGAGCCAATTCATAGTGTTTGGGCGTATAATCCAGAAAACCAATGGGCAGTATTAATCACAGTTTATCGGCCAGATCCTAAACGGTGGATTGACTGGAAAGTGAGGGTAACAAAATGAAGCCATTTGAAAAGTGCCCCGTATGCGGTGGTGAGTTAGAAGACAAACAGGTAGAGAAACTTCTCAGGGGCGGAGGAAATACGGTTTCTATGAAGGTTGCCGCTGAGGTATGTCTTCATTGTGGAGAAAGGCTATACGCTGAAGATGTGGTTAAATCATTTGAAGAGATTCGAAGCAAGCTACGAAAACAGGAATTTAGCTACCTTAAAACCCTTGGGCGGTCGTTTACGGTTGAAGCAAATTGGCCTAACAAAGCCATCCAGCCGACCACTTAACCCGCCCCTTCGCTCTGGATTAAGTGGCGGCTGATGGCAGGCGTTGCCTTCCTGAATTAAAAAATACATTGACAATTCGATACCACATTGGTACTATACTGGTTATGCCACGAAAGATTAGACAACTTATAAATGAGCTTGAAAAAGCAGGATTTATTAATCGAGGTGGTAAGGGGAGCCATCGGAATTTTATTCATCCCAAAGGAATTGCTATTACAGTTTCAGGTAAACTTCGGGATGACGCAAAGCATTATCAAGAAAAAGAAGTTGAGATCAAAATTAAGAGGTCTAAAAAATGAAAAAGAAAGATCGTTATTTAAAAATTGTTGAATGGTCGGATGAAGATCAATGTTATATTGGTTCTATTCCTGGGTGGATTGGGAAATGTTGCCATGGTGATAATGAGGTAGAAGTTTATCATCAACTGGGTCAGATACTCGAAGAATGGATCGAAATTTATGAAGAAGATAAAATTCCTTTACCTTCAAGTATTACAGCAAAAAAATATTCCGGCAAGTTTCAGTTAAGAATTGACAGTGATTTGCATAAAGCCCTTACCATTAAGGCAATGCAAGCCGATCAAAGTTTAAACAATTTTTGTGGGAAAATATTGAAAAAAACAATTCTACAAGCTGATGTAACACGGGCTAACAAAGCTAATTCAGCCGACGCAAAAAACCGCGCGGCTGATTAGCGCCATTAGGGCTACAGAGAATATAGGTGATCACATGAAACGAGATGAATTAATTGAGCAAATAAGGCAAGCTGTTCATGAGGTGGAACTTGAGGCAGAAATCATCCTTTACGGTTCAAGCTCCCGTGGGGATGCTCTCTCGGAATCAGACTGGGACTTACTCATCCTGGTTGATGGCCCTATGAGCGATGATCGTACAGATCGGATTAGGCACAGGCTCTATGAAATAGAATGGGAATATGGAGAAGTCATCTCCTCGATTGTTCGGACCCGGGAAGGATGGAACAGTAACCTCTATCAGGCTATGCCATTTCACCAGCGAGTACAGCAGGAAGGAATCAGGCTATGACAGAATGGAGCAAGGATCTTGTGTTGTACCATATGGCCCGAGCACGAGAAACTCTGGAAGATGCTCGTATTCTTGCCAATGCAGGGAGGTGGAATGCTTGTGTGAACCGGCTCTACTATTCCTGCTTTTATGCGGTTTCTGCTCTTCTTGTACGTCACGGTCTCTCATCATCCAAGCATACAGGCGTCCGCAGCCTCTTTTTTTCTCGCACCCGGATGCCGTCTTTTTCAAGGGTAATCAGCCTTTTTTTGTACAGGTTGCCGATGGCCTTCTTGAATGTTTTTTTGCTGATGCCGAAAAGGTCGGCAATTACTTTCGGCCGGCATTTATCGGTGACCGAGATAAACCCACCCCGTTGCTGCAATGTGTCCATAATTTTTCGGGACTGGTCATAGATGGCTTTGTAGCCGGGCTTTTGCAGGCAAAGGTCTATTTTTTTATCGTCACGGACTTTTTTTATAAATCCGTCAATTTCCTGACCGATTTTCAGCGGCTGGAACACTTCGTTTTTATACAGGATGCCCTTGTGGGTGCCGTTGATGACGGCGATAAATCCCATCTCGGTTCGATCGGAGATGCAGCGCCACTTTTTGGCCCTCATGAAAACCGGTCTGTTTTTTATTGGCCCTGCCTTTTTTATGTTCAATTATTACCATTTCATAGCTCCGGCAATTGGTGCCGGCCGGTCCCTATTCTTACCGGCCCTCTGTTGAAGGGTTCGGGTCTTTTTCAGTTTCATCGGTTTCAACCGCCTTTTTTTCCAGCTTGCGCCGCCTTTTTTCCTCTTTCTTCTTTTTCTTGGCCAATTCTTTCTGACGTTTCTTGAACTGGTACTGAGATTTTGCCATGGCGTTTCCTTCCTGGTAGGTTGCCGGATAGAAAAGATCGCTGATAACAGGGAAAAATCTCAACCGGCATAATTGTGGGATGCTATCGATCATTAAAAAAGGCATCCCCCGTTTCACAGGGGATGCCTTTAATTGTCTTAAAAAGCAGGTTAGGCAACGCTCACATTGGCAGCAGCCGGACCTTTTGGTCCTTGCTCGATGTCAAAGGTCACGCGCTCACCTTCACTGAGGGATTTAAAACCGGTGGCATTGATTGCACTATGATGCACAAATACATCCGGCCCGTTTTCCTGTTCAATGAATCCAAAACCTTTGTGGTCATTAAACCACTTAACAGTTCCATTTGTCATAATATCATCCTCCTTTCGAAAAATTTCAACGTTAAAAACTGAAGGATGATAGCGTTTAACAAACGAATAATCCCCACAGAAAGAAACCCTCCCGCCAATTTACGGCAGGATTTAATTGATATTATATAATAAGCACCTTTATGGTAATAGCAAGCCAAATATTTATTTTTCTTATAAAAGGCCTGGGTAGGATAGAGGGCAGGCTCCAATCTCCGTAGGAATCGGCCTATCTGTTTCCGCCCCTGTGCGGGAATTTCTCTGCCTGATGCAGATAAACTTCAGACACCGCCTCACGGAATTGCTCCCCGCTCAAAACCCGGAATCTTCGACTTGCCTTCGGCTAATACTTCTGCTAAGATATCAAACCATTAGCAGGGTTCACGTATAGGGGGCTTCCTGCCTCGCCATAGCTTTTAGCGAAGGCGGGTCACCCCATAAGCCCTTCGGCCTTGAGCTCAGGGCCGAAAGGTTCACGCCCCCCGGCGGCGGGATCTGCGACATGCCTGTCACGGATCCCGTAACCGCGGGCGTACACCATCGCATCAACCCGACCTCGTTATCGCTCGGCGGGTTATTCGGAGTGTTATGCCTACCAGAGAAGGAGGAACTGAGAAATGAAACAATGTCTAATTCTGGTCGATATTCAAAACGACTACTTTCCCGGCGGAAAAATGGAAGTTGTCGAGATGGAGAAAGCTGCCGAGAACTCTCAAACGCTACTGGATAAATTCAGAAATGAAGGTGCGCCCCTTTTTCATATTAAGCATATTTCAAGACGCCCAGGTGCAACATTTTTCCTGCCTGAAACCGATGGAGCGAAAATACACGATATAGTGAGCCCTGAAGAAGGCGAAACAGTCATTGAGAAAAATTTTCCAAATAGCTTCAGAGAGACCGATCTTCTCTCCAATCTAAAGGAAAATGGAACTGAAGAATTAGTAATCTGCGGTGCAATGAGCCATATGTGTATCGATGCCACAACACGAGCTGCATTTGATTTCGGATTTCGGTGTGTCGTTATAAATGATGCATGCGCGACGCGTGATATGATATACAACGGAGAAATCATCGAAGCTGCGAGCGTTCACGCGGCATTCATGGCGGCGCTGGCAGTGCCATATGCTAAAGTTATTTCCACGATCGAATATATGGCATAACAACAGCATCCAGTTGCCGCCAAAAGCGCCGCTCCTCGTTCCTCGTCGCTCTGCTTTTAGATGCAGATGGTCAGTTGGCAGATATGCAGATGGGGATCGCCTATGAGAAAGAGCAAGCGACAAGCGCAAGCACAATGCTGTAATCGAAGAATAGATAATGACCAGGGAACGAACCAAAGTGCGTGAAAAGATTGTGCCGGAAGACCGGGAGGTGCAGAGCGGAAAGCGGCTGCGTTTGCAGCGTTTCGGCATGGCCTTGTCCTCTTACGCAGTTGTTACCCTTGGCGTAGCATTTCTGGAGATGCGGGCACACATAACCGGTCGTCAGTATTTTTCAAAAAGGGGGGGGGTAAACAACCCCATCAAGGGTAAATCCGGATGGGAAACAGTCCGGACTCTCTTCATGTTTAAGAAAGGACAGAAACCTGACAAGGTGACTCTCAACCTCGTAATCAATGGCAAAGGCACTGTCTGCATTGATAACATCACATTATTAAAAGTAAAAGGATAGGGTAAGGGCCTGACATTTTAAATCAGCTACCGGTTAATGCCCGCAGCCTTTCTTTTCGCCACTTCCTTGAAGGCTCAATGAACTTTTTCTTCTCATCCGCATTCAGTAGCCGCATGGTTTTTACGGCAGGCGGTGAGGGAATTGTCAAACCGGTATCCATAGTGGGCTTCTGCATTATGCCTAACCCTGCGGCCATCCTGTTCTGATGACAACTGTCACATGATCGCCCAAAGGGTGAGACAGTATGTGGGACATAAGGCATAAACGCCCATCCCCTGCCTCCATCCATTCTTGAGGGAATGGCGCTGTCCAAAGGTACGTTTCCCAAACGGTCCACGTAGGTAATGAGATACTGGTAAAGGGGACGCAGGATCGCGTACCTGTTTTTATGATCCACGCCTAAGGGCATAAATTCCCAGCGCCTGACACGCCATCCCGCCGACCAGATTCCAGGTCTGGACTCGCCCGACACCCAATCCATTGAAACAGGATAGTCCTTTTCAGGATGCTCGATGTGTTCTTCCAAAATCTCTTGGAGGTAAGGATCACCTTGAGCGGTCGAATAATACCACTTGTATCCCTGTATCACGTCCTCCCGGATAATACTCAGCCCGTAGTCCTGATAGGACCATTGGGCATGGCAGGCACTGCACCGGACTCTTGTATGGGCACTGATATTATGCCCTGCTGAATCCTTTGAAAACAGGGGCAATGGATGTTTCTGGCCTTGATTTTTGGAGATAAATATAACCCGCTCCCCCTCGTGAGGGGGAGCGGCTGCATAGCGAATGGCCGTGATGGAAAGATCAGGAACGGGATTATCAAACCCACCGTGACAATCCGCGCAGGAGCGCTTCGGCACCTCCATCTCATAGCTATAGGCATTGCCATTCCCCATGACATCTTCCTTTTCATGACAATCAATGCACAACAGACCCTTTTCCGCATGAATATCCTTAGCCAGATGATGATAATCCAGCCCGTAGATCATGGGTGCAGGTTTTCCTTCCACCAGGGGGGACCGGTAGGTACTGGTGTAATCATGCTCAAAAAGACCCTCATAATCCGCGCCCACGTGATTCTGATTATGACAGTGGAGACACTGCATGTTAGGGATGCGCTTTGTGAACTCATGTTTGGCCGGATATCCTATCACTGATCGATCAATGGCCTCATCGCTTCCGCGGTAGCGGCCATCATTTTTATAAATCACATGACAGGCCGCGCAACCGGTTGCTCTGTATAGCCCTCGACCTTCCGGTCCTTTGTTATGGATATGGCACCGGAGGCACCGTCTACGTAAAAAATCATCCACAAGCATCTGGGGAGTCTCCGGATAAACCAAGGGGTCGGGTGCCGGCAATTTCTTAAAAGGACCGTCCAGGCCGTATATGGCAGGGGACGCCCTTTTCTGTGCACCCCAGAGATAACGGGTCTGGTTGATAATTCCGGCCATGGTTGAATGAAGGGAACTTTTGACCTGTTTGATCTTCTTTTCGTGGCAGGGAAGACAAAAGGTATACACATGGGCGGGATCCGAAGGATTTCGGATGATGCTCTTGTGGTCAGCCAGTCTTTTCTTTGATCGCCCTTCGGGCCTTATGTGGCAGGCCGCGCATTCAGGCTCGTGATTAGCGCTGATCCGCTCTATGCCTTTATGACAGGCAAGACAATCGGCATAATCGGTTTCTTTCGTAGTATCCGGTTTGGTGCATGAGGTTGTAAAAACCAGAGGAATAATCAGGATAACAAATACAGCTATCAATCGCGTTACAGAAAAAGCCAGAAATCCACCTGAATCCCCACTTGTCGGCGAGCCCTTCGGCGGTGAGCTCAGGGCCGAACGGCGCAGGTCGAGCCGCTTAAAAAAAGGGGGGCCGGGGGGGATTTTACGGGGTGTGGTAGTCAATAACATAATCATTTCAGGCACGGCAAATCACTTTCCGTTTTAAAACGTTTCATGGCTACCTTAAAGTCCTGGTAAATTTTATCATCATATTGGTTGTGGCACCCTAAGCATGGGCTAACAGAGAGGATATTATTAATTTCCTGTCTGCTAAAGGGCCTTGCGTCTTCTCTTGAAGCAGTCTGCAACCTCTCTCCATTCACGCTTACATATGCATCTAACGGGAAAACCACGCCAAGCCCTGAGGAAGCCGCATCATAGGTCTGTCTGAAAACCCATTTTCCATCCCTTCTGTGAAGGATCCCCTCGCCGATCCCTAAAACCTTTGGGTCCCCGTGGCATTCGATGCACGACCTGGATTCCCTGGATGTAGTATGAGGATCAAACGCCGACATGGTAAGGATTTTAAAAGAAGTAAAGACCTGACACGGGGAAACCGGATATATGGTGGATGCGTTTTTAAAACCGAGGCCGGGTTTTGCAAACCTCATATAGGATCTGGTTTCCTTCCATTTTCCCGGCGATTTTTCCCCGGTCAGCCAGTCCCTCTGTAATTCAGATTTGCGGTATTCCAGATGGCATCCATAGCACTGGGGAACCCATAAACTGTGGCAGGCCTGGCAGGAAAGACGCTCATGGCCCGGCAGCGTGTGATAGGGGTTTTTTGAAGACGTGATATCCATGTTTATGGCATGGCCGTCCCTTTTGCGAAAAAACACCGTCCCGCTCTCCTTCTTTTGAACATTATAAAGCGGCGTGTCCTTCTTGCTCATGGCAATACGCTCATCCAGAACCTTCGGGATCTTCTTATTGAGAAAGACTAATCGATTCGCTAAGGACCCGCTATCGGTCATTAGGGAAAAACCGGGCGCATGACACGCCTCGCAGGTGATGTCCACCTGATCCTCCATCTCATCATATGCCTTTCCGTCCCCCATTAAGCCGGTCGCGGTGTGGCAGTCTATACATTCCATACCCGCCTTTGCAAAATGGATATCCGCCTCAAGGTGAAGGAAAAAGCGGTTACCGGACAACCTCCGGCTGCTCAGATTTCTCCCTTCATAAGGGGTTCCGTACCTTGCCGACTCAAACCTGCCAAAATACGACAAACCGATCCTTGCCGACCTGTTATGGCATTTTACGCAATTTTCCGAAGGGATCCGGGTTGTCATCACCGGGTGATCAAAGAGTCCGGCATCTGCAGTCCCTTTCTTATCCTTGTCTAAGACATGACAGTCACTGCACCCCCCTCCCCTTTTTCCCACCTCTCCCGGACGATCCCCTCTTTCCTTCCACAGGTGGCACCCACCGCACATCTTTCGGTAATGGTCAATGGCAAGGTTCTCAGGTGGGTTTTCTCCCATGAGATCCCTGACCTCTGTTTTTGCCTCCTTGATGTTCAGCCATTGAGACTGCAAGGCCTTGAGTATGCCCCTGTTCGTGGCCATGATACTTTTTTTTACCCGTGGAACAATGTCGGAATGGCACCCTTCCTTTCCACAGGTCCGCTCCGCCACCCGAAGGTCGCCCGGATTACGGACCATGCCGAAGTGGGCCCTTTTCTCATCTAAAGAATAAGCATTTCCTGAATGACAAGTGTAACAGCCAAAGGCTGAGATGGGATGGGAAGGATCAGGATCTGTTACCTGGTTGTGGCAGAAGATACATCCTTCGGAAAGGGGTTCTGAGGGCCGCTTTTGTATGTTCTCTTTCAGAACAAGAATTGAAGCAACGATGATCAGAAAAAAAATGACCGGGAATTTTCTCATGCAGAGTCCAGGTATGCTGTCGGCTCACTGCAAAGTAACGTAGGGAAAATATGCAACTATGCGAAGAAAGTAATAATGGACATTCAATGGCTTGAGCCTTTTTCAGAGACTGCTGCCTCGCACGGTATAATGAAGAATGATAGCCCGGAAAGCAATCTCTTCATTTAATTCGACCTGTTGTACATACCATGACGTTGCAGTTCTGTAATAATAGGGTTATTTGACAATCCTATTCATAAGGGTCAACAATCGAGTATCCATGCCTTTTAGCAGTTTTTTTCATTGTCTCAATCTGGTCGCGATCATCCATGTAAAGCCCCAGGCAAAGGCCCACGGCGTTTCTGCGGTACATCGCAGCATTAGACTTAATAGTAAAATTCAAAGTGCGGTATTTCCCCCTTAATTCGTCGGCATTCATATGTAAAGTAATTCTGCCTGCTTCCTGGACAAAATCCATAACGTCCTCAAGGACCGTATCTCCGATTGCAACCAGATATCTGACACCCCGCTCCCGGATCTTCTTATCATTGTCTCTTACCAGATACAAAATCGGTTCAATTGAAAAACCTTCGAATTCCTGCAATGACTTGCAGATTGCATCCTGAACCTCAGTAGAATCTTCTTCAACCAGGGCATTGACGACCCGGTCAGTGCAGTCCGGTTCGCCAAGAGTGCCAAGAGCCAGAGCAGCGGCTTTTCTCACCCCGGAATCTTCATCCTCTTCCAGGGCTACAAGTAATGCATCCATGGCTTCCGGATTTCCACTTTTGCCCAAGGCGGCCGCAGCCTTTTTGCTTGTTTCGATATCTCCGGTTTCAAGATCTCTAACAGCATTTTCAATGGTAATATTCTTCGTTTGTGAGGCATCAGCATCGGGTTTTTCCCCGCTCTTTCCCTTACATGACATTAAAGGAAAAAACAGGAACAAAAAAACAATACATAAGCGAATGTATGTCTTTAGGGCACAGCAATGGGCAATCCTAACATTTTCCATGCATTTCCTTCATCAATTATTACTTTTCTTAAATGCCCGGCGTAAGGCTATAGGGAATGGAGCCATGCGCTACCAGCAATCTCACGCAAGCATTTTGAGGATTTCATTCAACTCCGCTTTAATGTTTTCCACAAAAGAGACATCAATGGGCGTCTCCTCGGCCGTCTGTTTTTTCAGCCGGTGTTTGGCGCCTTCAATGGTCATCCGCTCATCGTAGAGCAGTCTCTTTATGTCAAGAAGGGTCTCAAGGTCTTCTCTTCGGTATGTCCTCTGGTTGGAATCGGCCCTTTTCGGTCTGACTTGGGAAAATTCACCTTCCCAGAATCGCAGGACATAAGGTTCAACACCGATGATGCGACTGGCCTCGCCGATGCGGAAATACCGCTTGTCATCAGGAATACGGCCCATTCCTCAGCCCTCCTTTAAGCGACCCCCTGTCTCATGCCTTATCTTGTCAATAATTGACTCGTGCAGCCGGTTTACTGTCCCACCGTCCAAGGTCCCGTGTTCCGATCTGTAACATATTCTGAAAGCAATGGCCTTTTCGGATGGATCGATTTTCTCACCCTCATACAAATCAAAAATTTGAACGGATTCAATTAGATCCCCGCCCTCCTGCTTTACCACATCTAAAATCCCGGCGCTTTCTAACCGGCGCTTTACGATCATGGAAATATCCCTGTAAACGGCAGGGTATTTTGCAAAAGCTCGAAATTTTTTCGTCCCGTAAAGCCCTTTTAAAAGGGCCGGGATGTCAAGTTCAAAAACAAAGGCATTCTCATCTTTCAAGTCATACGCCTCCATCACACCTGCGGATACCCTGCCCATCTTTCCTGCAGGCGAACCTGAACAGTAGATACCGGCTGAAATTTCCGGGTCATACCCCGCGGAAGGACCGTCCCTTTTAAAAGCAAGATCATCAATTCCAAGGCCCTTCAAAAGGGCCTCAACCGCACCCTTAATATCGTAAAAATCCACGGACCGCTCATGACCATCCCATGATTTTTGACGATACAGCCCGGTCATTATGGCCGCCAGATAAGTTTTTTCAAGGGGAAGCGGTTCCCCCTCTTTTCGAATAAACAATTTTCCCCATTCGAACAGCTTAAGCCCTCTTTCCTGATTAAGGATATTATTCTTAGCGGTCTCCAAAAGCCCCGGAAGCAGAGACGTCCGCATGACGGACTGGTCAACGCTTAATGGATTAATAAGCCGGACAAAAGATCTCAAGGGGCTTTTCTTCTTTGCCCCGAGTATATCAACCGAATCCGGGGAAATGAAACTGTAAGTGATTATCTCGGTAAAACCCAGACCCGTTATGATCGATCTTGCCTGATCGCGGAGGAGAAGTTCGGGCGTTTCACCTTCTTCATGCGGCCTGATACTCGGTGTGGTCACGGGGATATTGTCGTATCCACTGAGTCTTGCCACTTCTTCCATGAGATCGGCCTCACGGATAATATCCACCCGGAAAGACGGTGGTTTGACACGAAGTTCATTTTCATTGATATTACTGACTTCCATTTCCAGTGCCCCGAGATACCCGCTTATGACATCCCGGGAAAAGGCGGTCCCTAAAATACGATTCGTCCTGTCCACTCTCAAATTGATATGGGGAGGGGTATGAGCAATTGGATAGTTATCTATCATGCCCCTGGCAATCCTTCCCCCGGCCAGTCGGGAAAAAAGCAAAAGGGAGCGCCTCAGGGCAGTTGTGACCCCACCTATATCAGCGCCTCTTTCAAAACGGTACGATGCCTCTGTGGACAGCCCTAAATGCTTTGATCCCCGCCGGATGGTCACGGGATCGAAAAAAGCGCTCTCTAATAGGACATTTTCGGTTCCCGCAAAGATCTCCGAGTTCAAACCTCCCATGATTCCCGCAACAGCCACTGCCCGCTCGCCATCGCAAATCATAAGGGTTTCGTCGTTCAGGGTATGCGTCTGTCCATCAAGCGTGCTGAAGACCTCCCCCTCAACGGCCCGCCTTACAACGATCCTGTTCTCCCTCAGCCGGTTGTAATCAAAGGCATGTAGCGGTTGGCCCGTTTCCAACATCACGTAGTTGGTCACATCCACGATGTTATTGATACTCCTTACCCCGGACAGGTAAAGCCGGTATTTCATCCAGAATGGAGAAGGGCCTAAAGAAACCCCCTGAATAATGCCTGCCGCATAACGGGGACAGCCCGCGGGATCGTCTATGGTAATGCTTGTAAGGCCCTCAATGACAGGGCCGGTTTCTTCTATTTCCGCCCCAGGCAGCTTCAGCCTTTTCCCTGTGGCGGCCGCAATCTCCCTGGCAATCCCTATGACGGATGCACAATCAGGGCGATTCGGCGTAATATCAACATCAAAAACCCAATCGGAGAGGGGGATAACAACAGGCAGTGACGTGCCCGGCGTAAGAGTTGAGGGAAGAATCATGATGCCGGTATGGTCATCGGTCAGGCCCATTTCATCTTCTGCTAAGAGTATGCCTTTTGAGATTTCTCCCCTGATCCGGCTTTCTTTGACAACCGTACCGTCAGGAAGCCTTGCTCCGGGTAATGCCAACGGGGCTAACTGCCCTTCCTTTAAGTTAGGGGCCCCACAGACCACCGGGACAGTCTCACTGCCTGTATCCACCTGGCACATGAAAAGCCGATCCGCCCCGGGATGAGGTCCTACTGACAGTATCTTTGCCACCACAATATCATCAAGGCCCTGCCCCACGGCCTCGATGCCTTCAACCTCTAATCCGGTCATGGTCAAAAGCTCGCCGAGTTCATCAGGCCGCATTTCAATATCTACATAATCTTTTAACCAGTTCAGGCTTAGTTTCATGAATAATACTCTATGGAAAGGAGGATAAGTAGGTTAAGCAGATACGCTAAAATTGTCTCAAAAACCGCATATCGTTCTTAAAAAACAACTGGATATCATTTATTCCGTACTTGAGCATTGCGATCCTTTCAATACCCATACCAAATGCGAATCCCGTATATACCTCGGGATCATAATCCACAAAAGCATATACATTGGGATCAACCATGCCGGCACCTAAGATCTCCAACCAGCCGGTATGTGAGCAGGTCCGGCAGCCCTTTCCCCCGCATATGACACACCGGATATCCACCTCTGCGCTGGGTTCCGTAAAAGGGAAAAAGCTGGGTCTGAACCTCAAGGAAGTATCACTACCAAACATTTGGTGCACAAAACTCGTGAGCGTACCCTTCAAATCCCCAAAGCTCACGTCCTTGTCCACCAAAAGGCCCTCCACCTGGTGAAACATTGGGGTGTGAGATACATCCGAATCTCTTCTGTAGACCTTTCCGGGAGCGATAATGCTCACAGGGGGCCTTTTTGCTTCCATAACGCGGATCTGGATCGGAGATGTATGGGTCCTCAGGACCACGTTTCCTGAGATGTAAAAGGTGTCTTGCATATCCCTTGCAGGATGATCTTTTGGGAGATTAAGTGCCTCGAAATTATAATAGTCTAACTCCACGTTGGGTCCCTTCACCACCATGAACCCCATGCTTGAAAAAATCTGACAGACTTCTTTTATAACCAAGGTAATGGGATGGAGATGCCCTCGAAGCGGTTCTCTGCCCGGCAGTGTTACATCCAGAAAAGAGGCACCCTCCGCCTTTCCGCACACAACACGTTCACGCGCCTCTTCAAGACGCCCGGTCAAATTGCCCTTTACAACATTGGCCAATTTGCCCGCCTCCGGCCTTTCACCGGCAGGAAGGTCTCTCAATTTTTTCATGCACTCGGTGAGCAGGCCCTTCTTTCCGAGATATATGATCCTGAAATTCTCAAGCCCTGAGGGGTCATTTATCCCCTCTAACTCTTTAAGTGCCCTTTTTTCCAGTTCAAGGAGTTGTTCTTTCATGGCCGACTTTGTTGTTCGGGAAATCCCTTTCTACAAAAACAAGACCCTATGACTGTGCCACAGCCGCCAACTCAGCAAAGGCCACCGGATCATGAACAGCCATATCAGCGAGTACTTTGCGATCCAACGCAATTCCTGCCTTATTGAGACCGCTAATCAGTCTGCTGTAGGACAGGCCGTTTTCCCGTGCAGCCGCATTGATCCGCACAATCCAGAGACTGCGAAATTCTCTTTTCCTGACCCTCCGGTCACGATAGGCATACATCCCGGCCCTGCTCACGGCAACGCTCGCGGTCCTGAGCTGTTTGCTCAGGCCCCCTCTGTAGCCTTTAGCGGCCTTCAATAGCTTCTTTCTCCTTCTCCTTGCCTTAAAACCCCTCTTTACCCTTGGCATTGCAACACCCCTTATGATTTGCGATTAATCCAGATCCCTCAACGATAGGGAATGAGTTTGGCAATCTGTTTTAGATTAGTAGAATCCACCAGAGTGGATTTTCTCAGGTTCCTTTTCCTTTTTGTGCTCTTTTTTGTAAGGATATGACTGGAAAAGGCCTTGTTCCTTACGATCTTTCCCGACCCCGTGTACTTAAATCTCTTGGCCGCGCCACGGTTTGTCTTTATCTTTGGCATTTTATACCTCCATAATCTTGTTTATTTTCAATGGCATTTTAAAAAATTTGTGTAGGGGCATCAAGCAGCACACCTACAAAGTAAAAATCCTGGCCCAGCCTACGGCCCGGAGGGGGGACCAGTCTTTGGTTCTCCGCAGAGGGGCTTTGCTTTGTTGGAGTTTCATTGACTTATTGAAGTTCCAAATATCAAATCCCAAATATCAAACAAATTCCAATGACCAAAATTCGAAAATCCAAACAATGTCTTGTCCTGGAAGGTTTTGGTCATTGAATATTGGAGTTTGAGCTTTATCCTTCGACATTGCTCAGGATAGTGAGCTTGTCGAACCATTTGTCATTTGGTGCTTGGAATTTGTATTTTTACACACAAAACTCCAAGGCACAACAATATAGCTCTGACCTGACCCAAAGGACCAGGTTTTCAATGAAAAAATAAAAAAACGTCCTTGAAAATCACAGTCACTTCTTCTCGAAAGATCGACCAAAGGACCGTATACGATCAGTGTCAGGTCTCGCTCATTTAGGGACAATCAGCATGCTCATTCTATTCCTGGCCTCACGTGTGGGTTCCTGCTCCACTGTACCCAGGTCCTCAACTTCGCCGGCTACCCTTTTAAGAAGCCTGACCCCGGCATCCATGAAAGCCATTTCCCGGCCCCGAAAAAAGACGGTAACTTTCACACGATTCTTGTTGTCTAAAAATTTCTTGATATTCTTTAGCTTGAAACCCAGGTCATGGTCCTCTGTGTGAGGCCTCAACTTGATCTCCTTGAGCTGGAAAGCCTTGCTCTTTTTACGCGCCTCCTGCACCTTCTTGCTTGTCTGGTACTTGAATTTGCCATAATCCATGATCCGGCAAACAGGAGGGTCCGAATTGGGCGCAACCTCCACAATATCCAGGCCTACATCTTTTGCCGCATTCAGGGCCTCCTGAATGGATAATATGCCAAGCTGCTCGCCTTCAGCCGAAATCAATCTGACCATCCTTGCCCGGATACGTTCATTTATCCTGACATCTTCATTTTTTTTGCCTATGGCCATTACCTCCTTTGTCTACAGTCCTCTGAAACAAGGTCAATAAATTCCTTTGCGGTCATAAGAGGAAGATTTTGACCACTCCTCTGCCTTGGGGTTATTACTTCATTTTCGCATTCCCGGTCCCCGATAATCAGCATGTAGGGAATCTTCTGTAACTGGGCCTCTCTGACTTTCAGCCCCAATTTCTCATTTCTAAAGTCCGCTTTCACCCTGAGGTCCGCATCAATCAGGGTACCCATCAGTTTTTCACCGAAAGATATATTCCTGTCCGTCACCGTCAAAATCATGGCCTGGACCGGCGCAAGCCAGGCGGGAAAAGCACCTGAATAGTGCTCTATCAGGACACCGATAAATCTCTCAATGGCGCCTAAGATAACCCTATGAATCATAACTGGCCGGTGTTTCCGGCCGTCCTTATCAATATAAACAAGATCAAACCGCTCGGGAAGCGTAAAGTCACATTGGATAGTGGCGCATTGCCATAACCTTCCCAATGCATCCTTCAACTTGACATCTATCTTTGGTCCGTAAAAGGCCCCGTCTCCCTCGTTAATTTCGTATGAAAGATTATTGTCTTCCATGGCCTTTATGAGGGCACTTGTGCCCAGTTCCCATTCTTCATCCGATCCGATCGACTTCTCCGGCCGGGTGCTGATCTCCAGGTCATAGTCAAAATTGAATATGCCCATAACATCCCTGACAAAATCCAGCACACCCTTTATTTCGCCGTTCAATTGCCCCGGTGTGCAAATGATATGGGCGTCGTCCTGGGTGAATTCCCTCACCCGGAAAAGCCCGTGCAAAACCCCCGAGCGTTCATGCCGGTGTACCGTCCCCAATTCAAAATATCGTTTGGGCAGGTCCCGGTAACTCCTGATTTTTGAACCGTAAATGAGCATATGGGCAAGGCAATTCATGGGTTTTATGCCATAGGATTGCTTGTCAATCTCCGTGAAATACATATTCTCACGGTAATTTTCAAAATGCCCGGACTTTTTCCACAATTCGGTCTTCAGTATCGTAGGTCCCTTGACCAGGTCATAGCCCCTCTTCAAATGCTCCCTTATTTCGAAATCCTCAAGGATATGCCTCAGCATCATGCCATTGGGATGCCAGACAATCATGCCCGCGCCGATTTCATCAAAGGTACTGAAAAGCTCAAGTTGGGGTCCCAATTTGACGTGATTCCTCTTCTTGGCCTCTTCAAGGTTGTGAAGGTGCTTCTTCAGGGCCTTCCGGTCGGCAAAACCCACGCCATAGATCCGGCTGAGCATGGCCCTTTTTTCATCGCCCCGCCAGTAGGCACCGGCCACCTTATTCAAATGAAACGCCTTGATCATGTCGGTCGACGGAATATGAGGCCCCCGGCATAAGTCGGTAAAGTTCCCCTGGGTATACAGAGAAACTCTTTCGACCCCGAGATCCTCGATGAGTTCGACCTTATAGTCCTCCCCCTCTTTCTCAAAAAAACTTAGGGCCTCACGGCTCGTCATCTCCTGCCGGGTAAAAGGAAGGTTGGCCTTGATGATCTCGTCCATCCTTTCTTCGATCTTAGGCAAGTCCTCCTCCTTAAATGGCCGTTTGTAATCAAAATCATAATAGAAGCCATCTGCAATGGACGGGCCGATGGTCACCTTTACTCCCGGAAAAAGCTCTTTGACGGCCATGGCCATAACGTGGGAGGTACTGTGCCGGAGTATTTCGAGCCCTTCCTCCGAATCCATATAAACCGGTTCCACTTCCGCCCCGGACTCAATTGGGCTTGAAAGATCGCGGGCCTCTCCATTGACCTTCACCGCAACGACCCTGTCCAACCGCTTGGGCTTGAGTTGCTGCAATACCTCCACGGCAGAAGACATGGGCTTCACCTGAATTTCATCGGCAGGCTTATCTTTCAAATGAACGGAAACCGTCATAACCACTTCAACCCTCTAAAGCAAATAAGGCACCCGAGATAGACAGTTCACTCACTCAGATGCCTCATATTGTTTTCTTTCAAAAATCCAATTTAGTGAAAAAACCTATCTCTTTGCCCTTTTCAGAGAAAAAATCTATGTTATAAATGAACGACCAGACCCAAAAAACTTAGTTTTTATAACCAATAACATGAAGAAATGCAAGTAAAAAACAATGTTCCCGTGGACAAAAAAAGGGTTGCGACGAATGCCACAACCCCCTGATTTTTCTGGTAGGCACGAAGGGATTTGAACCCTTGACCCCTACCGTGTCAGGGTAGTGCTCTCCCCCTGAGCTACGTGCCTGTAAGGTGTAAGGTGCTTATTTACCAGCCCGCATCTATGATGTCAAGCCGGATTCCGCTCATGTTGCTAATCACTCATAGGTCCCTCACCCATCATCCTGAACCAGTGACGCATATAATGCAGCCCCGAGCTGATGGTTAGAAGACCGGCAATCCAGAAAAGATAGCCGCTGATTTGTGAAAAGAAATGGAAATAGCCCTTTGAAAGCACCACAAACACGGTCCCGAGCTGTATGCAGGTTGTCATCTTGCTCAAAAAGGAGGGCCTGACAGTAAAATCCGTGCCGTTCAAAAACAGGATCAATACACCTAACAGGATCAAAACGTCCCGGCTAATAACAACGACCGTAAGCCACGGGGGGATCAAATCCATCACAGCGAGCACAACAAATGCTGTAACCAGAAGGATTTTATCGGCAAGCGGATCAAGATAGGTCCCGAGTTTGCTCTTCTGGTCAAACACCCTGGCGATGAATCCGTCAGCGGCGTCACTCAAGCCGGCCACTACAAAAACAACCAGCGCATCAAGAATCTTATCATTTATCAGGTAAATGACGAAGATGGGAACCAAAATGATTCTAATGCTTGTAATCAGATTTGGAATGGTCATTTTCATTTCAGCCACGTCATCTCCATTTTGTGATTAACCTTGAACTGTGAACCGTGAACCTGACAACCTGAGTTACAGCACGGTAAGCAAAATCTCGTCTTCCCCGGTCTGATGAAGATTCAGCTCAAAGGGAAGATTCTCATGATTTAAGACCCGATCCAGCAACTCATATTTATCTCCCGTAAATTCAACTGCAATAGATATCGAATCTTTTCTGATCCTGGTCTGCCTTACGGATTTTACACCCGTCACGTCCCTTCTCAGGAAGTCCCTGAGAAGCCTGAACTGCTTAAAACTACTTAAGCCCTTAACTGTGATCTCAACCCGGCTAATCGTTTCCTGATCAGAGGCGCTGACCTCGATGATAGTCGGAGTCAGTCTTGCGGCCAAAAGCTTGACAGCCCTATCAATGGTTTCAATGATTCTCTCCCTGCCTTCAGGGCCTTCAACCGGTTCGGATAAGATATCCTGACAGATTCGCACCCCCTGACTCACGTCAAATGCCTCAAGCGAGATGGATACCTCTTTTTCTTTAATAACTTCGGCCTGGCCATAAATCACAACATCAGCAGAAAAAAGTGTTCCCCACCGCAAAATGCTTACATCCTGAAGCTCCGAAGACAGCATATGTTCGGTATATTTCGCATCGGGGAGGCTCTGCACCCGATTAATAGGGCTAAACCCTTTTTCTTGAAACACATTGTAAAGGGCAAGCTCGGTTGGGCTGAGTGCGGAACGGGTCTCAGGGTCCCTCCACCAGTAAGAGACCGTCCCTCCCCTTTTCGCTGAAACCAGGAAAAGCAATTTAATGGGGGGACCTTCCGTGAATACAATCCCGGCCTGTCGTAATCTTTCAGTCAAGACTTTGTCATTTATTCTGAGACGCACAAGGACCTTCAATTTGGCTCCGATCTGGTCTTCCGCGAGGACCTGAAAATTTTCAATGTCTTCTTCGGCCCTGGGAATTATTCCCTGGACAAGCCTCTGGAAATTATTTGCCGCTCCCTGCTTCCCCAACCGGCGAACAAGATAGTTTTCCACGCCTCTCATCAAGGCCTGTGAGATGGCGCTTTCCTTTGCCCGGGCCAGGTTCCCGCTGACTATTACTCCCGTTCCAATGGAAAAGACTTCATTTTCCCTTGGATTGCCCTCGGTTTGGGCATGCAGGAAAGGCACTTCCGGTAAAAAAAGGCACAAAAGACAAAAGATGAAAATTGTTTTAATAGCCTGTTTTGCCACGGATGCTCCTGTTGCAGTTAAAGGTTCAAGGGTTCAGGGGTTCACGGTTGCCTTAATTGATACGGCTAAAAATTTTTAAGGTCAAGCGGTTTCAATCAAGAATTCCTTTACCTTATCTTTAAACATATGGAAATTTCCAGGTTCGAGCCAGATAACCTCCGGATCAGCACGAAACCAGGTCAACTGTCGCTTGGCATATCTTCGCGTGTCTTTTTGAAGTTCGCTGATCGCTTCATCAAGCGACCAGTCTCTTTTCAAATAGGTTATCATGTGCCTGTATCCGATGGCCTTCATCGGCTTGAGGTCGGGAGAATATCCTTTCCTCAGAAGGCTTTCCGTCTCCTCTACAAGGCCGTTCTTAACCATAGCCGAACTTCTTTTGTCAATACGCTTGTAGAGCTCTTCTCTATCCACTTTCAAACAGAGTTTCAGTGCATTCAAGTTCCTGCCACCAAACGCGTGCTCCCCTGTCAGGTCCGAAAAACGCCGTTTGGTCAGATGGATAATCTCAAGCGCCCTTATAATCCTCACCCTGTCATTGGGATGTATTTTATCGGCAGATTCAGGATCCAGGTCAGCAAGCCTTTCATGGAGAACCGCGGAACCCGACGAATCACACTCCCGGCGTAATGATTCCCTTAGTTCCGTATCCACAGGTGGACACTCAAAGAGTCCGTCCAATAAGCCTTTTATATAAAGGCCTGTCCCGCCGACAATAAAACAGGACCTTTCACGGGAACCGATTTCGGTTATTTTGGGAATGGCCATGGAATTGTAGATTGCGGCGTTAAATTCCTCATCAGGGTCCACCACATCTAAGAGATGATGGGGGATTCCCTTTTGCTCTCCAATCGTGGGCTTGGCCGTACCCACATCCATTCCCCTATAGACCTGCATGGAATCGGCGCTGATTATCTCCCCTTTTAAAGCCAAAGCCAGGTCCACGCCCAGTGAAGTCTTTCCGCTGGCCGTTGGCCCGGAGATAACGACGACTTTTTGTCTCTTGCTCATAATTCGCACTTGACCGAAAACCCGGTTTTTTCGTTCAAAAGTTCGAAATCCGAAGCACGAAATACTAAATGATTCGACTGGCTCACCAGCCTGAGCGAAGTCGAAGGACAATAACCAAAAGACTAATGTCCCAATGACAGAAATATCGTATTTGCAATGTTTTAGTTTGGGTCATTTTGTCATTTGATATTCGAATTTGTTTCGAATTTCGGATTTCAATATTCGGATTTGGCCTGAACATGGCTTTTCGTTCAGGCACTAATCAGAGTCCACAAAAAACCAATGGTACCAACCGAATTCCGAACTCACACAACCCGTTTAAACATCTTCTCAATCTCATAATAGGTGAAGTGTTTGAATATTGGTCTTCCATGGGGACAATTTGTGGGTACGTCCATCTCCTCTAACTGGTAGAAAAGATGCGTTATTTCCTCGTTAGTCATACGGTACCCTGCCCGAATGGCTCCGTGACAGGCCATGACTGTCAAGGCCTTGTCCAATAAGATATTATCATCCTCGGGTTCACCTTCTTCCAATTCCGCTAAAAACTCCGACAGGAATGAATCCCACTCGACATTCTCCAAAAGGGCCGGCACCGACCTTAAAAGAAAGGTATTGCCCCCGAAATGCTCAAGTTCAATGCCGAAACGGGATAACCGGTCTCCCTTTTCCTGAACAACCCTTTTCTCTTTCGCTGACAGTTCCAGTTTGTGGGGCACTAACAATGCCTGGACTTCAATGTGAGAAGCATCAAAACCCTTCTTGAGGTTTTCATACATGACCCTTTCATGGGCCGCATGTTGATCGACCATTAAAAGGCCATCCTTTACCTGGCACAGGATGTATGTGTTTCCTAATTGACCGATGATTTGCGGAAGCTCGCTTATTGCGGACTGCTCCGCTGCATCTGCCACATCCGGAATGCCGCGGGTCAGGACGGATTCCGAAAATTCCGGGAAGTGCTCGGATACATCGGATACAAAGGAAGGAACCTGATCGGGCATTTGACTATAAAGGGAATGAAATGAGCGGGCCAGGGTCTTTTCAATGGTGGAAACAATGGCCTGAAATACATCACGGCTGTTGTGGAATCGGACTTCCTGTTTGGTCGGGTGTACATTGACATCCACCATTGAAGGATCGATTTCCAGGAAAATAACGGCCTGGGGATAATGCCCCTTCATGAGTCGCTGCCCGTAACCCTCTATAATCGCCCTTGTAACGAGTCGATCCCGAATGTTCCGGCCGTTCACGTATACAAATAGACGATCGCCCCTGGTCCTGCTCAATTCCCAGGGCGCCAAATAGACGCTGACCCCAACACCATGAATTCTTTCCTGTTCCTCTGTTATGGATTCCGCCACTTTACGCCCTAAAAGAGCGGAGAGCCGCGGCAGTTGTTGATCAGAGGCAGGGAGATTCATGAGCGTCTTTGCGGCGTCGTCTAACTTGAAGTTTATGCCAGGAAACGGCAGGGCCACCCGCGTGAAAGTATCGATGATATGATCTGTTTCGGTCCTGGCCGCGCGCAGGAACTTCCTCCTGGCAGGGATATTGAAAAAAAGGGCGCCCGCTTCGACCACGGTCCCGACAGGGGCCCCTGTTTCCTCTATGGCGGTCAATTTTCCGCCTGCAATCTTCAGCCTGTGGCCTTCCAACCGGTCTTTGGGGCGGGACGTGAGCTTCATTCGCGAAACCGAAGCAATACTCGGAAGGGCCTCTCCTCTGAAACCTAATGATTTTATGGAAAAAAGATCTGATGCCGTCTCTATCTTGCTGGTGGCATGCCTTTCCACACACAGAAGCAGATCATCCCTGGACATGCCCACACCATTATCGCTGACCTTGATTAATCCCTTCCCCCCGTTTTCAATGCGGACAACAATTCTATCGGCACCCGCATCAATACTGTTATCGATCAATTCTCTGACAACAGAAGCGGGCCTGTCTATGACCTCTCCTGCCGCAATCTGGGAGGCCACCTTCTCTGGCAGGATACGAATCGTATTCATAGTTTGAGGAGTTCTTTATCCAGGGTGAATCTTCGGCTCGGCCTTTGTGTGCTGAATGATCCTGCGAAAACCCTTTTTCTCCGGCTGACAAGACGCAGGTTTTGTCTCCCCATTGGGTCATATGAAAGGCAGGGGCATGAATCCGGGTTGCTCAAAAAACCCTTTACTAAACGACATGAAAGACCGACCATCAGGGCAAGATACTTTTGAAATTCCTGCCATCGCACGACTTTGCCCCCAAAGAGCACGGAATGCGTCGAGTAAAGATAATCAGAGAACTTTACGGATTGCGTAAAGATGCGTTTTTTGGCCTTGATCCCGTTTCTCCGCTTCCCGGCTATCAGGTTCAGGAGTTCATCGCACCCCTTATGATCCATACTCAGGACATCCCTTGCAATCTTTATATAGTCAGGCCCGACCAGATAGTCGGCCTTTAACTCCCAGTATAAATGTCCTTTCCTTGTCCAGGCGGGATAAGAGCCAATCAGGTTCGGGACATAAAAGTTATGGGCCACAACATCGGCGGCCAGATGGGAAAGGAATCCGTAAGCAAAAGAGGCTTCACGGTCACCAATTATGGGGATGCCCTGCCCTTCTGTTTTTGCCCTTGCCGATAAAGAAATCCGCGGCTAAGCACCCATACATGTATTGAAGTGGGAATGATGTAATAATTCCCGCAATGGACGGCAATATGGCACCGGCCCCGTCCAGCGCGCTCAAGGCGGTTACCGTATGAATGGCAGGCCCCCAAGCCAGCGCGCCTTCGGCCCACAGGAGCTGGATCGTGACAGTTATGCCCAGAGATATGGTTAGCTTTAGAAAAAACATTATAATGTGTGTACCTCGCTTTTTATTAAACCGTTCACGGGTTCAGAAGTTTATCTTATAAAATACAAATCGCCCTTTTTGGGAAATACTTTAATCAGTTTTTCACCAAAAACAACTTTCCGGAGCTACATGGCCTCAGCCACCGACACAGTACGATCCCCTAACATATTTACATAACTCCCCAACTCGTTGTCATACCATCCGTAGATCACGGCCTGGGTTATTGCAATCGTCACCATGCCCTGACCGTCCTTATTTGATATTCCCACCGCGGGTTGATCTCCTGTTTGACATACCTTTTGCAAATCTATACTGACCTCGGCCGTGCGTGTATGGGTCTCGTGACCTTCGATTATGGCAGCGGCCCTTGGAAGCCCGATAATATCCGAAGAGACATTCTGTTCTTCCGTAAAATGAAGATAACTCTGAGGATCCCGGGCGGCAGCCTCCTCATAAACAGAGTTGATAACCTCTCTTCGAATCGATTCACCCGAAGGTTCCTCCTGAAGGTTTACCACGAGAATAATTAATGACCCTGTGGTATTGGGAATCCTCACTGATTCAGCGATAAAACCGATCTTTTTCATTTCAGGAATCACAAGGGCAAGCGTCTTTGCAGCTCCTGTTGTAGTCAATATAATATTGTTCATAATGCTGCGGTTCTTTCTCAGGTCGATCGCCCCCTTTTTGGGAAGACGGTCAAGCACCGCCTGGGAACCCGTAACGGCATGGACCGTTGCCATTGAGGCGGTCAGTATCCTTTGCGGGCCAAATGCATCCATGAGCGGTTTCATCATGTGGGCCAGGCAGGTCGTTGTGCACGATGCATTGGAAATAATCCTGTGCACCCGGGGGTCATAGTCATTTTCATTAATGCCCATGACCGTGGTCACGGCGTCATCGGGCATGGCCCTGGTTTCATCCTTGATTTTGAAAGGGGCCGAGACAATGACCTTTTCCACGCCCGCCTCAAGGTGCCCCCTCAAGGAACCCTTCGGGTCTTCGGGGGAAACCGTGGGATCAAGGAATTGCCCAGTGGTATCAACCACTAACCTGACACCATGTTCCCGCCAGTCCATATCTCCCGGATTTCGAAAACGCTGTAAAACACTGACCCTGATACCATCGACCGTCATGGTTCCCGCGGTTTCGTCAATATCCTGAATCACACGGCGGGCCTTATGCCCGTAAAGATATCCTCCAAGTGACCCGTATGTGGAATCTCTTTCCATGTAGTGTGCCAGGTCCTTTAAAGACGTACCCACATCCCTTCCGAGGTTGACCACCAACTCATCAAAATATTTTCTGGCAATATGGTGCCACAGGGTGAGTTTTCCTATCCTTCCAAGGCCGTTAATACCCAGCACCAGGTCTTTGCCCTCAA
Source organism: Deltaproteobacteria bacterium (assembly GCA_019310785.1). Classification (GTDB taxonomy): domain Bacteria; phylum Desulfobacterota; class DSM-4660; order Desulfatiglandales; family Desulfatiglandaceae; genus JAIOSR01. Next base: position 24,306 of record JAFDDR010000028.1, read on the forward strand.
TATTTTTTGAAAAATCATCCATATCAATCCCTCTCCATCTCCCTTATCTTCATTTGACCCGAATACACGGACCCTTCAAGGCCGTCAATGCTGACCCAGTCACCTGACTTGAGGTGGTTTTGATTCAATGAACAGGCCCTTTGTTTCTCCATGCAAATCAGGTCTGCGCATCCCACAACACACGTCTTACCTAATCTGTGGGCCACAATTGCGGCATGTGAAGTGGAGCCTCCCCGGGCCGTAAGCAGGCCGTCGGCCTCATGGATCTCCCTGATATCATCCGGGACCGTGTCACTCCTTACAATAATCAGGGATGTTCCCGGCTCCGCCTTGCGCCAGTGTTTGATCTCTTCCAGGCTGAATACGACCCTCCCGGTCATGGCCCCTCCACTAACACCTATTCCATGCCCTAAGAATCTGACCGGCTTTTCCTGGACCGTATCAAAAGAATAGACCTTTTTTCTCTCTCTCATTACCATGTCACGGGTCTGAAGGCAAAACAGATCTTCCGTACCAGGGCCTTCAAACGTAAATTCCATCTCCTGGGGGCTCCATCTCCTCTCATAAACGAGATCCTTTGCCCATTTTCTCATGGTCTGATAGACGTCCGGGAACCGTGCCTCAAGGGTCATCTCGCTCTGCCTGTTTTCAATCTCTGCCTGCCTTTTTGAAATGGCATGGGTCCTTACCAGGCCTGAAACCACGTCCTCACCCTGATTCCCGGGTGTAAAATCGCCCCACAACGTGATCATATCTCCGGACCAGCGGGGATTGTGGGTAAAAAAGACGCCGGCCCCGGATTCACGAGAAAAATTGCCAAAGACCATGGCCTGAACCGTAACTGCCGTACCCCAATCATCTGAAATACCCATAATCCTGCGATAGGTTTCCGCCTTTTTAGTATGCCATGAATCAAAGACCTTCTGGATAGCCACGTTAAGCTGGCCAAAATGGGACGATTCGCTCTCTATGCCGTTCTCTTGTATCAATGACTTATAGGTCAGGGTAATGTCCCTCATCTGTTGCCCGGTAAAATCCTTTTTATAGGGCACGCCCAAGCGCTGTTTGAAATCATCGATAATAGCGTCAAAATCATCTCTCGACAGGCCGAAAGCCATACCGTAAGACTGGAGAAACCTTCGATAGGTGTCCCACCCGAACCACTCGTTGCCTGTTTGCGCAACCAACCCAAGGACAATCGTTTCATCAATACCAACATCAAGGAATGTGTCCATCATTCCCGGCTGAGAAATAGAAGAACCGCTCCTCACAGACAGGAGCAATGGATTCTCAGGGTCGCCGAATTTCTTACCGGTCAATCTCTCAAGGCCGACCAGCTCAAGAGCCACCTGTTGATCGAGGTTTTTCTTTGCAGGCAGATAGTGATCAACAATCTCCCGGCACCTGAAAACCTCGGTGGTAATAATAAAGCCCGGGGGCACCGGCAGGCCGTAATTCTTTATCTTAGTCAGGTTGAGCCCCTTGTTTCCGAGGTGAATAATGTCTGAAAGGCCTTTCTTTACGGGATGTATAGGGGTTATAGCCTTTTGAGGGTCATAACTGAGCAAAAGGCGCAGACCCTCTTTCGGCAGTTCGTGCGACTGGTGGAAAAGGGTTTTCAAAATACGGCCTAAAAAGAGATCGAGCTGCTGAAGCCCTAAGGAAGAAGCAATCCTGTCACGCAAAAATATCTCAGTCACACGATGGATCAGTTTCTCATGGTCATCTACCCTTTCCGGGGGAAGATACTTCTCCATTAACCTTTCGGTTGGTACCTGGCGCAGGATTTTTGACAGATTCTCCTGATGAATGTTGTTGAAATAATCGTTTACAATGTTGCTTACGGCCTGGGAAAAACCGCGAAAGATGTCTATATACTGGGTAGATGAAAAACCCCTTATCTTAAGAGAGTGGGCAAGAAGGTCTAATTGTCTTTCCATCTCTAAAGATGAAATACCATCTAACTTCAAGGCCCAATCAAAAAGGCCAAGGTAGTCATATATCTGGTAAAAGGTGGCCTTTGTGATGAGTCCCAGGTCAATGGTTTCTACAATATCCTCAAAAAGGACATTCACTAAGGACTCTAAGCGAAACGCCAGACCTAATGCATCAAACTTCATTTCGTGATAGCTGCCGTACATGGAAGGTATATCCACTGTGAAATGCCGTTTCCTGTAAATATCCTCCCTGGCTTCATAGTTCTCCGAAGAAAAAATCACCCCTTTAAGTCCTTCAAGGTAGGTCAAAAGCTTTGTCAGCTTCTGCCTGGTATCCTCCTCCCAGAGGGCCTCCTTAAGTTTCCTCAAATCAGGCAACCCGCTTGACTGAAGCTGGCCAATGTAACCATCCATTTCAGTGAATTCCAGATGGTATTTCTGGTAAAGGAGCTTGTACAAAGTGATCGCCAGTTCTACTCTCTCTTTGTCAAGACCGGATACACCCGTTATTTCGGCCGCTGATTCCTTGAGCTGATTCTCCTCAACTTTCAAAAGATCTCTCACGTCATCAAGACCCCTGACATGAAAAAAATGGCCGACAACCCTCTGGACGCCGTCAATATAAGGCCCTTTCGTCTCAATCTGCGAATAAACATCCGGAGGCACAAAAGATCTTATTCCTTCTTTGCTCCCGGTCCTCCAGAAATCCAGGGTCCCTTCCATGAGTCCGGTGATTCGATTACTGCTCTCAACGTGACTCTGCTTTCTCAGAAAATGGGTAAGGGGGTCCTTGCGCAGGGTTATTTCATCAATTCGGGTGGAAATGTCTCTGAGTTTTCCCTCGGCCCCGATGTCATTAAAATAGGCCGGGAAAAGACGGTTCAATTGCTTGGCCAGGTTATAAACCGGGCCGATGTCGCTGTTCAGGAATTGGGTGATATCCCGGGGAAACAGGTCGGTATCCTTAATGAAAACGCCTCCTAATGAAAGGTGAATAATCAGAGAGGACAACAGTTTTTTGGACCACTTCGGATTCAGTTCAATGAGTTCGAGCCAGGCGCGAATATTCTGAATATGGGTGGCATTCGCCCTTACCTGCCAGTCATCCCCTACGCCCTTTATACCGGGTGCCTGAAAACCTAAGGACACGACCGAATCCATAAAAAAATCCACAAGGTCACTTTCATCCGTTCTATAGACGCCCCTCCCCATGTTCAGGACGCAGTTCAGTGCCGTCCCGGGAAATTTCTCCGTACTCATCTTCAGGATTTCAAAGGTCTTTTCAAGGGATTGCTGAATCACCTGCGTGTCTTCATGCTCTATGAGCCAGGCAAGGGTACGGTTAATATCTCTTAAGGACTCTTCGTGAATGGATGAAAGACCCGTGAGATTCATGATGTGGAGGAGAAATATCAATTTCCAGTGGTTTCCCTGTTCCTTAACCCTGCCTGCATCAAGCAATTTTTGAGGGACCTCATGGTAAAGGCTGACTATTCGACCATATCCCGGAAGCGTTACCAGCCGACCTAAGATTTTCTCCGGACTCTCGTCCGATGCCCGGATAATATTTTCCAACTCATCCTTTAAGTCCCTCAGCCGTTTGTGGGAAATCGGTTCAAATATCTCGCCTAATCGCCTTTCTCGTGTGGACGCCCCGGACTCTTTTTCAAACCAGACTAAAGGATCACCCTGCTCAAGCCAGTAGTCGTAAGTATACCGGTAGGACTCCATCAAAAACCTGTTGATGGCACTGAAACCGGATTCTGATGGGACGGTTTTGGAATAAAGTTCCCCTAACCTGTTGAACTGATAAAAACTCCTGACAAACAAAAAAGCCGTCTCTTTCGGATAACACCTGATTCGGTCAAAGGCGTAATCCAGAATCGGCAGAAATCTTAAGAGATCAGGGCCTGCCTCCTTGATGACCTTTTGGATATAAAGGAGAAGATTGTCTGCTGCGTTGGTCCGTACATCACCATCCTCTAAAGAATCAATGGCCTGGAAAAAAATGTCCACATAAAGCCTGGCCGCCTCAGGTCCTTCAGGATGAGTTTTGAGAATATGAAAATAATCCAACGCATAGGCCCGTGCCTCCTTTACAATAAATTCCCAGTTCTTGTAAGGATGACAGATCTCCTCAAGGAAGACCTGCAAACCCTCCTTGACGCCATAGTATTTCCCCATGACCTGTTCTAATATCTTGAATCTTTGATCAACGGTCACATCAACGCGGCTGCATTCAATGTTGACCTCAAGGGCCTTGGACGGCATATCCTCGGTTTCTCCTTAAATGTTGGGGCTGCGGCTTGTTCGCGTTCACCGACCCATTGGCCGTCGAAACGGACACTGCACAATAAACAATATGTGTAGGCGTTCACGGGTTCAAAGGTTCAGAGGTTCAAGGTTCCATTCTCGTACCCATACTGCATTTATGCTGTGTATTTAAGAGAAATGCGTCAGTTTCATCAAGCTTAATCCAAAATTTGGAGCCAAATTGGCAATTACTTGGGGAAATGAGCATTTTTAACGAGGACTTCGGATCTTCAATGCCTTTCCTTGTCCTTAACCCTGAACATTGAACCCTGAACCTATGAACGGTTACTTATATGTTAGTTTAACACAGTCCTTTGGTCAGCATCAATACTTTTACCGTGCACCTTGAAACCCAAATTATTTCGATTACTTCCAGGTGCTTGTCAACTTTGACAAACTCGTAAAAAGTCCTAAAGTTCCCTTTTCTGTCATTCCGGCAAAAGCCGGAATCCAGTGTTTTCAGAGAGTTATGACGCTCAGCGTGCTGACCTGGACCCCGGCTTTCGCCGGGGTGACGACTTTTTACGAGACCATCAACTTTTGGACCTTAAAAGGGCTGAATTAAGGCGGAAAAAGAGGTTCCTTGCTTTTTTTTACATTCCTGCTAATATTCCACGCCTGATCTTGATATAGCCGCAAAAAGGTGCAAAATGCAAAAAGACGACTGGCAAGATAGAGGCAAAGGCCACCGTGAAAGGCTGCGCAAGAGATTCTTAGATGGCGGCCTGGAGAGTTTTTCCGACGAACAGGTCGTGGAATTTCTCCTCACCTTAGGTACGCCCAGGGGCGACCAAAAACTCCCGGCGCGCGAGGCCCTGAAACAATTCGGCAGTCTTTCAGGCGTCCTGTCCGCGCCCATAAAAAAACTGACAAGGATAAAGGGAATCGGCCCTAAAAATGCCCTTTACTTAAAACTCGTTCATCAGGTGGCTGGAAGGTACCTCAAGGACAGGACAGGTGGAAAGGCCTTTTTCGGTTCGTCACAGGCCGTTTTTGATTATCTTTTTCATTCCATGCGGGACCTGAAAAGGGAGATCTTCAAGGTCCTGTTTTTAAATCGAAAAAATGAATTGATTCTGGATCAGGATGTGTTCTTCGGAACCTTAGCGGGAAGCGCTGTTTATCCGCGCGAGATCATGAGCCTTGCCCTTGAACACAAGGCCGCCGGCATGGTATTCGTGCACAACCACCCTTCGGGCGACCCCTCGCCCTCGGCCGAGGACAAAAGACTAACAAGGGACCTTGTCTGGGCAGCAAAGCTCCTGATGGTCCAGGTCCTTGACCATATCATCATCGGGAATAACACCTATTACAGCTTTGCAGACGACGGCATTATAAAACGCTTCACAAACGAATACGAAGAGCGCCTTAACCTGCCTTAAGCCCTTGACATAAACATCAAAATCTTCAATCATATTCCCGTACAACCCGGCTATTGCGAGAGTGGCGGAACTGGTAGACGCGCTGGATTTAGGATCCAGTACCCAATGGGTGTAGGGGTTCGAGTCCCCTCTTTCGCACCAGCTAAAAGAATGCTTAACAATTAAGGGGTTTTAGCACTGTTAAAGCCCCTTTTTGTTTGTGTTCGATCATTGCAGAAATTGTGGTTTTTGTCCGTTTTTTAGCCTTTTTCTGCGGCCGAAATAAGGGTGTTTTTACGTTTGTTCATTAATGGTTTTTGGACATCCCGGTTTTCCGTACCCACCCTTTTTACCAGTCCTACTGAGAATGCCAGCAGAAACTGGGCGGTGTAGTACAGCGGCAATCCGAAGAGGCGATTGTAGAATTGCTCCGTGACGAATCGCTGATGCGCAACAAAGATGTCGGAGATATAGAAAAACACCGCGCCAGCCAGTATGAACCACGCACCGAGCCTCCGAACCCTGGAATTACGAAAAGCAGCCCATGCACCGGCCACCATTACGGAGATCACCACAATATAGGATGTAACCGGCACGAGCATCTTGCCCAGGTGCGGCAGGAGCCACAAGTAGATGCACCCACTGATCGCGATGATCAGGACGTTTACAGGGTTGATCCAGTCCACGCGGCGGGTAAATATCGCGAATGCCAGAATGTAGAGTATATGACCCGCTAAAAAGGCCACAAGCCCGACTCTGAAAGCGGTCAATCCCGGCAGACCCAGGCACACATCCCCCACAAGCCCGAGAATAAGTCCTATAAAAACAAACTTGAAGTACTTGGGCAAGACCTTGGGCTGGAACAGCGCGGTTATCACGAATAGGATAGACAGCGGCGTTTTGAATCCCAACGCTAACCAGTTGTTTCCGGTGCTCTCAGCCCACACAAGGCCCGACAGAAGACCGGCCGCGACAACAATCAGGATGTACTTAAGCATATTCCCTCCTTTGCAGAGATTTTTTGAGGCCAATTAATTTGACAAGCCGCATGATTGGTTATTTAACAATTTTTATTTACGATAATTAGGGACAGGCGAATTATCCCACTTTTCCCTAAAGGGGGTCATGTAGCTAAATTTAACAGGATGAATCTATGCCCTAAACTTTCTGATATAATGATATGGTGATGCCTTTAAATAGCTTTCGATTTTCCTTTGTGAGTTTAAATTTATCCTGTTTGATCAAGCTTGACAGGCCATTATTTTGAATGTAGTTTTTGAAATACGTATAGTGCTCCCCGCCTGCCAGTCTTTCCACGAAAATTATTCCGATTTTACTAAATATCGTAGTTAACTCATCAAAGGCAAAATCAACAACCAGTAAAAGGCCGTCATTCTTTAGCAGTCTATGGGTTTCTTTGATGAAGTTTTCCTGGGTGATTCTGTCTTTTTCATGGAGCGCGAAACTGATAATCGTGATATCAAAAGATTCATTATCAAAGTTTGTTTTTATAGCATCTTCATTGTAGACGTGGATAGGGTAATCGGACTTCTTTGCTATTTTCAGTATAGAAGCGGATAAATCCAGACAATGAAGATTAGTGAACCTGTGTCTTGCCAGAAGCTTCAATTGATTGCCTGTGCCGCAGCAAAGATCCAGAATGGCCTTATCTTTATACGTTAAGAGTTCATTTAGTACCGCCTTTCTTACGGGCTTCATAAAAAAATAAAGCAAGGGGTCATAAAACTTTGCAACGATGTCATACTCCTTTCCCATAGATGATCTTTCCTCTGCCGTTTAGTGCCCATCCGGAAATGCCCCTTTTTCACAATCCCCCGCCTGCTTCGGGACAGGTCAGTGTCAACCCGCCGGAGATAAATCGGCGGGACGCCCAATCCCTTGTCTTCCCTCCTCCCATTCTTCTAAAATAATCCTGGTTGCTATCTTCGCGGTATTTCCGACTACTTTGGAGCAATGTTTTAACATTCCAAATTTTATTGCCTCTTCGAACTTTTTTTTATCCAGGAGATTGAATGTCCTGCCCATCAATGAATCTTGCACATCATAGCATCGACAGGTGCCATATCTTTTTAAGAATCTGTCATGTAACACCTTTGAAAGCAAATAGGATTTCATCGGTTTGAACATGTCTTTGAAGTCCTTCCGTTCCCTGCCAAACAAATAACTGATTACCATGACACCGCCAATTAGAGCACCACATGTTCCGTTTCCGGTCAATCCCATACCATCAGCCAATCCGCTGGCTGATTTGAATACGTCATCATTCTTGATGGTTATGGCGTCAAATATACCAGCGATGGCAGTTTGAGCGCATCCGGTACACTCCTGTTCATATCTCACTCCCAGTTCGTAAGCTCTTTCTATTATTTCCTCCTTAGACTTATCCATATTTAATCTCCGGCTTAGGGCTTGTGCAAAAATAACTTAGAAGAATTGGCGACCTACTATCCATTCTTTCATGGGCTATTCCAGTGCCTTTATAACTGCCCTCATATAGGCGGGCAGGTCATCCGGTTTCCTGCTCGTGATCAGATTGCCGTCAATAACAACCTCCTGATCAATCCAGTTTGCCCCGGCATGTACAAGATCATCTTTTATGGCAAAGAATGAAGTCAGGGTCCTGCCTTTTACAATTTCGGCGGAAGCAAGCATCCAGCCTGCATGACAAATGGCTGCGACAACCTTTCCCGCGTTATGGATATCCCTGACGAGATCAACCATTTCAGGATACCGCCGCATAAGATCCGGAGCGTATCCGCCGGGAATTACAATTCCATCAAAATCCGACGCTTCCACCTGGCCTGCTCCCGCGTCAACCTTCGTCTCTGTTCCTGATTTGCCGGTATATGTCCCGGCACTGCCCGAACCCACCACGACAACTTCGGCGCCCGCCTCCTTCAATCTGTAAAAAGGGTACCAGAATTCCAGATCGTTGAACATGTTTTCAACAGGGATGACGACTTTTTTATTCTTTAGCTCCATGTTATCCTCCATTAATTTCTTCGGTTTGCGA
>JAFDDR010000185.1 GCA_019310785.1 Deltaproteobacteria bacterium
CAAGGTATACGCACTCGCCCAGGGGGCCGTATCCGTTGGTGGTTTCAGCGCCGGCGGGGCGGCGGGTGGAGGTGTTACAAAAAACCATCCTACCGTAGCGAGAATCAGTGGAGGAGCTACAGTTGAAAGAGAAATTCCTTTGTCGCTCAAAAACAGACAAGAGTTAACCCTTATTTTAAACGATTCGGATTTTAGCACGGCTTCCAGGATTGCCGGCGTGATTAACTCGCGATTTGGAGATGACCTTACCAAACCGATAGACTCCGGTACCTTGAAATTCAGGATTCCCCTTAAATTTCAGGACAGAGTGGTTGACCTGATTGCTCAAATTGGCAGCCTCGATGTAGTTCCTGACGCCGTGGCAAGGATTATAGTCAGTGAGAGGACCGGCACGGTAGTAATTGGCGAAAATGTCAGAATCTTAAAAGTTGCTATTGCCCATGGAAACCTGAGCATTCAGATAAAAGAAACAAAAGAGGTCTCACAACCCCTTCCCTTTGCGCCATCAGGCAAGGGGGCCGCTCCAGCACAAATGGAGGGAGGCATAGTAGTTGCACCGGGGGGAAGCACGGTTGTTTCCCCGGAGAGCGATTTAACCATCTCTGAGGATAAAAACCGGCTTCTCCTGATTCCGGAGGGAAGAACAATTGGCGAGTTAATAAGGGCCCTAAATGCAATTGGCGTTACTCCGAGGGACCTGATCACTATTTTGCAGGCCATGAAGGCGGCGGGAGCACTCCAGGCCGAATTGGAAATCATATAAAGGAGAATAAGTATGTTGAAAGGGATTTCATCGGATGCGGTTTTAGCAGGATCTCATAATGATATATCCCCTGATAGGCTCAAAAAGGCTTGCAGCGAGTTCGAATCCATCTTTATTACCTATATGTTGAAATCAATGAGGACAAGTATTGCCGGACATGGCGCTTTTTTGAACAATAATGCCGGTAAAATTATTAGATCAATGTTCGACGAAAATCTTGCCATGGGAATTGCAAAGGGCGGGGGGATAGGACTTGGAGACATGGTTCTTGAACGGCTCAAGATATAAAACCGCTTCGCGATTTTATTAAACGCGGTGATGCCGATCTCAGTAAAGAATCCAGGCCCATCGAAGATACCGTTACGCGGGAGAGGACCAGGTTTTCCAGGCTAAACTAAGATGTAAGCTCAAAAACAATCAAGTTACTATCATGATGTGCCGATAAATAAAGAGGGCCTATTTATTTAGTGACTGCAATCCCCCTAATTTTTTGGGCTTTGCTCAAAAATTGGACATCAGGTCGGTCTGGGTTATGAGGTTCAGGGTTCAACGGTTCAAAGGTTTTAACCCCTGAACGGTGAACCCTGAACCTTGAACCCAATCTTGAGTTAGAAACAAACCCTTTTGTCCAAAATATTACCCCAAAATCAGCTAAATTTTTCGAGGTCTGTATTTATGGAAGATACCATTGTTCAATCCATTGAAAAGCTTATTTATAATAAGATTTTGCTCTACGATGACCTGCTCCATTGTTTTATGGATGAAAGAGACTCTTTGATCAATCTAAATTTAGATAAGCTATGGCAGATATCTAAAAAAAAAGAAGAAACATGTTCAAAGATAGGTTCTATCAGGCAGGAGATAGTTTCTGCTATTAACCTGGGGATGGATCAAAAAATATCTGATCTGAACCGGATTCCGGACTTAATTCCACGGGAAAGCAGGCCCGAATTCCATAATTCACTTCAGAAGCTTATAGAATTAAAGAGCGAGATAGAGGCATTAAGGAGGGAAAATATGACCTTTATGGATGATTCACTCCGGTTTCTCGATGAGATGATCTTGACCATAACAGGCGAGCCCGGGGCCAGGGTTGTATACAATGACAAGTGTTATCTAAGCAAACCGGGCACCAATTTTCTCCTTAGCCGGGAGGTCTGATCATGTCAACTTTGGGAGCGGTATTTGATATTGCCAAATCTGCTTTAGCTACCCAGAGATATGGCCTTGACGTGACGGGCCACAACATTGCCAACGTTAACACACCCGGCTATTCCAGGCAGAGCCCAGTTCTTACGGCGAAACAAACTGAATCTAAAGGCGAATTGATCTTTGGTCGAGGGGTGAACATAACACAGGTAGTCAGGGCCAGTGACCAGTTTATCGAAAACCAGCTTATGCAGCAAAAATCAAAAATGTTATCCTCCAAAGAGATGGAGAATTACATGCAGGTCTTAGAGGGTGTTTTTAACGAAAACCCTGAAACCAGTATCAGTGCAATGCTGTCTGACTTCTGGAATTTGTGGCACGATATTTCAAACAACCCCTCCGGGGTCTCGGAACGGACAGCCCTGTATGAGCACAGTATCTTGCTCTCGGAGCGATTTAACGCCCTGGACGGTGATTTGGCAAAGCTTGAAACGGATTTGACCAATTCTCTGAGCACCGGGATAGATGTGGTCAATCGGATCTCCAATGAAATAGCCCAGATCAACGAACAGATCCCGGGTCTGGAAGCAGGTAACAACATTGTAAATGACCTGAGGGATAAGCGCAACATAATGGTTTCCGAACTCTCTGAATATTTGGATGTCAATACCTTTGAGCAGGACAATGGCACCCTCACTGTTGTCGCGGCCAGGGGCTGCATCCTGGTTCATGGAGATAGCAGCTATGACTTAGAAATGGGTGGTGCTAATGGAGACAGGGTGAAATGGCAGTCCTCCGGTGGAACAACCGTTGACATTACGAACTATATAAATAGCGGTAGGTTAGGTGGATGGCTCGATATGCGGGAGGTGGTCGTTGCCAAATATAAACTGGACATCTCTGCCGTGGCGGAAGAATTCATCTGGGCTGTCAACAGTCAGCATAGCCAGGGTGTGGGGCTGGAGGCCTTCAGCACGGTTACAGGGACTTATCAAGCATCAGACACAAACATTTCGATAGATTCATCCGGGCTCAGTTATGCTGATGAAATAGTTGATGGCGACTTTAAGTTGTGGCTTTACGATTCAAACGGGACTCTCGACAGTACCACAACTATAGCTGTTGATGCTGATGTCACCACAATCGACGCTATTGTGACTGATGTCAACGCTATAGGCGGTGCCAATATCAGCGCGACAACCACAACTGATGGCAAGCTCCGGATCACCGCTTCCAATGGTTTTACTTTTGCCTTTTCGGATGATACCAGTAATGTATTGGCTGCCCTTGGTGTCAACACTTTTTTTAAGGGTGCGAGTGCAGGTGGTATCGATGTAACGGATACAATCGGATCTGACAAGAATTTCATTGCGACAGCCCGGATTGCTGCAGATGGCAGCTATGCCTCGGGGGACAATACCAATGCTCTGGCCATTGCAGACCTGCAATACACTTCTATGGATATTTCGCAGTGGACGTGCGACAGGATCAACGGAGACACGGAAGGTAGCCTTACCGCGACTATTGAAAACTACTATCATTCCATGGTAGGCTCCGTAGGGATTACCGCTGCGGGCATTGAAAGGGGCCGTGTCGTAAATGAGGAGATGGTAAAGAGACTGGTTGATATAAGGGACAGCATTTCGGCAGTCTCCCTTGATGAGGAAATGACAAACCTCATAAAGTTTCAGCAGGCCTATGCAGCGGCGTCCAAGCTTATCAGCGTCGCCGATGAAATGCTTGATACTTTGCTCAGGGTTAAGTAGAGAGTAGGAGTTCACGGGTTCAAAGGTCCAGGGGTTAAAACCTTTGAACCCTGAACCTCGTAACCCAGACCGACCTGATGTCCGATTTTTGAGCAAAGTCCTAAAAATTAGGGGGATTGCAGTCACTATATAAATAGTTTTTACGAGGTCTGTAAAAAAAAGGTGTTATCATGAGAGTGGCCAATAAAACCGTTTATGATATGGTAAAATTCAATTTAGGTAACATCACCGAAGAGTTGAATCAAGCCAGCAAGGTCGTGTCTACAGGCAAACGCATATCAGACCTTTCTGATGATCCGGTCGGGCTTACCCAGGCGCTCAATATTAGATCGGCCCTTTCCAATTTTGAGCAAATGGGGCGCAATATAACCATGGGAAAATCCTGGCTTACCGCTTCTGAAAGCGCCATATCCCATGTGCAGGACCTGATTTCCGATGCCAAGGCCTTGTGTATACAAATGGCCACCGATACCACAGGGGCTGCGCAAAGGGCCTCTGCATCTGAAACCGTCCGGAACATGTTGGAGGAGGCCGTCTCGCTGGCAAACACGGAGTTAAACGGACGTTATATTTTCGCAGGTTCGAAATCGGATACCATCCCGTTCAGTCAGGACGGAACGTATAATGGGGACAATAATCCTTTTACAGTAAAGATAGGAAGGGATGCTGCCGTACAGGTAGGAAGCGATGGCGAGGCCGTTTTCGGAGACATTTTCACCACTTTGAGTGACTTGAAAGACGCCTTGGCAGCCAATGATGTCGATGGGATTCAGACCGAGATGGGCGAACTGGATGCCCACTTTGATCATATTTCAACCACGATATCTGATATTGGCTCGAAGATGATACGAATGGAAATCAAGGAAAACATCTTTCAAGATTTGAAAATCAGCAACACTGACAGGCTTTCGAAGATTGAGGATGCCGATATAACCGAGGCAATCATTGACTTGAAAGCCAAGGAACTTGCCTACCAGGCTGCCCTTGCGTCTTCGGCCAAGGTTATGAAATTGAGCCTGGTTGATTATATGTAATAGAATTGTTAAGCGATTGTATAATTAAAAGCCACGGATAGGCCATGCTTATACTAACAAGGAAGTTAGGTGAACGGATTACTATTGGCGATGATATTGTTATTACTTTGCTTGAAATAAAAGGTGCGCAGGTCAAGATGGGGATCGAAGCACCGAGGAGTATTAGTATTCACCGTCAGGAGATATATGAAAGGATTAGAGCGGAAAATCTGGAATCTTCTAATGTAAATGAATCAGATCTCGCTAGAGCCGCCACCCTTTTCAGTAGCATTAGCTCAAAGAGGAATTAAAATTGAAGATTAAAACAACAAGATTCGGCACCGTCACCTTAGTCGAAGAGAAAATTTTCAATATGCCTTTAGGTATGTTAGGGTTTCCGGAAAAACAGCGTTTTGTCATACTTCGACATAAAGAAAATTCACCTTTTTACTGGTACCAGTCAGTTGACGATCCTTCACTTGCCTTTGTCATTACAAGTCCCTTTCTCTTTATGCCGGACTATGAGGTGGATATTGAGGATATTTTAGCGGAAATGTCCTGGGATGGGAACCGTGATAATAATGTTTTGGAGTTGTACGTTGTTGTTAATATTCCCAAGGGTTCACCTGAAAAAATGACCGCAAACCTTATTGCCCCTCTTTTAGTAAACAACAAGTCCCGCCAGGCTGTTCAGATGGTCATGTCTAACAGCCCCTACATCCATAATTACCCTCTAATAACACAAGATTAAAGCATAAAATTGTTTCGCAATTTTATGAGCGCTAATTTCCGTGATGATTCTTCTCACTAAATAATTTTAAGTGTCCCAATATCTTCAGCGTCATGAAGTCTGACAGAAGGCTTCCTATCGTCTCGATCGTCTTTCTGAAAGGGGTATTTCTCACATGCCGCCACCTGGCATCTTCTGAGTAATGCTCCGGCATTTTTATGTTTGAAATTATAGGTAGCTTTAGTTCTTTCAGATTTGTTGAGTGCACCCTTTGCCACGCATCACCAAATGGTAGAATGTCTGTCAGGTAGTCTAACACGACCTCCTTCCTTTATGAAAATTTCCAATGGTGGCGTCCGGGATTGCCTCAATGAGATTCCAGCCCGCAAAGATAAGGTCTTCCCCCATGTGTATAAAACTCTGGCCCGCTCCCTGGATGAGGTCTCCAAAAATGGCTTCTTTCATACCGGAGAAAAAAAAGCCTATTCGTTCTACAAATCCCTGGGGCTCCTTTTCACCATCCGGGCGCCACATGCCAAAACTCAGCGCACTACCCACGCCTTTGAAAAAATCAACAACAGAACCAATAAGACCCCTTTGCCTTTCCTCCTGGATCTGGTTGTTTTTATCCCGGTATTGTATCTTGGAGCCAAAAAGGAGATCCTTAAAGAAATTTTTTACATTACTAAAAGCATCTGAAATATCCTTTCCTACCCTTCCCCAAAAGGACTCCTGAGCCTCGGGATGGGGGGCGACCTTTTTCTGTTCCAGATAATAATGATCACCACCGGGGTTACTGAGAAGCTGATCGTCCTTGTACTTTGAGAGGTCACTTATTTTGTTAGACTCAACATATTGATTTTCCACTTTTTTATAGGCCGCACTAACATCCCTGCCGGATGCAATATTTGATGCAAATTTTTGGGGTATGTCAGGCGGGAGCAAAGTGAACTTCGGGCCTGTTATTTTCGAAACATCATTGACATTGGTCGAAAGATTTCCTTCTAAGACAACTTGGAAATTCACCTCATTATTATGAGCCATTTTTACTGCATTTATATGGTTATTTATATGGCTTATATAATAGATATCTTGCAGTTGCATAAATCTATTCTGAACCTCAGAACCCTGTCGAAGATCCGGTTGGGCGGGGAACCCGTGAACGGTTACGAGATTTTTTGGATCATTCTCATTAACTGCAAAGGTTGCAAGATAAGTGCCACATTTCATGTTTGTTTTTTCAATAAAATCTTCTTTAATTACGGTACATTAACTGCTTAACCGCTTTCGTCGTTTAGGAGGAATGGTAATGATCGTAGGAAATATTTTCCCGTTTTTTAAGGAGGATTTATCCGCCTGTGGCGGACTGAGGGGGATTTTTCACTGTCTGCCAGTTGGACCTTGACGTTTCCCTGCACACGCAGACAGGCCGCCTGAAAAAAGAAAATTCCTGCTATACAATCCAGTTTGACAATATGGAATCTGAAGCCTCCCAAAGTTTTTTCTAATCTATTGAGCCAATTGCCTCCTGCCCCGCTTCCAGCCCGTAGAGCTTACAGGCCGGAGGGTAGGGCCTACGCCGCGGAGGGGATATCGGAATAAATAATATGAAGAAATTTGCTGGACTTGAAGTCGATAAATATATGGAGAAACGTAATATTTACCTGTTTGAAAAGTTGAGTAATATTGCAACTTCACTGCAAGGGTGAGGTGGCCAGGTTTAGATATTGCCTTGAAAAAATGCCCCACCCTTGCAAAGGGCTAAAGTATAACGGACAAAGTAGCTGAATCAAACAGAAGTACAGATGTGAGTAAAAGCCTAAAAAATCCAGGTCGTTGATACGAATAATTTTGGCTAAGGAAAGCTGTTCGGCACAATATTTGCTTTTTAATACATTAAAAACCAGGGGGAGGGCACAATGATTCGCTGGTGTATACATTGAAAAGAGATTTTCGGCTGTCAAGGATTTGATAGCAAAAAATGGACATGCGATAGTTGTGATTACCGCGGATCTTGCTCCACCCGGGTTATGGTTGATCCGCCGGTTCAAGACATCACAGGCGGAATCTGCGACTGGTGTTTTGAAAATATAAAAGTTACAAAACACGCCCTAAGAATGAAACACAGACTATTAACAGCCTGCCATTATACACCTTCCTGAAAGGTTGGGGGGCACGCGGCATATCATATGAGCGAGGAAGGATTTGAGCGCTGCCTTACTCGTTACTAAAAAAGGAGTGAGCATATGACACTAATTCTTGTAGGTTTAATGATTACCGCCTTTGCAGTGGGTATGCTGGTGGGATTTGAGTGGCCCAAGCTGCGGGAGGCGATCAGGAGCAAGCATTCAAAGATGGAGTTCGGCATCTGAGACCGAAGGGAAACAATTATGTGTGAAAGGATGCCAAGGAATCCGGT
>JAFDDR010000340.1 GCA_019310785.1 Deltaproteobacteria bacterium
CGAGGACCGGGGTCGTTGCCCTGGCTCGTGAGAAAAAATAAAGGAGGAGTTATGGCAAAGATAGATTTTGGCGGTGTACTGGAAGATGTTGTTACGGCAGAGGAGTTTACGCTTGAAAAGGCGCAAGAGACTTTGAAGGATGAAACAGTTGCAGTGCTCGGTTATGGGGTCCAGGGACCTGGTCAGGCCCTTAACATGCGGGATAACGGGATCAGGGTGATTGTGGGCCAGCGCGAGGGGGGCAGTTCGTGGGAGCGTGCTGTAAACGACGGGTTTGTTCCCGGAGAGACCCTCTTTTCGCCCAAAAAAGCCGGTGAGAGGGCTACTCTTATCCAGTATTTAATATCAGACGCTGGACAGGTGGCCCTCTGGCCGGAGGTCAAGGACTGTCTTAATAAGGGCGATGCCCTTTACTTCTCGCACGGGTTTTCCATAACGTATAAAGATCAGACAGGCGTGGTCCCGCCCCCGGATGTGGACGTTATCCTGGTGGCCGAAGGGTTCCGGCCGGACAGTGAGGTCCAATTTCCTGGCCGGAAGCGGGATCAATTCGAGCTATGCCGTTTTTCAGGATGCCACGGGTCGGGCCCAGGAAAGGGCCTTGGCTTTGGGGATTGCCATTGGATCAGGGTATCTTTTTTCAACCACATTTGAAAAAGAGGTCTACAGCGATCTCACCGGTGAACGGGGGGTCTTGATGGGCTGCCTCGCCGGTGTTATGGAGGCCCAATACGCCCTCCTGCGCAGGCATGGACACAGCCCCAGCGAGGCATTTAATGAAACAGTGGAGGAACTGACCCAGAGCCTGATCCGGTTGGTGGCTGAAAACGGAATGGACTGGATGTTTGCCAACTGCAGCACCACGGCCCAGAGGGGCGCCCTTGACTGGAGCGGGAGATTCAGGGATGCGGTTGCGCCGGTCTTTGACGATCTCTATGAGAGTGTGGTCTCCGGAAAGGAGACCAAGATCGTTCTCGATGCAAACAGCGCGGCCGATTACAGAGAGAGGCTGAATAAGGAATTAGAAGAGATGGGGAACTCCGAGATGTGGAGGGCAGCGGTACGTTCTCTGAGACCGGAAAACCGGAAAAAGGCAGGCGCATGATATATAGAATCGGCCGAGCGGAGGCTTCCATTTGGAAGTCCCTCCCGCCCTTGTTTTGATTATCGCTCTTTGCTGCTGCAAGCAATATCGCTGGTATAAATAGATGTTTGACTTCGTGTTTTTGGCGAAATTGATGATTTCGGTTTCGATAGTCGTTTTTCTATCCTGGATAGCTGAACATGTGAGCCCCAAAGTCGCCGGACTTTTGTCCGGTTATCCATTGGGGGCGGCCATTGCCCTCTTTTTTTATGGCATAGAGGTGAGCCCTGAGTTTGCTTCAAAAAGCGCCATATATACTATGATCGGGCTGGTAGCCTCTCAGGCGTTTGCATACTGTTACTATCGAGCCTCGGTATACTTCAAAAAATTTAATATCTTTTTTTCCTCAATAATCGCCGTATCAGGATATTTTCTGGTGATATGGCTCATACATTTTATCAAGCTAAATCATGCTCTTGCCGTCGTCATTCCGGTTATTTCAATCTTCTTATTCTCGTATCTCTTAAGGGGAATTGACAATATCAAGATACAAGAAAGGCTGAAGTTGAATTGCGGCATCCTTTTTCTAAGGGCCATATTTGCGGGCTCCATCATTCTGGTTATCACAGGAACGGCGAAATGGGTCGCTCTTCCCCCTTATGATCATTATCCATTTCGCTTACGGCAGGGAGTGCGTCCATACAATTATCAAGAATTTCCCTGCGGGATTAGGTTCTCTAATTGCCTATTCCCTGACTGTTTCGATCGTGTATCCGGTCTGCGGTATTTATCTGGGAACATTTGTATCGTTTACGATGGCGACAGTCTATTTACTCATCTATTACTTCATAACCGAGAAGCTAAAAGGTTCACGGAAGGTAAAACTAACCAACCTTTTGCGCCCTTTGTTTACCCCGTAGCCGTTTATAAAAGAGATAGGTTGAGGAGAAAAATAGTCATGAAAAAAAGTTATAACATTGCCGTAATACCTGGAGATGGCACAGGGCCTGAGGTGGTAGCCGAGGGTTTAAAGGCACTGCAAGCCATTTCAAAACTATTTGACATTGACTTTCAGTTCACCACCTTTGATCTGGGCGGAGAACGATATCTGAGGGAAGGCGTATTGGTAACAGATGATGAGATCAGCCAGTTGAAAAGAATGGATGCCATATTCTTAGGCGCCATCGGCCACCCGGATGTCACCCCCGGGATTTTAGAGAAGGAGATTCTTCTACGGCTGCGCTTTGAATTAGATCTCTATATCAACCTCCGGCCTGTAGAGCTTTTTCAAGGGGTTGATACACCCCTCAAGGAGAAAGGCCCGGGGGATATAGACTTTGTGGTAGTAAGGGAGAATTCCGAAGGGATGTATGCAGGCGGGGGCGGGTTTTTCAAAAAGGGGACCGCTGATGAAATTGCCATTCAGGAGTCTGTCAATACCCGCAAAGGGGTCGAAAGATGCATACGGTACGCCTACGAATACTGCATGGAGCGGAACAAAAAAAGGCATTTGACACTTTGCGCTAAGACAAATGTCCTTATTTATGAGTCTGATCTGTGGTTCAGGGTTTTTCAAGAGCTGCATGCGGACTATCCTGATATTGTCATCAACTACCAGCACGTGGACGCCCTCTGCATGTGGATGATCAAGGACCCGGAACATTTTGATGTGATCGTAACAAATAATTTGTTTGGAGATATTATTACTGACATAGGCGCAATAATCCAGGGAGGCCTGGGCATTGCGGCCGGGGGCAACATCAACCCTGAAGGGACGGCCATGTTCGAGCCGATAGGGGGGTCTGCGCCCAAATATACAGGCCTGGGTCAGATTAATCCCGTGGCAGCCATCGTTGCAGCCCAGATGATGCTCGATTATTTAGGGGAAAAAGCGGCAGCGACAAGGCTTCTCGGGGCCATAAGGGATGTTGTGAAAGAGAGGCTAATCAGCCTTAATGCGGGGGAAATGGGATCTGGTGGTGAGCTGTTTGGCTTGAAATTGTTGCCCTGAGTGATTTTTTTCTTGACATTATTTTTTACAGGGAGTAATAGTGTTCACCATGGATTCAGAGAAAATACAAATTTTAGCGAGTGATCTTAGAAACTGGTGGTGGCACAATTCCAACAGGGAGGTGTGCCCGTTTACGTTGATATAGTTTAAGATAGTGTAAAACACATAAACCGTGGGTGCCTTCCGGGGTCCCGCGGTTTTTTTGTCTGGTGTACGAAAAGAAAAGGCCGTGGGGCAATGATCCCCACGGCCTTTTTTGGTTCTTAGGAGTTTGGCTTTGAAAACAAAACCTTCATTTTCTGAATTCAGGCTGATGGCCAAGCAGGGGAACCTGATTCCGGTCTATCAGGAATTCTTAGCTGATACGGAAACACCGGTTTCGGCATATTTAAAGATCAGAGACAAATCCTTTTCCTACCTCCTTGAAAGCGCTGACGGCGGCAAGAAATGGGGACGATACAGCTTTATTGGCTACAAGCCCTATCTGATAGCCCTGTCACGTGACCGGGAGATGGAAATATTAAAAGGAAATGAAAAAAAGAGATTAAAAGACGTGGGGAATCCTTTGCAAGTTCTTAGGGACTTGATCGAGGATATAAAACCGGTGACAATCAAAGAACCCGCACCGTTTCAGGGAGGACTTGTGGGATATATCAATTATGACCTGGTCAGGAAATGGGAACATCTCCCCGGGATTTCCCCTGAAGACACGGTGATGCCCGAAGCTCTCTTTACAGCCTCAAAGCGCCTGATCATTTTTGACCATCTAACACACCAGATCAAAGTGATCGCCTTTGCCCATTTAGGGGAAAATGACGACTTGAAAGAGCTCTATGACCTGGCCTGTGAGGAGGTTGATGAGACCATTGCCGAACTGCAATGTCCTCTGTCTTCTATGACAGAGAAAGCCCCTTTTTCCCTGACTGATCTTGAGTCCAATTTCAATAGAGACGACTTTAATGAGGCTGTCCGAAAGGCGAAAGAGCATATTGTCGCCGGTGATGTAATTCAGGTGGTCCTCTCCCAGAGATTTTCAGGGGATGTTGCTGGTGATGATTTCACCCTCTACCGGAATCTGAGGAGCATCAATCCATCGCCTTACATGTTTTATCTCAACTTTGGGGAGATAAGGTTAATAGGGTCTTCTCCTGAAATTCTT
>JAFDDR010000186.1 GCA_019310785.1 Deltaproteobacteria bacterium
TGCTTATCCTCCGAAATCTTAGGAATTGGGCTCAGTTGCTTTACTATCTGCCTGGCATACCCGGCATGCCGATAAACCCTATTGGCAATGATCAACCCCTTACCTGGCACAGGCACAAAATTGCTCCCAGCCCATGAGGTGAGCAGCGCCTGCTATGGTGGTCCCATAGAAAAGAACAGGTTTCTTCCCCACAAAACGTTCTATGGTGGAGTTTACCAATGTGGTGCCGGTCACAAGCAAAAAGTCGGCCCATCCAATGACATCTTCCGTGTTCTCCGGACCTTCAATGGTTACCTGGAATTTCTGGCTGCCAATGTTGTCCGGATCCATATCCAGAACTCGCAGCGGAAATTCGGGTGCTAAGTACTCCACCATCCGGGGCTGGAAACCCACCTGGGCTATCTTCACCTTGCCATATTGTTTTTTTAGATACCTGGCCAGTTCTCCGGCACATTGGGTGGGCTCCTGGTCGTGGCAGTGAACGGTTCTGTCAATCCGGTGCAAGTAACGCAATACTGCATTTAATGTAGCCACTAAGACGGCCCTCCTATAATTATTTCCAAGGGTCATTTGAAAAACCTCTTCAAGAGTACCTTCAAAGTCTCCATACTGGTCGGTATAAGCCTGTCCCACGGCATTCATAAACTCTGCCTGCATGAGTTTCTCATTGCCCTTTTGCAGGGGAAAATCATCGGCTTCAGGGTTACCAATAGCCTCTTCAATGCTGAGGGGTCTGGCCCGTATCCGCACCAGTTCGGCGAGAAGGTTCTTGCCCTCCAACAATTTGAGGGCGCGTTGCTTCAGTTCATTATAAAGATCATCCATGATTATGGGCCTCCCCAATAGGCGGTTCATTCCCCTCAACCATTTAACGAACTCTGACTCTGGATAAAGGGTGTTGCATGTTTGATAAGCCATTGAAGCCAGGCTTCAACAGTGGCCATTTTGGATTCAAAAACCAGCTTCTTGAACGCATCTTTCTCCTTTGTTTTCCTCTGCTCGATCCTTTTCTTGATCTGTTTCAGGACCTGCACCTGGTTTTTTATCAATTCGCTACCTCCATCCAGAGATAGGTATTGGAAGAAGAAGATCTTGCCTAAGAATTCAATGCGCAGATCTCGTACATGCTCTGTAGGACTGTGAAGCCAGTTCAGGAAGACCTTTTTGCCTTTTGACGTTAGCTTAAAAACCCGTTTTGAGGGCCGTGTGTCCTGAGTTTCCACACTTGAGTGCAGAAGACCGTCTCTCTCCAGTCTTTTAAGAAGAACGTAGAGTGGGCTGGTACCCACATACCATGTAGATCCCAGAGCGGTATTAATAAATTGCAGGATCTCATAGCCATGTTTGGAGCCGGACATTAACGCCCCTAACAAGGCATATTCAGTGGATGGCTTAGTTTTCATCATGGAAATATTCCTTAAATGAATATTTTATAATAGAGTATTCTAAATTGGAATAATTTGTCAATAAAAATTTCCTTCTTCATGTTGAATCGGCTTTTCCTAAGTAAAGTGTTTTTACTATCGGAATTTCCAGATTGACAAATCGAAATATCCTTTCTATCCTTCACATCCTGAGTTTCCATCAATAGTCAGATTATCCCCATCAGGAGTTCATACATGTATCGATTTTTCGGCTTTACCTGACGTATTGAAAATAATTCTACCCGGGTTCGGTAGGCAGGGTCAGGCCGAAAACCAATTAATCCCTTCAATCATCTTATTATCACCATTTTTCAAACCGTTTTCAGTCCGCCATATATACCTTCCTTACTCGGGTAAAGGGGGCAATGGTGCTGGGCGCCCCGCGGTCTTCAAAACCGTTGGCCCGGTCTGCAAAACCGGGGGGAGGTTCGATTCCCCTTGCCCCCTCCAACGAAAAATAAGAAGTCCACACTTGGAGGTAGTGGCTTTGATCTATCTCATTAAAAGTTCTTTGTGGCTTTTTAAGGCTTCAATTGGAGTAATGGAGTGATGGAGTAATGGACAAATTCGTTACTGCCGGAATAGCCGGGCATGTGGACCACGGGAAGACCGCCCTTGTCCGCTGCTTGACGGGGATTGACACCGATAGATTGCAGGAGGAAAAGCGGCGCGGTCTGTCCATCGAGTCAGGCATAGCGCCATTGGAACTTTCCTCTGGCAAACGAATCGCTCTGGTGGATGTTCCGGGCCATACCGATTTCCTTAAAAATACCATTCGGGGCTTAAGCAGCGTGGACATGGCCATTTTAATAGTAGCTGCGGATGACGGCGTCATGCCCCAGACCCTGGAACATATCCAGATCCTGGATTTTTTCGGCGCCAAAGGCGGTTTCATTGTCTTAAGCAAGGCCGACCTGGTGGATGAAGAGACCCGGGAATTAGCTGAGATTGAAATCAGGGAGTTGATAGAGGGAACCTTCTTTGAAGGAAAGCCGGTTATCCCTTTTTCGGCAATAGACCGGAGAGGTCTGGACGATATTCGAATCAACATTGAAAAAGCTGTGGAAAAAATACCGGATAAAGACATCAAATCTCCATTCCGTCTCTGGATTGATGATCAGGTCAAGGGTTTTGCGGGTTTCGGAACTGTTGTCAGTGGAACAATCCTTTCGGGAACACTCAAACAGGATGATCCGCTTCATCTCCTGCCATCCGGCATTGAGACCAGGGCACGGTCCTTAGAGACGCACCACGAGAAAGGCTCCGAAGCATTTGCCGGTCAGCGTGCCGGCATCAACCTGCACAGGGTCCCCCTTAAGGAAATAAAGAGAGGAATGGTTCTGGCAGAGCCGGGATCAGTTAATTCGAGTTATCTTCTCAATGTGGACCTCAAGATACTTAAAAGCGCAATAAAGCCGGTCAAGAACCGGCAAAGGATGAAGCTCTATCTGGGAACCTCTGTAACAAACACCCTGGTGGTCATCATGGAAAAGGAACAACTGGAACCGGGTGAAAACGGTCTGGTCCAGTTCCGACTGATGAAACCTGTGGCAGCCCTTCCAGGAGATACTTTTGTGATCTGCCTGCTGAACGTCCAGACCGTCATTGGAGGGGGGAAAGTCCTTGAAATCCCGCGGGAGAAATACAGACAGGCCAGGGCCTCTATAACAATTCCATGCCTGAAGGCATTGCAAGAGCACAACTTGAAAGAGTTTGTCGAGCATATCTTTAAATCGAATTTCACCCGCCTTATCACAGCCAATGAGCTTGCCGGCAATACAGGCTTTCCTGTTACTGAAATTGAGGCGGAGATCAGGGCGAGGGTTAAAACCGGGGAACTCCTATCATTCAAAGGCCGTGGCGTTCTTCAAAGAGAGCTATATCAGGAACTGAAAGAAAAACTTCTAAAAATCGTTGAAAAGATATTGCGACAAAATCCATTAAAGATGAGCGCAACTGCGCAAGAGACCATAAACCAATTGGCACCTTCTCTTGATGAAGCACCATTTCAAAAAATGCTTGCCGAACTTTGCAATGAAGGCAAGCTGATAAAAAGCGGCGGGTGCTTTAAGATCTCGAGCCTTTCAGTCAAGCTATCTGATGAACGGGAGAATCTGATCAACCTGCTACTCGACTATGCCCAGGAGTCGGGTTTTGTGCCTTTCAGCGCTCACACATTCTGGAAGCTCAACAAGAGGAAGACTAATATAAATGATATACAGAGGTTGCTCGACTACCTGCACACTCAAAAAAGACTGATCCGCCTCAATAACAGGCGTTTTTTGTCTCCCCAGGTCATGGAGCAGATAAAAGAGAGAGTAAGGCAAGTAATCAAAAAGAACGGCAGGCTTACTATTGGAGACTGCAAAGAGGTGATGGGATACGGGAGGACAGTGGGAGTACCGGTTCTTGAGTATCTGGATTCAATCGGGTTCACCCGCAGACAGGGAAATGAGCGGGTGCTGAAGACAGATTAAGAAATTGAGAAATGGAGTAGTGGAGTATTGGAGCGGTGGACTAATAAGGAAACGACATTTTTTAACTACTCAACTACGTAACGATTTAATGACTTAACTAATTTCAAGGGAGGAAAAAGATGAGCGAAGATTACAGAAGTATGTGGGAAGGTTTGGGTCTGGATCTTGTTGCGCATGACGCCCTGTTAGAGGTCCTCGGGAAAGGTTACCAGGACATCTATCTGGCACAGAAGGACCGGCCCGACGGCATGGGATACTTTGATTTTGTGATAAGCGAAGTGCACGGGTTGCGCATCAAAGAATTGCTGGATGAAAAGGCGGCCGGCCGAAAGGTGATAGGGTCTTTCTGTGTGTTTGTGCCGGAAGAGATCGTTCGGGCCGTAGATGGAACACTTGTCGGCCTCTGTACAGGGGCTGATTTTGCCATGGACGAGGTGGAAAAGCTTTTGCCGCGCAACACCTGCTCTCTGATCAAGTCGGCTTTCGGATTTAAGTTAGGAAAGGTCTGTCCCTACCTCGAATCTGCTGACATGATCGTGGGGGAAAACACCTGTGACGGCAAAAAGAAGTCCTATGAGACCTTAAAAAACCTTGTTCCCAATCTCTATGTAATGGACATACCACAAATGAAATCCGCTGAAGGAAGATCTCTTTTAAAAGCCGAATATCTGCGTTTTAAGGAGTCGGTTGAAGAACTTACAGGCATTACCATTGATGCGGCCAGGCTTAAGAAAGGAATTGAAATCGTCAACAACAAACGAAGGGCAATCCATAGGCTCTCCAGTTTGCGCAAGGCTGATCCGGCTCCTATTTCCGGGCTGGACGCCCTGCTGGCAAACCAAGTCTTCTTTTATGATGATCCGGGACGCTTTACCGACTCTGTCAACAAGATCTGTGATGAATTGGAAAAACGGATTGATAAAGATGAAGGTGTGTTCCCCAAAGGAACTCCGAGGCTCCTTTTATCGGGATGCCCCATGGCCGTTCCTAACTGGAAGTTCCCCTGGATAATAGAAACGTCCGGCGCAGTGATTGTGGGAGAGGAATCATGTGTTGGGGAGCGGGGCACCCGCAACCTGACCGATGATAACTGGGATACGGTGGAAGAACTCATGGAGGCCATTGTGGACCGGTACTTTCAGGTGGATTGCGCCATCTTTACACCCAACCCTGATCGTCTTGAACATATCGTTGAGATGTTCGAGATTTACAAGGCAGATGGTGTCATCCATTACGGTCTTCAATTCTGCCAGCCCTATCTCATGGAGTCCATGCCCGTAGAAAAGGCCCTTGAGACAAAGAATATCCCCACGCTTCGGATTGATACCGACTACAGCATGGAGGATGTGGGACAGCTTAAGACCAGGGTGGAGGCGTTTGTGGAGTTGATAAAATAGCAGAGGAAGTCTTCCATGCGATTTGCAGGTATTGACATCGGTTCCCGGACTATCGAGCTGGTGGTATTAAAGGACCGTGAAATTATCGAGATGAAGCAGGCCGATTCCGGCTTTGATCCCTTGGCCCAGGCCAAAGAAATGCTTCAGGGAGTGGACCATGACCATATCATGGCCACCGGTTATGGACGTCATCTGTTTGAGCTCTCCTTTGATGCCCCAACAGTCACGGAGATCAAGGCCTATGCCGTGGGTGCAAGGGCCTTGTTTCCAGAGGTTCGGACTATTCTGGATATCGGGGGGCAGGATTCAAAGGCCATTGCCGTTAATTATGACGGAAAGGTGATCAAGTTTGAAATGAACGACCGGTGCGCGGCAGGCACGGGGAAATTCCTTGAGATCATGGCCAAGACCCTTGGCTATAGCTTAGATCATTTTGGTGTAGAAGCGCTTGAAGCAACCAGAGATATCCAGATTAGCAGTATGTGCACTGTGTTTGCAGAGTCCGAGGTTACTTCACTGGTGGCAAGAGGTGAGAAGCGTGTGGACATCGCCCTGGGCCTGCACCGATCCGTAGTAAAGCGGGCGGCTGGCATGATGAAAAGGGTTTCGGTAATAGAACCGATCCTCTTTGCAGGCGGCGCGGCACGAAATCCCTGCATGCGCCGTTTGTTGGAACAAGCTCTGGGAAAAGATATCCTGGTCCCGGAAAATCCACAGATGGTGGGTGCCCTGGGAGCGGCATTGCTGGCAGGTAAAACAGACTGTATCCCTGGCTGCAACGAAAAGGATCTCTGAAACATAAATTTCATCCGTGACCCTTTATGGAAAATCAGGTATCGGGATTTCCTTTGATATGCGTATTGTATATCGGATATTCCAGATTGACTAATCGATATAACCAATTCAAGATTCAAAATTTGGTTTCACTTAGGAATTTCCATTTTTAAGTCCCGGTTTGCGGGACATAACATAGAATCGCGAAGCGATTGTATATCTTGAAAGGAGGAAGTAAATGGCGCAATTGAAAAACTTTTTATCGACACGCTGGGGGATTATAAGTGTGGGGGCTTTTATTGGGATAGTTGCTGCCCTCTTACAAAAACTGGGCAACCCCGGAAACATGGGCATCTGCGTTGCCTGTTTTGAGAGGGATATCGCAGGGGCAATCGGCATACACCGTGCTGCCGTGGTGCAGTATATGCGACCCGAAATCATCGGGTTTGTCTTGGGCTCACTTATTGCGGCCTATCTTTTTAAGGAATTCCGGCCCCGTGCGGGCTCTGCTCCAATAGTAAGGTTTATATTAGGTGCGTTTGCCATGATTGGGGCCTTAGTCTTTTTAGGATGCCCGTGGCGGGCCCTGTTACGTCTTGCCGGTGGGGATGGAAACGCGATCTTAGCTCTGGCCGGTCTGATTTTCGGTATATGGATCGGGACTCTTTTTCTGAAAAATGGTTATAACTTAGGACGTACCGAAAAGACATACACATCTGTGGGATGGCTGATGCCTTTAACTATGCTGGGTTTTTTCGTTTTGATGCTCATTTACCCACAGATTGAGGGAGAGGCCAAAAGCGGGGTCCTTTTTTACAGTCTCAAAGGCCCGGGCGCCGGACACGCAGCCCTGATTATTTCCCTGCTTGTGGGTCTTGCTATTGGATTTTTGGCACAGCGAAGCCGTTTCTGCACAATGGGGGCATTCCGGGACCTGATACTTTTTCGCCAGGCACATCTGTTCTCAGGACTCTTAGCGCTTCTGGTCTTTGCCTTTATCACCAATCTGATCGTAGGCCAGTTTCACCCAGGCTTTGTCAAACAACCGGTGGCCCATACCATGCATATCTGGAACTTTGGAGGTATGGTCCTGGCAGGCCTGGCTTTTGCCTTAGCCGGAGGGTGTCCCGGTCGCCAGCTTTTCCTTGCCGGTGAGGGGGATGGTGATTCAGCGATCTTCGTCTGGGGGATGATCATCGGGGCCGGATTTGCCCACAACTTCGGCCTGGCAAGTTCCCCTAAAGGTGTGGGACCCCATGGAATTGCGGCAGTGATTATTGGGCTCCTGGTCTGTTTGTTTATAGGCTTTACCATGAGAAAAAAGATTGCATAAGGAGGGATAAAGATGAGTACAACCGTTGATGCAAGAGGACTTTCGTGTCCGCAGCCTGTTCTTATGACCCTGGACGAAATTAAGAAAGTGGATAAGGGGGAAATTGAGGTTTTTGTGGATACGGATACTTCAAAGGAGAATGTAAGCCGGGCCGCCGAAAGCAAGGGTTGGCAGGTGAAAGACGTTCAAGAAGAGGGTGAGGGATACCGGGTTATACTTACAAAAGAGATTGTCAAATAGTTGAGTCGTCGAGTCCCCGCCTGCCGTCCTGCGGGCAGGGTTGAGTTGGAGAATAATTCCGCCTGAGATAGGCGGGATTAGATCTTCAATCATATCAAGTGTCCAATTTTCAGGCAAACGATATGGATTCAAATAATAACAACAACTTAACCGCTTAACAACTCAACCACTTAACGTGGTCTGTACAAAGGATTAACCATGTCTTTCTTAAATATATTTAAACGGAAGGAATCGAAAGCTTCTTCAGACAGACAGAACAGTGATCGAGGAATACTGGTTTTTGAAAACACCAGCGAGGTGATCCGTGCCGAAAGCGTTCTTGATGAAGAGGGATGGAAGATCAGGGTCATGGGTCCACCACCTGAGATACGAAGCGGGTGTGACCTGGTGATCGAGATTCCCCTGATCGAGGAGCTTAATATCCTGAGGACGCTCGAGAAAGCAGGGGTTCAACCCCTGGAAATGGTCCCGGTCAGCAGCCCCCTGCTGCAACCCGTGAATATCTTCCAGAATAAG
>JAFDDR010000187.1 GCA_019310785.1 Deltaproteobacteria bacterium
CGACTATATGAAGATGCTGGTATTGAGCCAGGGGACATCAAGACAATGAAGGATATTTCCATGGTGCCCAAAGTGGAAAAAAGCATGATGCGGGGTATTCAAAAGAAAGATCCTTACCCTTACGGTGACATGCTTTGTGTCCCATTGGAAGAGGTCTCGGCGTTTCGACAGACCAGCGGCACAACCGGCCAGCCGGTGTATCAACCCGATACATGGCAGGATTGGGAATGGTGGGCCGAAGCGTGGGCTTATATACTTTATTCCCAGGGTTACAGGAGTTCGGACAGGGTATTTATACCGTTCGGCTATAATATCTTTGTCGCATTTTGGGCAGGACATTATGGCGCAGAAAAATTAGGATGTGAAGTGGTCCCGGGAGGCGTCCTCAACACAGAGGCCCGTCTTCTTAAGATGCATGAACTCAAGGCAACTGCCACAATGGCTACTCCTACGTATATCCTCGGTATGGCTGATACTGCTAAGAAAAAACTGGGAATCGATCCTGCCAAGGACCTTAACATCGAAAAGATTACATGTGCGGGTGAACCAGGAGCGAGCATTCCCGCAACGAAAAAGAGGATGGAAGAGGCCTGGGGTGCCAAGGTGTATGATCACATAGGCGCCACGGAAATAGGTGCATGGAGCTACGAGTGCCAGGAACAGCCCGGGGGGCTGCACGTAAACGAGGGCCTTTTCCTTGTGCAGATAGAGGACGTAGGAACCGGAGAAATCATCGAGGAGCCCAATAGACAAGGGAAAATGGTCATCACAGCCTTTGATCGGCTGGCTCAACCATGTATTCGATTTGACTCCAAGGATATCATTGTGTGGCACGAACAGGAGTGCGCGTGCGGGCGAACTTTCCGCATGATCAAGGGAGGCGTTGTTGGTCGTGCAGACGATATTACCAAAGTGAAGGGTGTACTGCTGGCTCCAACGGCCATAGAAGAGGCAGTTAGAGGGGTGCCTGAGTTAGGGGATGAATACGAAGTGCTGGTAACCAAGAAGGGGGATACCGATGACATCTCTTTAAAGGTGGAGTTACACCCAGAGGCTGAAGATCTCAAAGAAGAGGTCCTGGCAAAATTGAATGATCAGCTAAGGCTTAAGACCAACCTTCGTTACAATATATCTTTTCATCCTTATGGTTCGTTGCCCAGATATGACGTTAAGGCCAAACGCTTCAAAGATCTCCGCAAGGACCATTAATGTGGGAGGACAGAAATGAATAGCATAGATCTTGAAGAGATCAATAAGATGATAGAAGAAATCGAAGCAGCAGCAAAGGGATTGATTGATAAGGCCCAGGGTATCCAGGCTATACAGCGCAATGCCGAGCGAATTATGGCAAGCGCCAAAATGCTCAAGATCAACGTAAGCGACCTCATCTCTTGATATTGCATTTGGGTCTATTTGGACAAATCGGTTTTCTTGGCCTTGGATACCCTGTCTTTAATACCCGTCTTAAATTTCTCCCAAAACTCCTTATCAGTATCCTGCCAGGCAGCGCCCCATCTCTTTTCAAAATAGGAGGAAGGCAACTTTTCCTGCCAAGGCTCCCATGTATTTTTCCCCTCTTCTTTGGCCTCTAATACGTCATTCAAAAAAGTTGTAATATTTGTCAGCTCTTCCTTGGGGAGATAAGAAGCGGCTCCTTCTTTGATAGATTTTACGAGATTGTCAGGAGTGAATGCGTGGGCCGTCAACATAACGGCTGTTATATTTCTCCGGGTGGCGATATCTAACAGGCCGTAACCGTCAACGCCCATGATATCCAGGATGGCTATATCAAAATCCCGGGATTCCAACAGCTCTTTGGCTTTTTCAAATGTGGTGGCTTTTGTGACATCACACATGGATAATAACTCTTCCAAAGCTTCCAGAATATCAGGTTCATCATCCACTGCGAGGATCTTTTTTCCGTCTAATAAACTGCCTTCTGACATGATAATAACTCCCTTAATAAAATTGCTTTCGCTATTCTATATACCCTAAAGCCCTAATTCCGACCACCTGGCTTCGACTTTTTTGACCACTTCCGGATCAAGCTCAATCGGTATGGGCTTTTCCTTCCAATCATAAGGGATGGTTGCATCCAAAAGCAATCTGCCTGTTATCTCCCTTGCGTTTATGGGGAGTGAGGGATCTAACGGAGTAGATCTTCCCCGTTTGATGACCTGGGACCTGTTGGGTTGGAACCTGAAACTAAGCGCGTACAACACCCTGGGGATATCCCATGGATCAATGTCTTCATCGACCACAATGACTGTTTTGAGACCATAGGCGCCCATTTCCGTTGAAATGGCTGCTGTCAACACCTGGTCCGCGTGTCCCGGATACATCTGTTTTATAGAGATGATGGCCAGAAATCTACCGGACCCTTCCGGCGGGCAATAAACCGCCTTTAAACCGGGTATTTTCATGGCAAGAAGCTGCTGCCAGAGGGTGGCGCCGTATGAGAGTGCCATGGTCATGTGTGTGTCGGTTACGGCCCGGCCTACGGTGGTTCCCCACATAATCGGGTTGTTCCTGTGGGTGATGCATTTGACATCGATAAAGTTGCGCGGATCCGAACCCACCCCGGAATAATAGCCGGTGTATTCGCCGAACGGTCCTTCTTCCATGAATTTTTCGGCATCCACCTCGCCTTCGATCACAATCTCCGCATGGGCCGGTATGGGAAGATCCACGGTTTCTCCCTTGACCACTTCCACGGCTTCGCCCCGGAGTGCGCCGGCTACATCATATTCCGATGTAAAGGCTGAAACGCGGGCCGCCCCCATAATAAACAACAGGGGGTCGCATCCGATAACTGAAGCTACCGGCATGGGTTTACCCATTGCCTGGTATTTCTTGAGCATGATGTCGGAGTGTTTTCCCTTGATGAACTGGGTACCCATCTTGTCTTTCCCAAGAAGCTGGCCCCGGTAAGTTCCCAAATTAACCCAGCCGGTATCAGGGTCTTTGCTGATGACGAAATGAGCAGTGCCGATAAAACGTCCGCCATCTAAGGGATACCACTGGGGCACGGGGAATTTATATAGATCAATATCGTCACCCGTTAGGATGTTTTCCTTGCAGGGAGCACTACCTGCATCCACCCACTTGGGCGGAGTAAGGTTTTCACCTAATTTGGCCCATGATTCGTAAAGATCCACAAGCGTGGATTCGAGGGGCAGACCCATGATCAAAGCCAGCCTTTGCGTTGTCGTGCACACGCTTGTAATGACCGGTGTATCATAATCCTTTACATTCTCAAAAAGGAGGGCCGGGCCCTGCTTTTCCTCGTTGAGTTTAGCGATATGAGACAATTCCAGGTTCCAGTCAACCTCCGCCGTGATCCGTTTACAAAGACCTTCTTTTTCACCTGCGGCAATAAAATCCCTCATGCTTTTCATCTTAATGTATTACCTCCCTATGTTTAAATTTATTTCGTCAGTGCTTCAAAAAATAGAGAAGAATAACCCTTAAAAAATTCCCTCCCCCTTCCCCGCCAAAGACGGGATCTTCGACAAGGGGGAAGGTCGGGGTGGGGGTGAAAACCCCAAGATATTGAGCTATTACGATTTACCCTACCTTTTTTGGGAGCGGCGAAGCCGCGTTTAATAAAATCGCAAAGCAATTTTATCCGGGGATCTTGATACGTTTCATGGCCTGTTCCATCAACAACTGGTAACCGGTCTTCTTTCCGATAACAGACCCCTTCCTGCGCTGGCTCCACACGGTCTCCGGGCGGGCCTGTACAATGAATACACTTTCCGGAAAAGAAAAATCCTTATCAATGGCCCACTCTATGTCCATGGCACGGCCATAGTGCTTTTCGATTTCCATGGCTATCTTTACCAGTTCCTTTACCTCCTGGTCCTCCAGACAGCACTGTTTTTGCCTGTCAGTGTCTATGTCCGCATCTACCACCTCTCCCTTCTCAGGGTCGAAGATGCATTCGATGTGCTTGGCGGATATGGTCTTTTCGCTGGTCTCCATAACCACCTTATCCACGACAAACTTGTCAGGGTTTACAGAACCGGACACCACCGTCTCTCCCAGTCCCCAACTCCCTTCAATGACCACCTTGGACGGGTCTCCGTTAGTCGGATTAATCGTAAACATAACGCCCGCTGTCCTTGAATTGACCATTTTCTGCACACCGACGCTTATCAGTACCTTTTCGTGGGGAAACTCATTCTTGTTCCTGTAATCTATGGCGCGCGGCGTGAACAGGCTTGCCCAGCACTTCTGGACACTATTAATGATTTTATCTTCTCCCTTTATCCAGAGGTATGTGTCCTGCTGCCCTGCGAAGCTTGCCGTGGGCAGGTCCTCGGCCGTTGCGCTCGACCGGACCGCTGCGGGCACGTGTTCAACAGAACATTTCTCGCAAAGCCGGGAATAGCCTTCCCCTATGGCGGACTTAATTGCATCGGGGAAAGAGGCGGTATTGATCATCTCCTGAATCTCGGCGCTGGCCCTGTTAAGGGATTCAACGTCATCAGGAGGCATATCGGAGAGAATGTCAAATATCTTATCCTTAATCCCCGTTTCTACTATAAAGCTTAAATAGCTATCGGTGGTCACCGCAAAACCTGGTGGGACGCGGATGCCGGACTTAATCATCTCACCTAAACTCGCGTTTTTGCCACCCACTGATGGGAGTGAACTCTTGTCCAGCCTTTCAAAATTCAGGATGTAGTCCATCTCTTTCTCCATAAAACATATCCCTCTTTACAGGGAGGCTGTGCCTTAATGGTTGTTTTAGCCCTATATGTCATTTCGAGCGAAGCGAGAAATCTTTAAACGCTGACCAGTTGTAGATCCAAGGTTCCTCAGCTATCGCCTCGGAATGACATTAAGAAATTGCCTTCGGCTGCCTCCGGCTCCGCTTCCAGCCCGTAGGCTTCCAGGCGGACTCAGGCTCTTAGAGCCTAAGCCTCGGAGAGAAGGAGGAAGGGTTTATGTTAACCCGCTCTTTTAACAATAGTAACCACACCCGTTTCGCCGTCAACCTTGATAGTATCCCCGGTCTTGATAACCGACGTGGCAATACCTGTTCCGGTAACTGACGGGACACCATATTCCCTGCACACGATGGCCGCATGGCTGGTGAGCCCTCCTATATCAGTGACCGCGGCCTTGATCTTGGTAAATACGGGCGCCCAGGAGGGGTTAGTGGTGGGGCAAACCATAATCTCTCCCTCTTTGAGGCCCACAATCTCTTTAAGGCGGTTGAGCACCCGTGCCGTGCCTTCAACAACGCCTGCCGAAGAAGCAAAACCCTTGAGCTCAGATACATCCTCAAGACTGACCTCCCCCATGCCTTTGAGCCATTCCTTGACTTTGTCTGTGGTAACACCCCAGAGCATTATGGTGAAAGGCTCTGCCACTTCTTCGGGCGGAACGCCAAGGGCCGGGACCGGGTTCCATTCACTTGCCGCCTTGAGGATCTTTCTTCGCTTGTCAACCTTGGCCTTGTAATAGTCGCCCCTTACCGGTATATCCACCCCCAAGGCCCAACCGGTGGCCACCTCGGTGAGAAGCTCGGGTATCTCGTAGCGGTTGAACATATATATATCATCCACTTCATTTATCATGCCGTTATCTACGAGGAGACTGCCGAACTCCCTTATCTTGGAAAACCATATGGTATGGAACCAGTGCTCCACCCAGAAGAGATGGTCCTCGGCATACTTGTAAATAGTCCTGACCGTATTGTAGGCGCCATCAAAG
>JAFDDR010000188.1 GCA_019310785.1 Deltaproteobacteria bacterium
GGTCTTGACATGGAGAAGGTCATTCAAGCCATCAGCGGTGGTGCAGCCGGCTCATGGGTATTGCACAACAGGGGCATCAATGTCGTCAAAAACGAGTATCCCCTCGGTTTCCGAATGCGCTTGCACCACAAGGACCTGGGGTTTGCCCTTGACACTGCGCGTGAACTTGGAGTCACAATGCCGGCCACCTCATTGGTTGCGCAAATAGAAAACGGTCTCATCGCCAGGGGCTACGGCGATGATGATGTCTCCGCCATAGGACGCACGATTCGGGAACTGTCAGGTGTGAAGTAGAAAGAGCTCAATGTCTAATTCCAGAACTTGATTACCAATCTGCCGCAGAACCATAATTGAAGTATGATGGAAAGCGAAAACGTGCGTATTGTATTACCTTGCCGGTCTCCGCACTGAGGTACAGCAAAAAACCTCGCAAAAATAGGACTGTTGAGAGCGGCATTGCCTTAGCCCGTCTGCTGGATCCTGTTGAGTCGCAACACCAGTATTCTTAAATACTTAGCCTATATGTGATTCTTGAGATACAGTCGGATGAATCTGCTGTTGGAACGAATCAATCGCTCGAATCAAGTTTTCTTTTGGTTCATTATGGGCAATTTTTTCTTTCAAGATTTCCAACATTTCATCAACAATCCGTTCTATTCGTGCCTCATAATAGGCATTGACAAACTGCGGGTCTTGCATCTGAGCTTGAAAAAGTTGCTCGTAATTGGTCATACTTTCTCCTTTCCTTTGTTATAGAGAGATCGAAACCCTTTTGCTCGTTCAATCTCCTTTCGAGGTGTTTTCTCCGTTTTTTTGATAAAGCCATGTGTAAGGATTCATAGTAAGGAGGTGTTCTTCAATTGAGGCCCAGGCACTTTCCTCCGCCTCCTCCAAAGTCGTGGCAGCGTTCGCGTCTTCTTCACCTTCCGGAACATCGGGTACGGGTTGATCCTGCTTCCATTCCTTGTAGAGCCGAAATGCCTCTTTTGCAAAGTTCTCAGGGTCAGTTAATGACTCAAAGGCTTTTAAACCCTCCTCTGTTAAAGACCAATTTCCCTTTTCCTTTACAAGCCAACCAGCCTTTACCGTTGGAATTGTTGTAAAGCGCGCGATCTTTTCAAATCGGCGTTGATTGGGATTTGATGGATAATTTGTTTTCTCAAATTCTGTGGGAGGAACTACCTCTTCTAACTTTGAAAGAACATCCTTGGCTTGCAAACCGTCGGGATGTGCCTTCAAAATCTTAAAAATCCCCCGCAGAAGCTCCCCTCGACGCTTGTGAGTTATCTCCGCTATTCTTTCTTCCTTCCTTGATGTATGTTCTTTTGCCCTACGCAAAGCTCATCGGCCAGAGGGCAACCGTGCGGCAAAGCCGCCCGGCCATCTCCTGGCCCGGTGTAGAGCCTAGTTGGGAGAATATCTTGATTAGACTGCTACTCGTATTGCTTCTTGTGCTTCGCGGGGCAACTGGATAAGAATAAAATAGGACTCAGGATAGAGATAATCTTCACCCGACTCGTCAATTACTCTCAGATATCCTTCCTTTGTTGCATCATCGTCGGGCAAGACCGGGTAAATTTTCCGTTTTTCCAAATCCTCACAATCCTTATTCTCTAAGCAAAGCGCAAAAAGATATTGTTTGTTATTTTGTGCCATATTATTAACCCAAAAGACGTTTGATCTTAATTTTCTTTCTGCCTATACCGTGGGCTTCATACCAATGTAACTCAGCTTTGCAAACATTTCCACTTTGAAGTCTGACTTTTGCAACTCCTTTAAGTTTTCGCCATCTCCCAAGACCATACTGTCTGCGAAGCCTCATGATATCTCGGATTCTTCCGCCTACGGCTATCGTTTCAATATCCTCAATTTCACCTATTATCTCAAAATACAAGAGAATTTGCACCTGTTTAATTCTGCTATTTTAATTCGCCTAATCGGGATAGGCAGAGACCTCGCGGCCCCTCTCCCCTTACGCTAATTTTGGGGCTTAGGGTTCAAGTGCACCAACGATGGTATCTCTTGTCCTTCCTACCAGCTCATCCAGGTTGTCATTGCAGTAGCCGGAAATATCAATCGGTTTGTGAATAATCATCCTGACCCGGCCCGGCAGGATATTCATCGTTTTTGGAGGAAGGATCTCTTTTGTCCCTATGATCGTAACCGGCAGGACCGGGATGCCAAGATCAAGCGCCATTTTAAATGCACCGATTTTAAACGTGCCCGGTTTGCCGTCCATACTCCTTGTGCCCTCCGGGAAGAATATGACCGATGTACCGTTTACAATACTGCTCTTTGCGGCATTGATTGCCTCCACGGCCCTGTTCCTGTCTGTCCTGTCGATAAATATGTGTCCGATCTTTTCACATCCGATTCCAAGCCCGGGTATCTTACGTAATTCCTGTTTCATAACCCATCTGAAATCCACGCCCAGCCAGCCATACAGGACAAATATATCGTATTGGCTCTGGTGATTGCTCACGATCACGTAAGATTGCCTTTTGTCTATATTTTCCCTGCCAAAAACGCTCACGAACATGGGGGTCATATAACTGTTCAGCCTTGACCACACGGCTCCGCCTATAAAGCTCGCGAATCTGGGGTTTGTGAGAAACACCAGAACCACGGTCAAGGTACCGAAGAAAAGAGTGCTCAGGATAGCCCAAGGGAAAAAGACAAGCCACTTGTATGGCTGGTATATGATGAAAAGTATCTTTTTAAAAGTCATGTTGTCAGTATTCGTCATCGAAGGGCTTCCCTCAATGTATCCACAAATTTAAAAAACAGGACGGTCTTTTTTCTCCATGATCGTCTGCCGAGACTATCGAACATTCTGTCCCTCAAACCCCTGGATATCTCTAACTGCACCCCCTCACCGGTCCGGCACAGGTTACATATATTTTCAGGATCTTGGCCGCGTAAACCCGGTTTTGTACTTATCTCAGCATGAAATCCGGCCTTGTTCAGCATATGCATGATTTTTAACTTCAGATCCTGATTTTTACCTCCGATGTAAACTACATCGTCATTTCCATGATAACCGTGAATAGAAACAACAACCTCGGCATTTTTTGCAATTCTCACGCCTTCGGGCTCATCAAATCTATTGCTCGTAATGTGTAAGGCTGCGTTTCCCTTCTTTTTTATCCCTTTAAAGGCATAAAAGGTATGTTCGCCACCGGCCACCCAGTCTGCAATTGCAACTGTTCCCGGTTCTATGCCCCCACCGTGCGGAGTGATTACTGCAATGCGCGAATTGTCTTCCCGCAAAATTACCACATAATCTTCCCCCTCTCTTTCATGCTGTTTCAGGTCATCGTATTTTGCGTATTTATCTA
This sequence comes from Deltaproteobacteria bacterium, assembly GCA_019310785.1. GTDB lineage: Bacteria > Desulfobacterota > DSM-4660 > Desulfatiglandales > Desulfatiglandaceae > JAIOSR01. Next base: position 3,339 of record JAFDDR010000188.1, read on the forward strand.
TCTTCAATCTCCTCCAGACCCACCGCCATTAAGTAGCCTCTTGCCCTCTCACTTTTTGGATATTGATTCACCAATTCCCAAAATCTATTGCCGTGGTTCGGCTCAACCAAGTGGGCAAGCTCATGGACAATTACGTAGTCCTTTACAAACCGGGGCATGCCGGCGATTCGATGCGAGATCCTGATAGTTCCCGTACCGGGCGTGCAACTGCCGTGGCGTTTACTCTGGTTGGCAACCCAGCGAATGGAGTTCCATCGCAACAGACCTTTAAAATATTTGTTACTCAACTCATGTGCCCGCTTTTCAAGGGTCTCATCGTCAAGTACGGATTTTTGATTGAGACGTTCGATGCGCCCTTTCAGCCTTACTATGTGCGGTTCGAGTTCTTTATCAGACATACCTGCCGGTGCCAGGACTTCGAGTGTGCCATCGACTTCACGGGCCTGAATGGTTTTCCGTCTTTTTTTGCTGCGGATAATACGAATTTTCACGGGATAACCTTCGGTTGTCCAAATATATAGCGTTTCTCTTTCACCTATAACGCCTCATCAATTCATAAACTGCATTGGCTCCGAAATCCATTGCTTCTACCGGTATACGCTCATCTGCGGCATGAATTGTTTCAAAAAAATTGAAACCAACCGGCAGCTTCATGGGTGTAAAGCCATACGTTTGTATCCCCAGATTTGCAAAAACACGCCCATCCGTGAACCCCGGGAGCAACAGCGGCATCGGTATTGCATCCGGATCGGCATCCTGCAGCACAGCCGCTAAGGTGCTGAATAATCCCATATCCGTCTCAGCAGGGGTAGCAGGGGCGCGCCTGAGCAACTCAAGTTCCACCTCGTCTCCTATGATTTTTCGTAATTCAGCCAGCATATGATCAGGACTGAAACCCGGCAGCAGGCGTCCATCCAAATCAACGATTACTTCACTCGGGATAACATTGAGTTTTTCTCCACCCCGGACAATGGTTGCGTTAACGGTATTATGGAGCAGGGGATCAAGGTATTGACTGAGATCGCCCAAAAGCTTAAGAATACTGTTTGTAAGAGAAGGGTTTAGAAGTTGACGGAATATCAAACCCTTTGGAAAGGGCAGGTTAGAGGCGAAAATCTCAATCATCTGGCGTGTCACGGGAGTGATATGTACCGGAAGACGGTGTTTGTCGAGCCGGAACAGTAACTCTGCCAATTTGGCCATTGCACCACCACGCATGGGACGGGCGCCATGTCCGCCCGGTCCCCGCACAATCGCTTTCATGCGACACGGCTGTTTTTCGGCAATTTGTATGGGATAAAACTTTTTCGACCCCACGTGCGCTGTATAGCCCCCGAATTCACCTATTGCATACTTGATTCCCGAGAATTGTTCCGGATGTTTATCCACCAGGTATCTGGCGCCATATTCACTGCCTGATTCCTCATCGCACAGGATTGCAAGCATTATGTCTCCGGCGGGGGCCATGCCTTCCTCTTTGGCTCGCATGATTGCCGCTAACATCATGGCAACCCCGCCCTTCATGTCCAACGCCCCGCGGCCCCATACAAAGCCGTCCACTACTTTCGCTTCAAAGGGCGGGTATTTCCATTCCTGGTTGGCTGTCGTAACCACATCCACGTGTCCGTACATTAGTAATGGAGGAGCGCTGCCCCGGCCTTTCAAACGAGTGAGTAAGTTGGGCCGATTCGGGTCTTTGGCTAAGAGGGTAGTCTCAAATCCTGCCCTTAAAAGCAGGTCATTAATGTAAGCTATGCACTCTTCTTCGTTTCCGGGCGGATTTGTGGTGTCATAGCGGACAAGGTTCTGCAGCAGTTCGGACGGGTTATTATAAATACTGATTTCACTTGTAGATTGCAAGCCCATTTCTAGCCTCACTCAACAGCAGGGTTTATTCTTCAATTATTCATTTCAGCCTGTTTCCATGTGTTCATCTATATGGTGTTCATCTACATGCTCGACAATTATTTTTCTGACTTTTTCAGCGGTTTCTTCTGCAGATAGTTGTGCAAAGGATTCATAGGGAAGCTCATCCAGGACTTCTATCCTGATATGATGCTTGCCGTGAAAGTTCAGGCTGTGCTTTGGTAGTGCGTTTTTTGATCCGTTGATCACAATCGGTAGAATAGGTATCTTCATTTTTTGGGCCAGGATAAAAGCACCTGTCTTGAAATGTTTCACTATTCCGGTACTTGACCGGGACCCTTCGGGAAAAAGATAGACTGAACTTCCGTTTGAAATGGTTTTATCGCAGTCAACCATCATTTGTTTGATACTCTCCTTTTCGCCCCGCTCCAATTTAATATATCGGTTAAGAACCATGTTCCAACCGATAAAGGGAAGTCTGAACACTTCGGCCTTG
>JAFDDR010000189.1 GCA_019310785.1 Deltaproteobacteria bacterium
AGAATATTCAGAAAATAATGAGAGGAGAAGACCTTGGTCTTACTGAATACACAGCCTTACGAAAAGACGGAAGTACTTTTCCTTCCCTGTTTCATTCCACTCCCATAATACGCCAAGGGAAGCCAGTTGGTTTACGCGGATTCATTATAGATATCACGGAGCGTAAAAGGATGGAGGATGAGCTTCGGAAAAGCGAAGAGAAATTCTCAAAGGCTTTCAGATCCAGCCCGGACTGGGTGTGCATAAGCACTTTAGATGAGGGACGGTACCTGGATGTAAATGATGCTTACTGCCGCGGCACCGGCTGGAGCATGGAGGAAGTCATGGGCCACACGTCAACAGAGATTGGTCTTTGGGATAATACCCATGATCGCATTGAGGCCGTGGAGATATTAAGCAAAGAGGGTCGTTTAAGGAACAAAGAGGTAACTTTTCGTCACAAAAACGGAATGAAGATTGCCGCACTCTGGTCTGCAGACATGATTCAGTTGGGGTCTGAAAACTGTCTGATTTCTATTGTTACAGATATCACGGAGCGCAAGAGGGCGGAAGAGAAGGTCGAGGAGAGCGAGGCAAGATATCGTAGCGTATTTGAAAATGCGGGTACGGCCACAGTCATTATGGAGGAAGACAGGGTGATTTCAATGGCAAATCCCGAATTCGAAAAGCTCAGCGGATATTCCAGAGAAGAAGTGGAAGGCCAGATGACCTGGACCGAATTCGTGGTACCTGAAGATCTTGAAAGGATGAGGCAATATCACAGGGAAAGGAGGGAAAAGGGGGAAAAGGCGCCTACCGAGTATGAATTCCGATTTATAGATAGGGAGGGGGATATAAAGCATATATACAACAAAGTGGCCGTGATTCCCGGGACTGGAAAGTCTGTCGCGTCATTGACGGATATGACAACAAGGAAACGGGCGGAGATGGAGCTTGTGAGGCTAAACACGGCCATTGAGCAGGCTGCGGAGACGATTGTGATCACCGATACTGAGGGTACCATTCAGTATGTCAATCCGGCTTTCGAGCGCATCACGGGATATACGAAGGAGGAGGCGTTAGGAGAGAACCCGCGCATACTTAAGAGCGGAAAACATGATAAGGGATTTTACAAGGCCTTGTGGGATACCATTACCCGAGGGAAGATATGGTCTGGTCGCTTTACCAACAGGAAAAAGGATGGGACCCTCTACGAGGAAGAGGCAACGATCTCTCCGGTTTTGGACAGCTCAGGGGAGCCCATTAATTACGTGGCTGTCAAAAGGGATGTGACGAATGAATTAAGAATGGAGAAGCAATTTCGCCAGGCCCAGAAGATGGAGGCCATAGGGACTCTGGCAGGCGGTATTGCCCATGATTTCAATAACATCCTCGGGTCCGTTATCGGCTATACTGAACTGGCGGATCTTGACCTTCCCGATGGTGTAAAGGCCAAATATAACCTGAAAGCGGTACTGAAAGCCTGTGACAGGGCAAAGGATCTGGTTAATCAGATTCTTGCATTCAGTCGCCAGAGTGAAGAGAAGCGAAGACCCATTCAGATCGCCCCCATTGTAAAGGAGGCGCTGAAACTGCTCAGGGCCACTCTGCCTGCCAACATTGAAATCCGCCGGCAAGTGAAAGAAGACATGGCAATCGTTGAGGCTGATTCTACTAAGATTCACCAGGTGTTGATGAATCTCTGTACAAATGCGGCCCATGCTATGCAGGGGAAAAGCGGTGTCCTGGAAGTGAGCTTGAAAAATGTCCAACTCGATGCTGACGTAGTGCTTCGACATAAGGGTCTGGCTCCAGGGCCTTATCTTTTGCTGACCGTGAGCGACACAGGGCATGGTATGACACCGGACATGGTTGAGCGGATCTTCGATCCCTATTTTACTACAAAGGATAAGGGGGTGGGGACCGGTATGGGCTTGGCCGTAGTCCATGGCATTGTGAGAGGTTATGGAGGAGCAATAGAGGTGCAAAGTGAAATAGGAGAAGGTTCTACTTTCCATGTTTATTTACCAGTGGTTGAAAGAGAAGCAACCAAAGAGCCTGAGATTCTCGAATCCCTGCCCGCAGGGAATGAGAATATCCTGTTCATTGATGATGAGCCTGGCCTGGTGGATATAGGCAGACAGATGCTGCAACGTCTGGGTTACGAGGTGGTCACCAGGACAAGCAGTATAGAGGCATTGGAGCTATTTCGCACAAAACCGGATAGCTTTGATCTGGTGATCACTGATATGACCATGCCTCAGATGACAGGTGATAAACTGGCCGGGGAGTTCATAAAACTCCGCCCCAATATCCCGATTATATTATGTACCGGATATAGCGCATATATTTCGGAAGAGAAGGCCAAAAATATGGGGATCCGGGCCTTTGCCATGAAGCCACTTGTGTTACGTGATCTGGCTAAAACGGTTCGAAAGGTGCTGGATGAGAAGTGATATTGAAAAGCGCACAATATAATCTGTTCGAATGTGAAGGATAAGTAGAGATCGTGGTGAGGTTTTAGGCCCATGAAAGACAAAAGCGTTGCTCTTGATTACACTGAAAAGATTAAGGACAGGATAATCGGGCTGGGTGCGGATCTTGTGGGTATTGCTGATGTTGAGCCATTGAAAGATCTCAAAGTTGATCCGCCCGATCTACTCGATCCTTTTACAAGAGCTGTCTCAATTGCTCTCAAACTCCCTAAGGCGGTATTCGAAGAGATTTCCGACCAGCCGACACCCATCTACAAATCAATTTATCTGACGGCCAATCTTACCCTCGATCAGATCGCCTTTCGCACTGCAATGGCCTTGCAGGATGACGGCCATTACAGCCTGCCTGTTCCCGCATCCCAGGTCCTGGATCAGGAGAACTGGTATGCGGCAATCAGCCATAAGGCCGTGGCACGAATGGCCGGATTAGGCTGGCAGGGGAAAAATCTTCTTCTCATAACTCCTAAGTACGGTTCCAGGGTTCGTCTTGTAACCGTCCTCACAAAAGCCCCCTTAGATGTGGATGGACCAATAAAAAACCGCTGTGGGGATTGTAACGCATGTAAAGATGCATGCCCGGCTCAAGCCATAAAGGGTGTAAACATAGAGTCCCATTACAAGAGCAGAAATGAGGCAATGTATTTTTCCAGGTGCAGGGAGAAGGTTGTGGGAGAATTCGCAAAGATTCCTGAAGTCGGCGTTCCTATATGTGGAATCTGCATCAAGGCATGTCCCTTTGGGAAAAAACTCACTTCAAAAAAAGCAACTCCCACCATAATGAACTCATAAAAAGTCAAAAAGCTCCCTTTCCCGTCATTCCGGTCATTGCTGCCGGTCGAATTTCAATTCCTGCAAGGGCGGAATCAATGTTGAAAGAGAAAGAGGCGAATCTGAACGGGTTGGTAAGGATGCTCTGGGGAGATCCCCAATAGCCTAATTTATCCTTGGAGAGCCTTCTTAGAGCAGGGTCCGCTCTTTTTGATTCGTCATCTCCTCTTTTAAAAGCTCTCCAAGATTGGAAGTGGCCCCTTTATGATTGCTCACATAACTGTGGATATCTTCTTCGGTGCTTTCGTCCAGTTTTTGCATGGAAAGTCGAATTTTTTTATCCTTTCGAGAAATACTAACAACCTTGGCCTGAATCACATCACCAACCTGAAAATGGGACGGCGGGTTGCCCTCTTTGTCATTGGGCAATTCAGAAATATGGACAAGGCCTTCTACCCCTGATTCCAGTTCAACGAAGAGGCCGAAATCGGTGATATTCGTGATCACACCCTCAAATAGAGTCCCTGGTTTATATGTTTCGGGAATAATATCCCAGGGATCCGGTTCAAGCTGCTTGATTCCCAATGAAAAACGTTCGTTTCCCTTGTCAATGTTCAGGACGACCGCCTGCACTTCCTGGCCTTTTGTGTAAAGCTCCGAAGGCTGTTTTATCGGTTTACCCCATGTCATATCAGATGCGTGAACAAGACCGTCTATACCTTCAGCAATACCGATAAAAATACCAAAGTCGGTGATATTTTTTATCTTACCCTCGATGGTGGTCCCTACGGGATAATTTTCAGCAATGCTGTCCCAGGGATTCGGTTCAAGCTGTTTAATGCTCAAAGACATCCGCTTTTTTGCCGAATCGACGTCCAGGATCATGACCTCCAGATCATCCCCGACGTTCAAGATCTGAGAAGGATGGTTAATTTTTCCGGTCCATGACATTTCAGACACGTGAACCAGGCCTTCCATGCCCTCTTCGACCTCCACGAAGGCGCCGTACTCTTTGAGACCCACGACACGGCCATTGATTTTGGTCCCTGCCGTATATTTTTCTTGAGCTTCTTGCCATGGATCTGGTGTTAACTGTTTTATACCAAGAGATACCTTTTCTTTTTCTCTATCAAAGCTCAAGACCTTGACCGTGAGTTCGTCACCAACATTAAACATATCCGACGGGTGCCGAACCCTGCGCCAGGAAATATCGGTGATATGGACAAGGCCGTCAATGCCGCCAAGGTCGATAAACAAACCAAAATCGGCGATACCTCCGACTATACCCTTAAGAATCGCATCCTTTTCCAGGACTTCAAGTGTCTTTTCCCGAAGCGCCTTTCGCTCTACCTCTAATAAGGCCCGACGGGACAGCACTATATTCCCCTGCGCTTTTTCATATTTTACGATCATAAAATCATTCTCAGTTCCTATCAGGGTATCCAAATCCCTGATCGGCCTCAGGTCGGCCTGAGACCCGGGTAAGAAAGCCTGTAGCCCAATATCTACGGAAAGCCCCCCCTTCACCCTCGAAAGGATTTTACCCCTGATAATTCCATGATTTTTGTAGGTTTCTTCCACATCATCCCATATTTTGACTGCCGCAGCCTTTTCCTTCGAAAGAATTATACGTCCCTCTTTATCCTCTTTGCGCACCAGGAGGACATCTACCTCCTGACCCACTTTGACCGTCACCTCGCCATCCGAGCCCATAAACTCACTGATGCGAATTTGCCCTTCCGATTTGTAACCGATATCAACCAGAACGAATTCGTTGTCTATTTGAACGATTTCTCCTTTGATGACCTTACCTTCCTGAATGCTTTTCAGACTCTCTTCGTACAATTCCATAAAGTTAGGGCTGTCTTGAGCCTGGTCTTCAATTTCATCGTAATCACTCTCCACCTGTTCAGGAAAAGCTTTGCGGTCATTTGCGAAAGTGGGATCCACGTCTTCGATCATGGAGGGTTCCTTTTCTGCCATTTCATCTGTTACATTTTCCATTAACCTAAATACCCCCAAAATTTATCTTTATATGTCATCTCGAACCTCCGGCCCGTTGGGGTCTACTCCCTGAAGGACGAAGCGGGAAATCTTTAGATGTTAATCAGTTGCAGATTCAAGATTCCCCGGCTGCCGCCTCGGGATGACATTACCACACGGTCTGTCTGTGCGTGGATTTTTTACTTATCTTCGAATTGTTTTAAGTTACTGTAACCTGAGCAGAGCACCAGGAAAAAATCAAGAGAAAAAGTTGACTTTTTTTAGGCAAAACTCCTCCATTCGGATCAAAGCCGGTTTTTGAAATTTAGATTAACCGGGCCTAAAA
>JAFDDR010000190.1 GCA_019310785.1 Deltaproteobacteria bacterium
AATCTGGAAGCAGAGAAGTGCCAGGATTGGGGAAATGTCCAGACCCCCAATATGGGGTATGATCCTTCTGAAAGGTACCAAAAGCGGTTCGCTGATTCCGTAGATTGTCTGGACTATCGGATTAGACGGATCCGGGCTGACCCATGAGAGAAGTGCGCCTACAACAATCACAAGGGAAAAAAAGCCTGGAAAGGGAAAAAGCGCCAGGACAAGCATCAGGCCCTCTGCAACTGCATAGACCACTGGAACCGAAGAAATGCCCGGATGAGTAATCAGCACGGAGCGAATGATGATACTCAAGAAGGAGTAAATTATCCAGAGGAAGAAAAAAGAAAACAGATAGAAACGGTCCCTTTGGATTCGAAACCGGCCTAAGAAGGTGCGAACCGGATGTAAGGTCCGTTCCATAATGTGGGTAAAAGGGGTCACAAAGCCACGCCGGGAAAAAATAGAGACAAACCATATCACCATGTAGAACTGAAAGAGAAGTTGAAACAGACCCAACAGGCTGATACCCACGGCGGACAAGAAGGGCATTGGTTTTATTAAAATATAAATGGCACCCCGAAGTATTACCAGGGCCAATATGGTTGCAAGTGTGCCATGGGTCGGTTTGCGTGTAATATATTCTGCAGGAGTCAGGATGACGTCCGTAATGCGGTAGAGCAGTCTATATATGGGGTTGAAAACGGCTTCATTAGGCCTGATCAGGAGCCTTAGAAGTAACAGGACAATTAGTATGGGAACGTATCCCAAACGAGTCAGAAATTCAACCCGAATATCGCTGTTGTAGTGTGAAATCCCGTCGGCAGGAAGACGGCATATTCTCTTCGTTTCGTTCGCTTCGCCGTCCATGGCTACGCTTACTGCGGGATTTTGGCCATTCAGCTATCCTGCTTCAGGACCAAAATACGCCACTACGAGAACATCCCGTCCCCCTGCCTGTGTAAGACCGTTTTTGGACAAGAGTGACTGGACATAAAAAATGAGCCCAAAGGTAAGGCGCAGTGCGAGTCAAATCAAAACAGATATCAAGGTCCGGGTTGTGCCGAGGTCTTCCAGAAATCAGATTATCGGCGTAGACGATGGAATTTTTAAGATAAAGCTTACAGCCCCTCCTGTTGACGGCAAAGCAAACAATGCCCTGAGAGAATTCCTTGCAAAGAGACTGGGCCTTGCCAAAGGGAGCGTAGAGATTATTTCCGGAGAACGATCCAGGCAAAAATCGGTCCGAATTTACGGGCTTACCCTGGAAGATGTGAATGCACTATTAGGAGACTGATGCCGTGATTACCGATTATCCATCAAGACCTGCATCATGGCATCATGGATAAAGGGATTTGCCGCCACGATGCTTTTGCGATAGGGGTCATAGGGATTTCCTTCATAAGTGCTCAGTCTTCCTCCCGCTTCTTTTACAATGACCGTTCCCGCGGCCGTGTCCCAGGGTTTTAGGTCACTTTCCCAGAATCCGTCAAATCTTCCCGCGGCCACGTAACACATGTCAATAGCCGCAGATCCGGGTCTGCGTACTCCCTGGGCCCTGACTAACATTTTTGTAAAAAGATCCATGACCGTTTCGGGTTTTTCATGGATGTCATAGGGAAAACCTGTGCCTAAGAGTGATTCATCTAAGGTTTGAATCTTTGAAACCTTTATGGGCTTATTGTTCAGATAGGCACCCGTGCCCTTTGCGGCCTGGAAATATTCCTCCATATAGGGATTATACACGATTCCGAGCATGATCTCTTTTTTTATCTCTAAGGCGATAGAAACCGCAAAAAAGGGGAATCCGTGGGCGAAATTGGTTGTCCCATCCAGGGGATCGACGATCCATATTCTATCCGAAATATCGCCATGCAGCCCCGTTTCTTCCGTAAGGACGTTATCCCGGGGGAAGTTACGGCGAATAATCTCTAAAATGGTTTTCTCGGCCTCAAGGTCTGCCTCGGTGACAAGGTCTATATCGCCTTTTTTCATGATTTTATGAACCCGGCCGAAGGTGCGGTTGAAAACATTACCGGCAGCCCTTGCGGCTTGCCCTGCAACTCGTAGTTCTTTATCCCACATGGTTTTTGTTTCTCCATTGAAAACCTGGTCCCCCGCGTAACAGGATACCCGATGGGCCTTGGTTTTTACTGATATTGCAATTATTTACTCCGATCCTATGGCCATCGTTTTACAGAATAGTATGCCGTTATGTCAATGGATAAGGGTATAACGATTGAAAATCTCTTGACAATGCAATATTGCGTTGTTATTAAATATCGTTTTGAATAAATTGCTCCTTGTCCCCATTGATTTTTTAGCCGTTCATTTTGGGGACCAATAAAAATTCCTGATTAGAAAGGCCGAAAGGAGAAAATTTGTATGAGGTATTATGAGACCCTTTATCTTATCAACCCTAATTTGGCGGATGAAGACTATAGTGATGTAGTAACCAAGTTTAACGATCTTGTCGAAAAAAATAAGGGCGTGATTGTCAAGGTTGATGAATGGGGTAAGAAAACTTTAGCTTATGAGATTAAAAAATTCGATAAAGGCTATTATGTGCTGCTCAGTTACTGCGGGGATCCGGACCTCATCACCGTACTCAAAAGGGAGTTCAAATTAGATGAGAGGATCATCAAGTATCAGATCATCAAACTGAGTGACAGTGCGGACCCTGACGCACTAAAGCAACAGTCAGAGGCAGTCAAGGAAGAGGTCGGCGAACAGACCAAGGAGAAAGAGGGAGAAGAGGCCAAGGAGAATGACGTAGAAGAGTCCGAGACCTCATCAGAAACGATCTCAAAAGAAGAGGGTGAAAATGGCGTACAATAGAAACAGCAGAACTGATAGTAGAAATCAAAATAGAGGCAGATTCAAAAGGACCTATCACAGAAGGAAAATTTGTAGGTTTTGTGCGGACAGCAACCTCGAGATCGATTACAAGGACCCCAGGACCCTCAGATATTTCACAACTGAACGGGGAAAGATCACACCGCGCAGGATTTCGGGTAATTGTGCAAAACACCAACGGATGCTCACTGTGGCAATCAAAAGGGCCAGAAACATGGCTTTATTGCCTTATACCACATCTATTGTGTAATTTCAAAACCCCATGGAACAACGCTGAAGATAGGTTTTTGAAGTAATCGGTGTGTTCCGCTCCAGAGATCCCATGAAAATGATACACGTGCTGGGGTGTGTGGGCTGGGCCGCTTTTTTTCTCTTAGCCTCCGCTTCGATTCCCTTTGTTGGCCCCTTTTTTAGCCTGCTGACCCCTTTACCATTTCTTTATTACTCAACCAAATTGGGTTTTTTCCAGGGCGTGAAGCTTGCTGCTCTGGCTATCTTCATCATCGCCCTGATTGCGAAGTTAGCTGGGTATCCGCAAATCATCATTTTTGCATCGGAGTTTGGTCTTTTGGGGCTTGTGCTGTCCGAGCTTTTCAGGAGAAAGGTGAGCATCGGACAGGCGGTCTTTTTTGCAACTGCCTTTATGGTGTTGCTGGGCCTTGCTTTTCTTTCTTTTATTGCACTCTCGAAAAATATGGGACCCCTGGAAATGATGCTCAGCTATTTGCGTGATCATTTGCAGGCCGCCATTGAGATATACAAAGAGATGGGAGTCCCCCAGGAAAAGGCGGTTGAGTTCGAGGCATACGGCAAGGCATTTGTGGATACAATAGCCAAAATTTATCCATCTCTTATGATTATCGGCACAGGATTTGCCGTTTGGCTCAATATCGTAATGGCAAGGCCGATATTCAGGATAGGAAAACTTGAATATCCCGACTATTTCCTCATGGACCGCTGGCAGGCACCGGATCATCTGGTTTGGGGAGTGATTGCTTCAGGTTTTGCTTTATTTTTGTTGTCAGGCGGTATACAATTATTTGCTATAAATGCCCTGATCATCATGATGGCCATTTATCTTTTTCACGGGCTGTCCATTATTCTGTTTTTCTTGAATAAATATCATGTTCCACCCTGGATCAGGGTCGGCGTCTACATGTTAATTATGATTCAACAGCTTTTCTTGGGAGTTTTGGCTCTTGCCGGGCTCTTTGATCAGTGGGTTGATTTCAGAAAAATTCACAGGAGACTGGATAACTGACGGAGGGAATAAATACATATGGAAATTATTTTGCGACAGGATGTGGATGACTTGGGTCTTGAAGGGGATGTTGTGAATGTGGCTAAGGGCTATGCGCGTAATTATCTGATCCCCAAAGGTATTGGCCTTGAAGCCAGCCTTCAAAACATGAAAGTCCTTGAAATGCAAAGAAAAAAAATTGAGGTCAACAGGCTGAGGGCCAAAGAGGAGGCAGTAAAGTTCAAGGATAAGATCGAGGGGATGGAGGTCACCTTTTCACAGAAGGCGGGTGAAGAGGGAAAACTGTATGGATCGGTTACCACTATGGACATCGCTTCTAACCTGGAAAAGCAGGGTGTGATCATTGACCGGAAAAAGATAGTCCTGGAAGAGCCCATAAAAACCTTAGGGGAATTCGAGGCCACAATCAAGATCTATCCCGAGGTGAAAGGCTCTCTAAAAGTTGTTGTGATTCCAAAGGAAGAGAAAGAGGGCTAAAAACCGTAACTCCCAATCGGTAACCCGCAAATGGCTCAACCAAGAGAGAAAATAGCTCCAACACAGTTGAAGGTTCCGCCCCATAATCTTGAGGCGGAGCAGGCCATATTGGGCGGCATATTGATGAACAATGACGCCATGAATCAGGTCATGGATATATTATCCCCTGATGATTTCTACCGTGAAGCCCATATGTCTCTTTTCGAGGGGATGGCCGAGTTGTACAATCTTGGCGAGCCCATCGACATGATTACCCTTTCCCAATTCCTTACCAAAAAAAATCTTTTGGAAAAAGCAGGAGGAACCGATTATCTGGTTTCGCTGGTGGAGTCTGTCTCAATATCTGCCGGGATCGCCTACCATGCAGAAATCGTCAAGGGCCTCTCCATAAGAAGAAAGCTCATAGGGCAGTGCTCGGCCATTTCCGAATCCTGCTTTCAGGAATGGGAAGAGACAGAAGATCTTCTCGAGTTGGCCGAACAATCCATTTTTGATATTGCCGAGGAGCAGGTCAGGGAGGGTTTTGAGAGCCTGGAGCACATCATAAAGGGCAGTTTCAAGAAGCTTGAGAGTGTATCGGAGTTTGAGGGGTACGTGACCGGTGTGCCGACCGGTTTTGCGGACTTCGATCGATTGACGGCAGGTCTGCAACCTTCGGATCTGATCATTATTGCGGGCAGGCCCAGCATGGGAAAGACGGCCTTAGCATTGAATATCGGATATAATGCAGCTCAAAAGACCAAGAAGGGGGTGGCTGTTTTCTCTTTGGAGATGTCCAAACAGCAATTGGGTATCAGGATGTTGGGGTTTGACGCCGGCATAAACGCCACCAGACTGAGGACCGGAATGTTGAGGGATAAGGAATGGGAGCGGTTGACACACTCTGCCAATCGCCTGTCGGAACTCCCCATTTTTATTGATGATAGCTCAGGGATCAGCGTTCTCGAGATGAAGGCGAAGTGCAGGCGGCTGAAGAAAAAGAATGATTTGACCCTTGTGATCGTGGATTACCTGCAGTTGATCCAGGGCCGCAGGTCGGCTGAATCCCGGCAGATTGAAATATCCGAAGTCTCCAGGATGTTGAAGGCATTAGCAAAGGACCTAAATGTGCCCGTCATGGCCCTTTCCCAGTTAAACAGAAAGGTGGAGGATCGGCCCAACAAGAGACCCCAGTTAGCCGACCTGAGAGAAAGCGGGGCAATTGAACAGGATGCGGATGTGATTGCCTTTATTTACAGGGACGAGCTTTATCATCCCGATACGGAAGAAAACCGGAATATCGCCGAGATTATTCTGGCCAAGCAAAGGAACGGGCCCACCGGCTTTTTTAAATTAACTTTTCGAAAAGAACTTACGGCCTTTGGAGATTATACGGAAGAGTCGCCACCGGTTTAAGGGAATTGAGTAATTGAGGAGCAAAATGATTGAATAGTTGACTGAATGGTTGTGCTTAATCAACCAACCTTATTTTTAAAGGGTAAATCATAGAGAAAGTACACGGCAAGACAGGCGGCCTCAAGGCCAGCCAGCAGAAACGGCTTCAGAATCTCTACCGCCGCCGGATATCCTCCCGTGAGATTATTTCCCATGAACTGACCCGCCAGATTTCCGCAATATCCAGCGAGATCAAACGCCAAGTTGCCCTCCTCATGACCCGAAATGGGAAAGTGGCCTGTGTTGTCGTGGGCGACAATAAGCATATC
>JAFDDR010000029.1 GCA_019310785.1 Deltaproteobacteria bacterium
AAAGTCAATCCCTTCAAGAAAGAGTCACGGGTTTGAGGGATAACTTTTACGTTTGGGTTTTCAAGTATAGAACGGACCATTTTTGCTGCCAGCTGTCGCAAATACTTGACACTTGAAAGGGCGGCCAAGAACTCGGTCAAGACTTCGTCCGTTGTAACGATTAATGCCTCGCCTAACAGCTCCCTGGCGGCTTTAGCCGCCTTCTCCCATTGATCACGCGGCTTGGCTAAAGCGATCCAGTAATGAGAATCAGCAAAAACCTTTTTCATTTTTTTGGAACCCCATACAGATAATGATCCAAATTATCATTCAGGTCGTTCGGAAGCTTGTCCCATTCTTCCTGGGGAATTTCCTTCGCAAGATCACTCAACACCTCTTCAATTGGCCGCGCAGTTCGATCGTATGTTTCCTCATCCTTAGTAAGCCTTAATTCATCCACCCTTAAAATCCGAAGGAGTTTTCCTTGGGCCGAAAATTCTCCTGAGCCTTTTACAAACATTTGAATTGTCCTATGCTCTTTGAGGGCTGTAGTAACCTGGTCTTCCTGTTCGGGGGTGAAAACTACTGTAACGATAGTGTCTTCGCCTGAGGAGAGCTGGAACCGTCCCTTCTTGACATCGGTTTCAAATACTTCTCCTGTGATTTCAACATGATCTTCATAGGGTGTTTCAAAAAAAGTCTCAAGCTTTTGTCTGTGTGCCAATGTTAAATACGCTGGCTTTTTTTCAGCCACCTGCATCTCCACCGACTCATCATCGGCAAGGGTCTGGCCCCATTTGGTATATTCCGGCAACAGTGCTCTAGGAAACTTTTCGGGCAGCTCTGCGTCTGAACCTATGGCTTCGAATACTTCATGGGCCAAGTTGACGGCCTCGTTTATCTCAAAAGGTTCAGGTTCAAGGAAGCTCGTCTGGTCTTGTTCTTCCATGAATACTTCAAGCGGCGCGGTCGCACTGCCATCCTCTATCCTTCTCAAACACAAACGCATCCTCTCTTCAAAATGGTGAGGTAAGCGTTCGCGATCGGGATTTGCTGTTCGCCAGAGTGTTTTAGCGGTTTCCGCCACCATCTTCTGAAATTGGCTCAATTCACTCAAGGCCAGCAAATCAAGAGCATGGTCGCGAAATCGTTCTCCCTTAAAGGTCAGTCTTACAACCTCTTTCCATTTACCGGCCATTATTGCACCTCCGGAATTTCCAGTGAGCGGGTATTTATCATGATACTGATACCGCCCTTTTTGGATTCGCCTGTCTGGTTTCGTCTGCCATCAGCTTAATGATTTCCGCTCCGATTTGCTCAGTATCAAATCGAAAATAATGCTGTTTTGTTATGGCACTGAAGTACTTTCCTTTCTCAAGAACAATCATATCCTCGCCATCGGTATAGATAATCAATCGTGAAAGCGGCTCGTCATCCGGTAATATCTCCGAAAGACGCGTTATGCCGAATCTCACTTTCTGGAGACTTAACCCTCTTTTTCGCAGAGAAACTAAAACTCTTAACTTGACAATATCCTTGAACGAATAAAAGGCGCGTCTTCCATTTATCTCGGGGCGAATGAGATCGATTCTAACCCAATACTTCAATTGGTTTGACGTTGCCCCCGTTAATTTCATCACCAAATCTGTTGTGTACGCATGTGTCATATTTTTTAGGTTGAAAAACCTCCATTTTTTGACTAATTTTCAACCAAAGTTGCAAAAAAACCGCTTTGTGTCAAGAAAAAAGACTATTCCAAAACAAATTCTCTATGGCCCCCGTATTAGGCAACCGTGTGATATATACCACTGATCACAGCAGCACCCAAACCTGTGATAAGAGAATAATGTGCTATAGAAATTATGCCTTTTGAAATCTGAGATATTTTGCCTACCTCCAGCTTTCATGATGTTGTGATATCGGAAGAATATCAAGAAGTGATTCGGTTTTCAGGCTGTTGGATATCGTAGATCTAAACGGTATAGTATCCTTCCGGATTTGTTCAAAAACTTGCCTAAATCTAAAATTTAGGGTTCCGAAATGGGAAGGTAAGTTACAAGCGCTTTTTAAAAAAAGGGCAAGTCCCAGACTGCTGATTCAGGAAAACAGACGACCCCGATGAAATAGAAAGAAAAAAGGCATTTCATGGGGCAGGCACAGGGCAAAGGACGTCAGATCGGCAGACAAGGCTGCTATCCAGATGGTGAGGATATAAAAGGGGAGAGGGTAAAATAAACACTCATTTAGGGGGATAACGATAAATATTCAACCCTATCTTCTCCTCCCTCTCCGGAACGGAAACATTCCCCTCCGTGGAAGCTATTATGATGGTCTTACCCGACTTGGATGGACCGAAGTCCTTGGATAGATCTACTTTAATAATAAGGGTCTCCTCTTCAACGGTCATTTCTATGTTCTTCATTAAATAAATCTCCTTTCTCAACATATATTTTTTCGATTGTAATCAAAAAGCATATCACAGAAATTGGGTTATGGGAAGAGAAAATGATGTTTGTGCTAAGGGTATTGACGATAATAAAGAAAAAGGGGACAGGCGGAGATTGTGGTTTTTCTGGTTTAGTCGGGCCAAATGGTGACTGTTCTCATAAAATCATTAGGCATGAAAACCAAATTCCTATACAATAGGAACAGGAAAAGGGGTTTATTGCGGGATTTTGGGGGTTAGGTTCTTTTGGCCTAAGATATTACTGCAACAGGAGGTTTAAGATATGGATAGATACGGAAAGATTGTTCGAATGGCCATAATAGTTCTATTTTGTACTCTGATTTACCCCGCGGTCGTTTGCGCGCAACCCTTTGGAATCATGTCCAAGAAGGGCGCACAGGAATCACAACAACAGATCCTGTCCTCTTCAAGCGGGAGGTTTGTCTTTGGCCAGATATCAAACTCCGGCAAGGACAAGTTTATGCTTGATACGGCTACGGGACGTCTCTGGCGAATAGGGGAGACCGGGGCTGTCGGTCTGTTTTTAAAGTCTGTTCCATATCGCGATGACAAGGGAACGTGCTCTATGCTTCCCGGACCTGTAACGCCTTCAAAAGCAAAGAAAAAGAAGGACAAAAAATAAAAATAACCCTTGGGGTTCAGGGTTCATGGTTGGTTGCCTTATCTTCATACTGGTCTATGTTCATCGTTTTTTAACCGTGAACCTTGAACCGTGAACCTAAGTAGAGGGGGCTGAAGAATGGACAAGTGCCGACTTTTGAAGCTTTCCCAACGAGGTGCGGGGGAATTTCTCACAGAAAACTATCTTCCCGGGCCATTTATAGCGGGCAAGTTTACCATCAAAATATGAGTTCAGGTCCCCGGCGCTCAGGTTTGAACCCTTTTTGCGTATGATAAATGCGTGTCCGGTTTCTCCCCAGGTCTCGTCCGGCACACCTACCACGGCCACGTCTTCGACCTCCGGGTGCTGCCTCAATACTCCCTCCACCTCTGCGGGGTAGACATTTTCACCGCCCGAGATATACATGTCCTTGGCCCTGTCAACGAGGTAGAAGTATCCTTCATCATCCATGTTAGCCAGGTCGCCGGTGTAAAGCCATCCGCTTTTGATGGTTTTCTCGGTCCTTACAGGGTCGTGCCAGTACTCCTTCATCATGATGGAACCCCGGACCACGATTTCCCCGACTTCCCCGGGCTTAACCGGTCTGCCCTCCCGGTCCACAAGATCCACCTCAGCATGAAACACGGGCCGGCCCACTGTGCCCGGCTTGCGAAGCGAGTCTTCTTCCGAGGCCCATAAAAGGATGGATGTCTCTGTCTGCCCCATAATCTGACGGACCGGAAACCGGGCCTCCTTGCATTGTGCCAGCAGCTCATGGGGTACTTTTTCCCCGCCGATGGCACAGACTTTCAGGGAAGAGAGGTCTCCTTTTTTCTCCTGGTCGGTGTTAAGAAGTGCCCTGTAGGCAGTCGGCACGCCTAAAAACTTAGTCACTCCGAAGCGTTCGATATCCTGGTAGGTTCTGTTGGGATCAAACCTTGGATGGATGATCATGGTTGCGCCCTTGTAAAGGATGGGGGATGCCTGGATAAAGAGCCCACCGGAATGAAAGAGGGGCATGATGATGAGCATGATATCGTCAAAGTGGAGCTTGAAGAAGATGTCGGCGTTCAGGCAATTAAAAAAGGTCTTGCGGTGAGACAGTACCGCACCCTTGGGCCGGCCCGTGGTCCCGGATGTGTACATGATCACGTGCGGTTCTTCCGGGTTGGCAGGGCCTAAGGATTTGGTGAGAAAGGGTTTCTGCCCGTCAAATTCTGCTGTTTCTCTGCCGTATTCCAGGACTCCTGCGTGACTTGAATGATTGCCGACATTTGCAAGCAGCATCAGGGGCCGGGCCTTGTTAAGGTCAAGCTCCATTATGGTTTCGGCATAGTCGTTACCGAATACGAAAAGCCTGGGCCGGGAGTTTCCGAGTATATAATCAAGTTCCGGTCCAATCAGCCGAAAGTTGATGGGCACAAAAATGGCCCCTAAGCGGGAGCACGCTAAATAGATCTCAATGAATTCGGGGCAGTTGTTAAGCATGGCGGCCACCCTGTCACCCTTTTCAATGCCAAGGGACTGGAGCCAGCAACCGGTCCGGTTGGCCCTTTTGTGGAGTTCAGAATAGCTTATCTTCTTTCCTTCATAGAGGATAGCTTTCTTGCCGGGATGGAGCTCACTCCAGCGCTCGACCCACCAGGCTATATTCATGGATTTTATCATTGCTTAATTTTTTGTATTAAAAGACCTTTAGACAGGATAACAGGATTTACATGATGTGTTATCGTAGGTTTTTCACAATCCGAAAGATAGCCAACCGCCTACCACCTTATAAGCGCACTGCCCCAGGTCAATCCACCTCCGAAAACGGGAAGACAGATTAAATCACCCTTTTTGATGATTCCGTTCTGAACGGCCTCGGCCAAAGAAATGGCACAGGAGGCGGAAGAGATATTGCCGTACTTGTGGATAGTCACGTAAAACCTATCAAAAGGGATCTTTAAGGTCTTGGCTATGGAGTGAAACATCCTGAGATTTGCCTGATGAGGAATGAACCAGTTGATATCCTCCACAGCCACGTTGTTGAACTGAGCGGCCTCTTTGATGGACTCGATAAAATGCCTTACCGCCACCCTGAAGCTGGCATTGGCCTCGATCAATTGGAGGGTGTGAAGCTTTTTGTCCACACTTTCATGGGAGATAGGGGTGGTCCTGGACCCACCACCCGGCATTAAGAGGTCCTGGCCGTTTTTCCCATCCGTGTGGATATGGGTGGACAGAATCTCGTGGCCCTCTTCACCTAAGGTCAAAACAGCGGCGCCTGCCCCGTCACCCCAGAGGATACAGGTGTTCCGGTCCGTCCAGTCAAGGGTCCGGGTCATGACCTCGGATGCAACCACAAGGATATGTTTCCACGTCCTGTTTTTAAGATACTGTTCCGCCACGTTCAGGGCGAATATAAAACCGGAACAGGCCGCGGTGACGTCAAATGTCACGGCCTGGGGTGCGTCCAGTTTTGCCTGAAGCCAGTTGGCGGCTGATGGACAAACGGTATCCGGAGTGATGGTGGCCACTATGATAAGATCAAGATCCTGGGCCGTCATTCCGGCCATGTCAAGGGCCTTCAGGGATGCCTCACGGGCCATGTCCGCAGTAGTTACGTCCTGATCGGCAATTCTTCTCTCGCTCACACCGGTCCGCTGAACTATCCATTCATCCGTAGTGTCAAGACCCATTTTCTGTAAATCAGCATTGGTCAGGACTTTTGGCGGCACATAAAAACCAGTCCCCAAGATTCTTATGGACTCCATGGGTTATTCGTTCTCCACCGATATCCCGAGTTCTTTTTCCTTTTTCGCAACAGCCAACAGGGTCTTGATAACCGTATCCGGGATCAGGCTCATGGAATCAATGCCGCACTCCACTAAAAAATCGGCAAAATCGGGGAAATCACTGGGGGCCTGCCCGCAGATACCGATCTTTTTCCCTTTTTGTTTGGCCACATCGATCACCTGTTTTACCAACCGCTTTACCGCGTCGTTTCTCTCGTCATAGAGATGGGAAACAAGGGCGGAATCCCGGTCAAGACCAAGAGCAAGCTGTGTCAGGTCATTGGAGCCTATGGAAAAACCATCAAAGATGTCGGCAAACTGGTCTGCGCATATTACATTGCTGGGGATTTCACACATTACGTAGACCTCAAGGCCCTCCTCGCCCTGGACAAGCCCGAACTTTTTCATAATCGCGATCACCTTTTTGCCTTCTTCTGGCGTCCTGCAGAAAGGGACCATCACCTTGATATTGCTAAGGCCCACCTCGCTGCGGGCCTTGTGAAGGGCAATGCACTCGAGCTCAAAGGCAGGCATGTATTTTTCGTCATAATAACGTGAGGCCCCGCGCCAGCCTATCATGGGATTGCTCTCAGTAGGTTCATAAAGATACCCGCCAAGAAGGTTTTCATATTCATTGGTCTTGAAGTCGGAAAGACGAACTATGACATCGTTGGGATAAAATCCTGCCGCGATCCGGCATACTCCTTCTGCGAGTTTGTCAATAAAAAACTGTTGTTTGTTCTCATAGACCGCGGTAATCTGATCGATGCTGTAGATAACCCCCGCTATTTTCTGATCGTTCTGGGCCTTTTCCTTTAGCTTGTCATATTCGATAAGGGCAAGCGGGTGGATGCCGATGTGAGAGTTGATAATAAACTCCTCCCTGGCCAGCCCAACACCGGCATTGGGGATCATGCCCTGGGAGAACGCCTTTTCCGGCATGCCCACGTTCATCATTATCTTGGTTTTCGTTTTGGGCATCTCCTCTAAGTTGAACTTATCCACTTTAAACTTCAGAAGACCCCTGTAAACATTCCCCGTTTCTCCCTCGCAGCATGAAACAGTCACTTCCTCACCTGTCTTGATCAGTTCATCCGCGTTTCCAGAGCCGATGACACAGGGAATACCCAATTCGCGTGAAACAATGGCCGCGTGACAGGTGCGGCCCCCTTTATTGGTTACAATGGCGGAAGCGATTTTCATGATCGGTTCCCAGTCGGGATCGGTCATGCTCGTGACGAGGACTTCCCCTTCATTGAACTGATCCATTTCAAGGGTTGAGTGGATCAAATGGGCCACCCCCTGGCCGATCTTAGTACCAACCGCGGTCCCGGTGACCATGACCTCTCCTTTTTCAAGGAGCCGGTAATTTTCATAGGTAGCTGCATCCAGTTGAGAATGGATGGTCTCGGGCCTCGCCTGGACAATATAAAGCTCGCCCGTGCCCACATTCACACCGTCCCCGTCCTTTGCCCATTCAATATCCATGGGCTTGAAATACCCGGCTTCCTCGCTGTAGTGGTCTTCAATGATGCACGCCCATTCCGCGAGTTTGAGAATTTCATCCTCCTCAAGCACGTAACGGTGTCTTTCAGGCAATGTGGTAGCCACGTTTCTTACGGTCGCATCGTCTTCCATGGAATAGACCATTTTGATATCCCGGTCTCCTACCTTGCGGCTGATGATGGCACGTTTGCCCTGCTTCAGGGTGGGCTTAAATACATAAAACTCATCGGGATTGACCACCCCCTGCACCACGTTTTCACCGAGGCCGTATGCGGCTGTAATGAAAACCACATCCTTAAAACCGGTCTCCGTATCAATGGAAAATATGACCCCGGAATAGGCAGAGTCACTCCGCACCATCTTTTGTACTGCTATTGAGAGAGAAACCTCGAACTGGCCGAACCCTTTATCGTGACGATAGGAAATGGCACGGTTGGTAAAGAGGCTGGCAAAGCACTTCCTGCAGGCATCGAGGACACTCAGCCTTCCCCGAATATTCAAATAGGTATCCTGCTGGCCCGCGAACGAGGCATCGGGCAGGTCTTCGGCCGTTGCCGATGACCGGATGGCCACGTCCACATTCGAAGCGCCATCCTGACTGAACTCTGCCGCTAATTTGTCATAGGCCGAGTAAACGGCCTGGGTCAGATCAGGGGGGATTTCCGCGTGTGTAATTACTTCGCGGACCTCCCTGCCCTTCCTCATCAGGCCTGGAATGTCGTGTGTGTCCAGATCCTTCAATATTTTTTTGATTTCTTCCTCAATGCCGGCGTACTTCAGGAAGTAACGGTAGGCATAGGCTGTAATAGCAAAGCCATTGGGGACCCTGATACCCTTGCTTTTAAGCTGCTGGTACATTTCACCCAAAGAAGCGTTTTTCCCGCCCACTAACGGAACGTCCCCTATGCCGACCTCACTGAACCAAAGGATAAACTTCTTTTCACTGTCTCCTGCCATCGGCTGTCTCCTCATCCCTAACGGTTAGAAGTAGTAAACTCCGGTCATTTCCCAACAATTGCCCGAACCCTGACTAATAAAATAATTTTTATAAATATCATCAATGCAATTTGTTGTCAATTTACAATTTAGGGCCATATTCTAAAGATTCGTTGATTTTCAAAGGATTCATGGGGTTGAGAGGTCAGGGAGTGGTGATCGGGTAACTCACAGTGGTGGAGACCATCGGTTAGTGGCTCCGTCGTAGGACCAGCAATCGTGAAGCGCCTTTCTGGAAGTGTACTGTGGGTCCTCCGCCCACATGAGCATTTGCTTGTGGGCGTCACTTAGTTGCCTGAATTTTTCCGCATCTCCGCCGATGTCCGGGTGATGCACCTTTGCCATTTTTTTATAGGCGGACTTTATCTTGACTGCATGCCCCTCAGAGGATAAATCCTCCCTCTCAAGCTTAAGGATCTTCAGACATTTTTTTTCCTGTTTGGAGAGCCTCAAACGGGCTTTCCTGTCAGGCTTTATGCTCTTGGGATCAATATTCTTTTTCTGGTTCTTCTCAATCAGAAAGAGGGATGCATAGCTTCTTGAATTATTGTTTTCCACCATGTGATGCCATTCTCTTCCGGATTCAAGGATGAGATCTTTCAGGTCCTCAGCCGGTTTTCTGTTGTTGGCCCTCTCTAAAGCAAACCTGGAAATACCCTTTGACCAGACAGGAAGTACGTCCAGTATTACGTGATCCTCTGAGAAGGAAAAGGCTGCATACCTCGCATTAAATGCCTTTAGCAGCCCTTTTGAGAGGGAAAGGACCCAGTTGAGTTGCTGGCGGCATTCCTTTGAGCAATAGCGCCTGCCGGGTTTTATCTGATACTTTCCGCAAGACAGGCACCTTAACTGTTTAACAGGGGTCGAGTATATCGTAAGCTTATTATTTAATTTCCGGGTTGTTGAAGTTTCCATAAAAAAATCGTTGCAGGTTGTAAATTGAAATTTTGCCTAACCTTTATCTAAGGCACACATAAAGACAAATCATATAATGAAATATTCTAATAATCAAGAAAATCATAGGAGGCTGTCCGGGAATGGGTTTTTTTGTCATTTGGACCGCAGGGAGAAATCTAAAACTTGCGTTATACTTTAGCTCTTTTCAAGGGTGAGGCATTTTTCAAGGCAATATCTAAACCTGGCCACCTTACCCTTGCAGTGAAGGTGCAATATTGTTCGATTTTTCAAACAGCTAAAATATTACAAACTTACGTATTTTTTGCACAATATATAATATTACTCGTTCCGCATTGCGGGGCTCGAAATGACGTCTTTACTGAGTTCTCGGACAGCTTTCTATACTTCTTCCGGTGTAAACGTAACCACGTCGTCGATTCTGGCCCTGTCGGCGAATATCATTGCGAGCCTGTCCACGCCAAGGGCGATGCCCGCAGCCCGGGGCATTTTTTCAAGGGCCTTCAAAAATTTCTCGGGCATGGGATATACCTGTTTGTCCGAATCAGATCTTTGTTTCCGGTCCCTTTCGAACCTGGCCCTTTGCTCCCGTGCATCGGTCAATTCGGAAAAACCGTTGGCTAATTCCAACCCGGCAATGTAGACTTCGAATCTCTCTGCAATTTTTTTATTGCCGGGCTTCAAGCGGGCCAATGCAGCTAAGGGGGCGGGATAATCATAGAGAATAGTTGGCATGCTTATGCCTAAGTTAGGTTCTATTTTTTCGACCATGACTTTGTCGAAGATTCCCTGCGCAAGGGCTGTTTCCGGTGTCAGGAAGGCGAAGCGATCAAATGCGTCGCTGACTGCAAGCCTTTCCCATGGGCATTTCAGGTCAATCTCCATGCCCTGATAATTGATCCTGTCACCCGCGCCAAGCCTGCGGGACACCGACAGAATCATGAACTCACATTCCTCCATGAGGGCCATATAGTCTATTCCGGTCCGGTACCATTCAAGCATGGTAAACTCGGGCAGGTGAAGGTCTCCCCGTTCGGCACTGCGGAAGCATTTGCCGATCTGGAATATCTTAGGGTAACCTGCCGCTAACAACCGTTTCATGCACAACTCGGGAGAGGTATGCAGAAAAAGGCTGCCCGCGCTGATGGCATGAATGTGGGGTTCGGGGGCAGGGGCCGGGATGAGTTGGGGGGTTTCCACCTCTAAATAATCGTGCTCAACAAAGAAAAGCCGCGTGGCCTGGATCATACGGGCACGCAGCCACAGATATCGTTTACGGCCGGCCAATATCATTTTTTTTGCCGGAAGAGGGTTATTCTTTGACCCGGGTGACATATTCCCCGGTTCGTGTATCAATTGTTATTTTGCCCCCTTCTTCGACAAAGGGGGGGACCCGGAGAACATAGCCTGTTTCCATTGTGACGGGTTTTGTATCGCCGGCAACGGAATCACCCTTTACCCATGGGTCTGCCCTGGTAACCGTAAGGTCAACAAAGTTTGGCAGGGTAATTCCTATGGGACCGCCTTCAAAGAGGAGAATGTCCACCTCTAAATTATCGGTAAGGTAATTTTTTGCATCCCCTATCTGGTCGAAGGAAAGAAAAACCTGTTCATAGTTTTCCACGTCCATGAAACAAAATTCGGTTTCCTGGTTGTAGAGATACTGCATTCTGCGTTCTTCCAGGACAGCCTGCTCAAACGTATCTCCTGACCGGTAAGTCCGGTCGAGAATAACCCCGGTTATCATATTCTTCAGTTTACAGCGGTAAAGGGACTGTCCCTTTCCGGGTTTGGAAAACCGGAATTCAGTGATGACATACGGTTCGTTTTCAATTTGAATCTTCAGGTTTTTTCTTAAATCACTTGCATTATACATGTTGCCTGTCCTTTTTCGATTCGATTTCAATCAAGAAAAAATTATGGATGTTATATAAAGGAAACAGGGCCGGGTCAAGGTAAAATGTGTTGTGAGTGTTGTGTAACAGGTGAAAAAGCTTGAGATTTTTATTGGAAAACGTTATATTTACAACTCTTAAATTAATTCCTGAAAAAATATTCTGGAGGAAGTTGTATGAATACAAAAGAGGCCATTATGGCGTTTTCCCAAAGTGAAAAGATCAAATCCGGGATTATATGGGCATCCCAGATGCTTGAGTTGCTTAGAGGGCTTCCTGAGCCGGAAAAGCAGGGAGCGGAAAGGGTTGTCAAGATGCTTGTTGACATGATTTTCCACGAGGTTCAGCTTGGCCGGAGCGTTGCCGCCGGTGAAGACTGGGAGGGGATTGAAAGGAATATTGATCAGGCAGTGGCTATGATCAATTCGCATGTGGCGCCGGAATCGGTGGTTCATCTGACCCAGGCCCTGAGCCAAGTCACGACCATAGGTCAGCGCTCCATGTCTGCTTTGCAAAAACAGGGATTTCTTTGAAATACTGAAGATAATGTAATGAAACTCGGCCAAAGGGTGGCCGAAACAGCAAAAAAACTGCGGGGCCAAAGAGAGGTTATCAGAGATTGATGGACTCGTAAAAAGTCCATCAATCCCGCACAGCGGGAGGGTGGGGGGGGTTATCAAAATTGGACCAAGATATTCTGAAAGATCTCCTGGATCGCGTGAGCCGGGGAAAGACAACCGTTGAAGAGGCCCTTGAAAGACTCAAAATGCTTCCTTTTGAGGACCTCGGTTTTGCCTGTATCGATCATCACCGAAGCCTAAGAAGGGGCCTCTCGGAGGTCATATTCGGTGAGCGTAAGGAGGTGGCCGATATCCTGGCTATCATGGAACGAATGATAGCTCAGGAAGAGAGTATTCTTGTAACGCGTCTTTCCAAGGACAAAGCAGGAGAAATCCTGAACAGGTTCCCGGAATGTACCTTTCATGAGAGGGCCCGGGCCCTGACACTGATCAGGAGTCCTAAGAAAATTTCGGGCAGGGGGAAAATCCTTGTCATGAGTGCCGGGACATCCGACATCCCGGTGGCAGAGGAGGCCGTCGTTACTGCCGGATTTATGGGAAACGAAGTGGAGACTGTCTATGATGTGGGGATATCGGGCCTTCACCGGATACTGGATCACAGGGAAAGGGTCATGAAGGCTTCCGTGATCGTGGTAGTGGCCGGCATGGAAGGAGCCCTCCCGAGTGTTGTGGGCGGCCTTGTTGACAGGCCGGTGATTGCGGTCCCGACCAGTGTGGGATATGGGGCGAGCTTCAATGGTATTGCAGCCCTTTTGGGCATGCTCAATTCATGCGCGGCAGGCGTGACCGTGGTGAATATAGATAATGGTTTCGGCGCAGGTTATGCTGCAAGTGTGATCAACAGAAAATAGGCAACTGCTCAGGTTCAACGTTTAGGGGTTCAGGGTTCAAGGTTAGATTCATGAAAGACAGGTTCGATTCTAAACCAAATGCATAGTTCATCCAGTTCTTGCAGCACACCAGGTGCTATTGCACACAAATCTGGAGCGAATTCTTTGTTGCAGAGGAGATCTGAAGAAAACAGCAAAGCGATTAACCTTGAACCGTGAACCTGACAACCTGAGTTACGAAAATAGATTACCTATTTCTGGCGGATTCCCAAAACGCGTTTTTTTAGTCGGGGAAGTTCCTTTATTCGGGAACCGTCCCAGCAGGGGAGCAGGGTATTGTTGTGGAACAGGGGCTCTTCGGCGAGGTCGTACTTTGAGTTATTTACCGCCTGTTTCCACAGGGCCGTATGTGGTATTGGGGAATACTCGGATAAATAGGGTGTGGCGCCTGTTTTCCCCACAAAATCTATCGTCTCAAATACCGAATCCACGGATTGCCCGGGCAATCCTATCAGGATATATGCCCCGACCTGATTTTTGGCAAAACCGGCCTTGAGAAGGCTGTTTACGGCCCGCTCAAAATCACCTTCCGTTACCTTGTTATCCAGGTCTCGGTGAATGGAAAAATCCGATGTCTCTAATCCAAGACGTATGGTGGTAAAACCGGTCCGGTGCATTAGAGCGGCAATACCCTGGGTGATTTCTTTGATGTGCAGTGCATTCGGAGTGTGAAATCTCAGGCCAAGGTCAAGCCTTGCAAGCTTTTCAAGGAGCGGGGCCAGGTGTTTATCGAATGACACTAAGAGTGCATCATCGTAAAATGCAAAGTCGCGGACACTAAAATTCCTGTGCCAGTGCAGGATTTCTTCTAATACTTCACCCGGGTCTCTAAGTATCCGGTCGGGGTTTAAGAAATGGCTGGCACAATACCGGCAACGGTTGGGACAACCCGTAGAGGTCAAAATGCAGATGTATTCGGGCCGGGTCAGGAGGTCAAAGGCCGGACGGGGTGTGCGGTCCGGACCGGGAGGAGACCCGGGTAGGGAGATACCGCAGTTATTCAGGATTTCCAAAAGTGAGTCGAGGTTATGATTTGTCGCCACGAGGTCTGCCCCTGAGTTCTCAACGGCATGGTTGTGGCACAGCCTGGCATAAATACCCCCAAGGATTACCGGGACATGGGGATGAATTTTTTCGCACAGGCCGATGACTTCTTCGACACCGGGATACCAGTAGGTCATTAGAGACGTTACAAGAATTGCTTTCGGGTTTTGAATCTTTGATAATTCTTCTTGAAATAGCTCGAGGGAAATACCATAGCGACTGTATGGCCTTTGAATATGCTTCAAAGAGAGCGGCCTGGGCACCTCCCTGCGCCAGTATTTTCCGGTTCCATATGCGCGTCTTGTGGGTTTTTTGGTGGACGGATCCGCGGTCATACCAGGGTGGTGTACGTCTAAGCAGTCGATGAGGCGGATCTTGAAGCCGCAGTGTCTGAGGTATCCCGCAACATAGAGGAGTCCCAAAGGTTTGGACCAGAGGTCGTAGGCCGCAAAATCGTAAATCCAGGGATTGATGAGGATGAGTGAGGGTGGCATATTCCAAAATTCCGAGACATTAAATCATGGAGTATCCGGACGATGAGAGCCGTGGTTCAAAGGGTAAAAGAGTCTAAAGTGGAAGTCAAGGGAAGGATCGTGGGGGCCATCGGCCCGGGACTGCTGATTCTTCTCGGTGTGGGAGAAGATGATTCCGAAAAAGACTGTGATTATTTGGCAAATAAAATAGCCAATCTCAGGATTTTTCCCGACAAAGCCGATCTTATGAACCTCTCCTTAATAGATATTGCCGGCGCCGCTTTAGTGGTTTCTCAGTTTACCCTCTGGGGTGACTGCAGAAAGGGCCGCAGGCCCTCCTTTGTAAAAGCCGCCCGGCCAGAAAAGGCGAACGAGCTTTATGAGCATTTTATCGGGACCTTGAAAGAAAAGGGAATACACGTGGAAACCGGACAGTTTCAGAAGATGATGGATGTTTATTTAGTGAACGACGGTCCTGTCACGTTGATACTGGATAGTGAAAAAAACTTTTAGTTCATCCTCAGTTCCTTTTCAAGGGCCTTGATCTGCTTTTCGACCTCTTTTTGCTCTTTTGGATTGGCAATGCCCTTTCTGAGCCGCATCTGCAGGCCGAGAAGCTCCATTGATTTGCGATGATCCTGGCAATTGACTTTCATGTCTATTCGTTCTTAAATGGGGCGGTACGTCAAATCTATCTATTACAGACATCGAAAATTTTAGCTGATTTTGGGGTAATATTTTGGGCAAAAGGGTGCGTTTCTAACTCAAGATTTGGGTTCAAGGTTCAGGGTTCACCGTTCAGGGGCTAAAACCTTTGAACCGTTGAACCCTGAACCTCATAACCCAGACCGATCTGATGTCCAATTTTTGAGCAAAGTCCTAAAAACTATGGGGATTGAAGTCACTAAATAGTTTTTACGAGGTCTGTACTATAAGTTGATGTTGGTTTTTTATATACCGGAACAAGGGCGCCTGTCCATTACAAAAGCTAATGCCCTGAAAGGCAAAGTCAAACTAAATAATACGTGTTGTCTAAAATTTTGCCGATCCTTTTGCAAAGGGGGGATTGAGGCGTAAAACGTGAAAAGAGGTACGTGATGAACACATCATTGTCGGGCATTAACATGGGCTCCGAAAGAAATTCGTATGCCAGGGATCTTTCAAAATGGTTGGGGGGGGAACCCTCCACGGGAGAAGACCCGGGTAACCGGGTCGAAGAAGAGGGGCAGACGGAATATCATGTGGACAACAGGCCGATTGAACCGGAAAAGAAAAAGTTCAGCGGACCTAATCTTTTAAAATGGGCCATTTTCCTCATCCTGATCATCTACACTCTTGTTTCTTATTTCCATGCCCCGATTCTGAAAAGCGCAGGAAGCTACCTCGTTGTCAAGCATTCACTAAAGAAGGCAGATCTTATAGTGTGTCTGATGGGAGATCCCGTTGAAAGGGGCCTTGAGGCCGCAGACCTTTACAGGGAAGGTTTGGCCCCGTATATTTTTATCGGCAGGGAGGAACTTCCCGACGGGATCGAAACATTGAATGAGAGGGGGGTCCGTTTCCCTGAGTCAAGGGACCTTTTGGTCATGATGCTTAAGAAACTGGGTGTGCCCGGGCTCGCCTGCCTTGTCAGTGACGATTTTATTGACAGTACGATGGGTGAGGCCAGGGCGGTCAAAGATTTTGTCAGGGACAAGGGTTATCGTTCCATTATCATCGTTACATCTTCGATCCACACGAGACGGGCATTTTTGACCTTTAAAAAGGTGTTAGAAAAAGATGATGTGGAAGTCCTGATGGCGCCTTCCCGGCATACGAAATTCAAGCCGGATGACTGGTGGAAAACGCGGAGATACGCAAAGGATGTAATCATCGAGTATGAAAAGCTGGTATACTACACCTTTAAGTATTTCTGGTAATACATATTATTTGGTCGTCATTGTGTAACAACAATCCCAGTCCGGTGGGGGCGGACTGACCTTGAGGTCAAGACAGCGTTCAATATAGACTTGAGCAACATACAGGTCTTTATGCAGGTCCCTGGCCAGTTCAAAGGTCTTGATGGCTTTATCCCACTTCTGTTGCTTATACAACTGAAGCCCATCGTGAAAATATGAAATGGCCTGGCCGACTACATCGGGGACCTGTCTGTGCGCAAATAACTGGTAGATCCTTACTGGAAGTGTCTTTCCTTTTACCCGAACGCTGTCAACTTCCATACAAACGAATTCATCTTTCACCCTCTCATAGGTAAATTCGCTTATGAGGATGTTTGTCCGGTAATTTTTATTTGCGCCCTCTAAGCGGGCCCCGAGGTTCACCGCATCTCCCATGACCGTGTAATCAAATCTCTGGTCGGAGCCCATATTGCCCACCATCATATCACCCGTATTGATGCCGATCCCGATATTTAAGGGACTTTTCCCTTCGGCAATCCATTTTTCGTTGAGTTTTTTCAGTTCTTGCATCATTTCGAGGGCCGAATGGCAGGCGCTGGCCGGATGATTTTGCTGCTCCAACGGGGCCCCGTAAATGGCCATCAGGGCATCACCAATATACTTATCAAGGGTCCCGTCATATTTGAAGACGATATCCGTCATCACGGTCAGATATTCGTTTAAGAGGTTGACCAGTTCTTCCGGGGTCATACCTTCAGAGATGCTCGTAAACCCCCTGATGTCTGAAAAAAGAACGGAAAGGTCCTTTTTATCTCCCCCTAATTTCAGTTGCTCCGGGTGTTTGAGCACTTCATTGACCACGGAACTGGACACATAATAACTGAATGCCCCCTTGATCTTTTTGCGTTCCCTCTCCTCGGTAACATAATGATAAACGGTAAGAGAAGTATAGGTAATCAAAAGACCCAGCAGGGGATAGACAATATTGAACCATATCCCTGAATTTACAAAAAGGGTACGGGCAATAACAAGGTGGGTGATGAAAAGACCCAATCCTAAAAACATTCCCGTGACAGCGTTTAAGCGGGGCACAAAAATGCCGACCAGGACACATAAAATAATTATGGCTAACAGGTCGAAGACCTTGGCCCATGCAGGTTTGTTAAGGAAATCCTGTTTCAGTATGTTGTCTATGACCGTGGCATGCACTTCCAGCCCCGGAAACACGGGACTGAAGGGCGTATTCCTCAAATCGTAAAGGCCCACGGCCGTGGCGCCCACCAGAATAATCTTATCCTTGAAAGTCCCCTTTGGGGTGTTGCCCTTGAGAATGTCACTGATGGAAAAATGGGGGAAGGTCTTGGGCGGGCCTGCATAATTTATTAACATGCTACCGTTTTCATCGGTAGGAATGAATCGTTTTCCAACCTGTATCCCTTCCACCCCGTAGCCGGCTACCTTGACCATTAACTGGGGTTTTCCCAGATAATGCCAGGCGCATTGCAAGGCAAGGGGGGGAAAGATATCCATATCCTTTCCACAGCGGATAATGAGCGGCATCCATCGCACCACACCGTCCTGATCCGGAATCATGTTTATATAGCCGGAATAATTTGTTGCTTCGGCAAAGATATCGATATTGCCTTCGGGTGAGTATCCCGTATAAAAAGGAGATATTGCAGTCTCTTTGTCTTCATAGATAATCAGAGAGTATTTTGAATGAGAAAGCTGTCCGATCTGCCGGTCAATCTCCTTCTGGTCAATCCGGTAGTCAAGATCCTTTTCGTTCATATGAAAGAAGTAACCGAGGACAACGCCGGCAGTAGAGCTCTTGATTGCCTTTGCAAGGGCCGAATCATTGTCTGCCTTTATCTTGTTCTTTTTTATAAATCCGGCCAGTTTTCTGTTCTCGATGTGCAGGTTGGCAATGGTATGATCAAGTTGATTAATAAACTTGAGGGTGGAATTTTCATCAGGTTCCGGAAAGGTAACATCAAAACCGATTACCCTGGCTCCGTCCGTGGAAAGGGCGTTCACGAGAGCCGCTAGCCTGGACCTGGGCCAGGGCCAGCGACCTTCCGAATCAAGGCTTTTCTCATCAATTACCGCCATGACTACCTGTGATGACGGCTTCAGTGCGCCGCGGGACAGGAACCGGAGGTCATAGGTCTTTAACTCGATCATGTCGAGGATCGGAATGCCGGCCAGAAAAAGGATGACAACCAGAAGGGTTGCGCAGAAAGTGATGGAAGTGGAATTTAAAGAGAAAAGGGATTTTACAATATTTCTCATTTCCATTACTCCGGGATGCTGTAAGAATTTGCTGGAACCAGACCGTTCTCGAAATTTCTTATTCAATTTATATGAGACACCGGGACAAAGTCAAGCCGTCAAAAAAATGGGGGCATTACATTTTGGTTGACAGTCTTTGGGTGTACTGTTAACTTTTTTGTTCGATAATTTTTTTTAAGGTCTCACACAATGAAACAAAAATTTGAATGCGGATTTTTTGGTATTATCTGAAAATGAAGCATATCCTGGTTATAGCAGGCTCGGATTCATCCGGAGGAGCCGGGATTCAGGCAGATATCAAGACCATCACCAGCCTCGGGGGACATGCCCTGACGGCCCTTACTGCCGTGACCGCCCAGAACTCCCTCCGCGTCACAGATGTTCACAAGATTCCAGCCCGGTTCATCTCCAAGCAAGTTAAGGCCGTCCTTGAGGAGGTCGTTCCCCAGGCAGTGAAGATCGGAATGCTCTATTCCGGGGCAGCGGTCAAGGAAGTTGCAAAACTGCTTAAAAGGCATGGACTTGTGAATATTGTGCTGGATCCTGTCTTAAGGGCCTCTACCGGTAAAGATCTGTTAGAACCGAGGGCCATTACCCTTTTCAAGGAAGAACTGCTTCCACTTGCGAGTGTTGTTACGCCCAACCTGTTTGAAGCGGGGACCCTGGCAGGCATGAAGGTCGTCGGCTCGAATGATATGGCAAAGGCCGCGGAAACGATTCAGGCAATGGGGCCCGACGTGGTTGTTACCGGGGGCCACTTAGAGGATACATGCATGGATCTCCTTTTCGATGGGAAGGCATTCCACAGATTTTATGGTTCAAAAATTGACACAACACACACGCACGGGAGCGGGTGCGTTTTTTCAACGGCCTTAGCCACATTTTTGGCCGGAGGCAAAGATGTTGTTACTGCCACAAATATGGCCCATGATTTTACCAGAAGTGCTATAATACATGGTTATGAATGTGGGCGAGGGCCTGGACCGGTTAAGCCCGGATAGGGTTAAAGAGGAATAAAAAAATATGACACAAATGAAGAAAGCAAGATCCGGCATTATTACGCCGGAGATGGAATTAATAGCCATTAATGAACAGGTGGATGCCGCATGGCTCAGGGACCAGGTGGCAATTGGAAGGGTAGCGATTCCGGCCAATAAAAGGCATGGAGGTCTCATTCCCTGCGGCATAGGCGAGGGCTTGCTGATCAAGGTAAATGCCAATATAGGGACTTCCTCCGACCGGGCCATTCTTGATGAGGAACTGGCAAAATTGAGGGTTTCCTTAGAGGCCGGAACAGACACGGTGATGGACCTTTCAACGGGCGGCGATATGAATGCTATCCTGAAAGCCATCCTTAAGGAATCGACTGTCCCTGTAGGCACGGTCCCGATTTATCAGGCAGTCGTGGAGACGGTCGAGGAAAAGGGCGGGTTGATCCACCTTACCGCTGACGGAAAAGGGCGGGTTGATCCACCTTACCGCTGACAAGATTTTTGAGGTGATCGAGCGCCAGGCAGAGTATGGCGTTGATTTTATGACGGTTCACTGCGGCGTCACGAGAGCGGCCATAGAGATGTTGAAAAAACAGGGAAGAATTACGGACATTGTGAGCCGCGGCGGTGCCTTCCTGACCACATGGATGCTTCATCATGACAGGGAAAACCCTTTATATGAAAACTATGACAGACTCTTATCCATTGCCGGGAAATACGACATTACCCTCAGCCTTGGTGATGGATTAAGACCTGGGTGTCTCGCTGACGCTACCGACAGGGCCCAGATCCATGAACTCATAACACTCGGGCATCTGACCCGGTTGGCCTGGGACCAGGATGTCCAGGTGATGATAGAAGGTCCGGGACATGTCCCTCTGAATGAGATTGAAACGAATATCATACTGCAGAAAAAGCTTTGCCAGAATGCCCCTTTCTATGTTTTGGGTCCCTTAGTCACTGACATTGCCGCGGGTTATGATCATGTGGCCTGTGCCATAGGGGGGGCCATAGCCGGGAAGGCCGGTGCAGACTTTCTGTGCTATGTGACTCCTGCGGAGCATCTCTGTTTGCCGGACGTGGAAGACGTGAGGGAAGGGGTTGTGGTGACAAAGATTGCAGCCCATGCGGCCGATATCGCCAGGGGACACAAAATCGCCATTGAAAGAGACAGACAAATGTCCATAGCGAGAAAAAACCTGGACTGGGAAACACAGATGAAGATGGCAATTGATCCTAAGAAGGCAAGAGCCTACAGGGAAAAGAATCCCCCGGCCGAAGACGATGTGTGTACCATGTGCGGCAAGTATTGCGCCATCAAGCAGGTTCGGGAATATTTTAAGGATTAGGGTTTATTTTCCCAAACAGAACCGGCTGAAGATGCTGTCTAATATATCTTCCGTGGCGGTCTCTCCGATTATCTCCCCTAATGCATCGAGCCCGCTTTTGAGTTCCAATGCAACAATTTCCATGGGCGCATCTTCCCCTGAGCTACGGCCTGCGCTTTTGAAAAACCGGGCCGCGTCTGTAAGGGCCTGCCTGTGTCTCAGGTTTGCGGCCGCGTGAGAGGGCGTCATATCTATATCTCCTTCAAGCAGGCACTCCACAATGGCCTTTCTCAGATCATCAAGGCCCTGGCCGGTAAGGGCGGATATCTTGACAATGGGAAAGCTCGAAAACATCTCGTTTTCCGCCTCTATTCCCATTAGATCCGGGAGATCAATCTTATTGATCACGATCAGGCCCTTTTTCCCTTGGGATTGAGCAATTATATTCAGGTCATCCCGGTTCAACGGGCGGCTTCGGTCAATGACGACCAAAAGAAAATCGGCTTCCGCTAATTTTTGCTCGGTCAAATCAACACCGATCCTCTCCACCTCATCCTTCACTTCTCTGAATCCGGCCGTATCCATCAGCCGCAATGGAAGGCCTTCAATTGTTATGGTGGACTCGATTATGTCCCTTGTAGTGCCCGGAACCGGTGTAACAATGGCGCGCTGTTCGTTCAGAAGGCGATTGAGAAGACTTGATTTGCCCGCATTGACACGTCCAACGATCACGGTATTGATCCCGTCTACCCAGATCCTTTTCCTTACGTGAGCCTGTATCAGGTTCTCAACCGGTTCAACGAGGCCCTTTTCGATTAGTGCTACGCCATCCTCCCTGGAAATAATGCCGGTTTCCTCTTCGGGAAAATCGATGGCAACTTCCGCACTGGCAAGTATCTCAATGGCCTTTTGCCGCAGGTTTTCGATCTTCTCCCTGAATGAGCCCTGAATCTGCTGAAAGGCTAAATGAAGGCCCTTCTCCGATTGAGAATTTATCAAATCAATTACTGCTTCGGCCTGTGTCAGATCAATCCTGCCATTCAAGAAGGCCCGTAATGTGAATTCTCCGGGTCTGGCCAATCTGGCTCCCTGGTCTAAGATGAGTTTGAGAATTTTAGAAAGAAGGAGATACCCGCTGTGGGAATTGATTTCAATGACGTCTTCCCTGGTGTAGGAATGGGGGGCCTTCATAAAGGAGAGCAGCACTTCATCGATCATGTGCCCTGACGAGGGGTCGTGCAGGTCACCTAAGTAAAGACGATGACTTAGAATGTCCGGGGCAGACCTTTTGGGCCTGAACAATTTTGTGGCGATTTCATAAGAGAGCGGGCCGCTTATACGTATTATACCGATTCCGGCCTGGCCGACCGGAGTTGCTATGGCAGTGATAGTATCGTCGTCTGAAGGCATATGGCATAATTCGGGATTGGACTTATGACCTGCTTGATTTATTTTCCATTGAGAACCTGGTCCTCTCCCGCTTGACGGGATCTTCGATGGGTGAGGTCAGAGCTATATGCCTCTTCCTTGGATTTTTGTGTCTAAAAATACAAATTCCAAGCACTAAATTACAAACAAATCTCAAATTCCAATATCCAATTACCAAAACCTTCCAGGACAAGACATTGTTTGGATTTTCGAATTTTGGTCATTGGAATTTGTCCTTCGACTTTGCTCAGGATGGTGAGCGTGTCGAACCATTTGATATTTGGGATAAAGCAAATCCCTCTGGGGATAACCAAATTATGGTCCTCCTGACCCGGATCTTTACTTCCCGGGCATGATGACTACCTTTTTCAAAAGGCCCTCGCCCCTGCTCCTGGTTTCCAGCCTTTCATCATCCCTGAGGGCCATGTGCACGATCCTCCGTTCATGGGGATTGAGCAGGTTAGTGCTCACAGATTTCCTTGATTTTTTTGCCTTGTCGCCCATCTTCAAGGCCATCTGGGTCAAAAACTCCTTCCTTCTTTGACGATAATTCTCTGAGTCAATAACTACCTGAGTACGCTTTTGCAATGTCTTGTTCACGATCTTGTTCACAATGAACTGCAGGGCATCTAAGGTCCTCCCCTTGCGGCCGATTAAAAGGCCCGATTTATCACCTTCAATATCGAGAGCAATCGTACCGTCCGTATTCTGTGCCCGGACGGTAACCCCTTCCATGGGGATGAGGGAAAGGATGTTTTCCAGTGCCTCTATGGCGATCTCTAACCCATTGTTTTCCACTGCCGGTTTGGGTTCTTCTTTTGTGATGGTGACTTTGACCCTGGCCTTTCTTCCGCCCACTAAGCCGAAGATTCCTGCAGAGCCGGGCTCAAGGACTTCAATCTCCATTTCATCTTCGGAGAGGTTGAGCTGGCGGTGGGCATTCTCAATGGCCTCCTCTGCGGTTTTTCCTTCAAATTCAAAAGTTTCCATAATTGTCCTCCAAATCTTAGGTGGAGCTTTTTTGTATACGGTACTGCTGGCCAATAGAAAGGATGTTATTGATAAACCAGTAGAGTACCAAACCGGAAGGGAAGTTTATAAACATGAACGTAAAGATGATAGGCAAAAACATCATGATTTTTGCCTGGGTGGGATCGCCGGGCGTCGGTGTCATCTTTTGCTGTAAAAACATAGAGGCGCCCATTAACAGGGTGAGCACGGGTATTCCGTAAGGCGGCGACATGAAGGGGATGCTAAAAGGGAAGTTGAACAAACGGTCCGGTGCCGAAAGGTCATTTATCCAAAGCATAAAAGGCGCATGCCTCAGTTCAATGGCGTTCCCCAAAATCCTGAAAAGTGCGAAAAAAACCGGAATCTGTATAATCATGGGCAGGCATCCGCCCATGGGGTTTACTTTATAGGTCTTGTAAAGGGCCATCATTTCCGCATTCAGCTTTTGCTTGTCGTTTTTGTACTTCTCCCTGAGTTTGGCCATGCGGGGCTGGAGCTTCTGCATCTCTTTCATGGACTTATAGCTCTT
>JAFDDR010000191.1 GCA_019310785.1 Deltaproteobacteria bacterium
CGCAGCAGAGCGCTGTTTGTCATATTCCGGGGCCGAGCAGATAATGGAAGCATCTATATCTTTGGTCGTTATCCCGGCATCCTGCATGCACTCCTTGAATCCGTCAAAGGCCAGCTCCCTTATTGAACCGGGGTATCCCCGGACAAAGGCGCTCTGGCCGACACCAATAATTCCTACTTTTCCCATTTCAATCTCCACCTTTGATTTGAATCCCAAACGCTAACATCTATTAGCCCCATATCCTGAGTTTTCCCCGGCTCTCCTCATGGACGAGGTCCATGGTTTCGAGTTGACCCCCGGGGTGCAGGCAAAGCCACCCCGGGGGGTTAAAGCACTTTTTAACACCTATTTAAAAGAATTCCAGAACCTCCACTTATAGGACTTTTCTGCCTTGGAGGGATGTTTTCTGTATGTAATGATCTTGAAGTCGCCGGTGAGGGCATTGACAAAAGGATACCCGGCCTTGGCCCAGCCTACTACTCCTTCATCATACAGCCAGACATTTTTGTAGCCGATTTTATACAAGAAACCGGAAATATACTTGGCCCTGTGATGGCCCTGTGATGGGTACGGCACCAGATATAAATTTCGGCATTCGGGTCTTTAATCTTTTTGGGGATTACATACCAGTGTCCAGCCATAACATGATCTGTCCCCTCAATATGAAATGCCGCAAATTCCGTGTCAGTTCTCACGTCAATAAGATGCGCCTTCCTTTTTCCGGCTAACACTTCTTCCCATACTTTATGAAACTGCTGGGCGTTAATGATGTGATTACTGGGAACAAGGCTGGCAATTTCGCTATTGAATTTCTTTTCAGCCGCCCTCAAAGGATTATCCCCTGCAAAGGCAAGACCGGCAACGCCAACAACAAACATTACGGCAACTGCAAGAACAAATAATTTTTTCATCGTAATTTCCTCCTGAAGGTATAATTTTTGGAATTAACTTGATACCCTGTAATTTTGATTCACCCCCCTTTTCAGGCTCAATTTAAATATGAAAATAAATTTACGAAAATATATTCAATATCCTCGGCTTCGTCAAGGTTCTTTCCGTATAATCTGCACTTTTAACGTTGGCTGATGCACAGTGTGTTGCCATTTCAAAAAAACTGTCTTAGACTATGTTTTTCAACGCCACCTCGACTCTCCTCACCCCGCTTTCGGGGGCTTTGAAAGACTTGTCAAAAGGAGCTGAACATTTGTCAACACATCCGGCCCGAATGATAAAGGTGGACTCCTCCTGCAACCCGGAAGGGGCCATCAGTGAGGCAAGTGAGATCCTGTTATCGGGCGGGCTGGTGGCCTATCCCACGGAATCCTTTTTCGGCCTTGCCGCGGATGCTACAAACGAAACGGCCATCAAACGGCTTTTCCTTGCAAAAAAAAGGGGTCACGGCAGCCCTGTCCTTATCCTGATCCATAGCGTTGATGTTTTGGATCAATATGCCCACCACATTCCCCCGGTTGCCCGTCAACTGATAAAAGAATTCTGGCCCGGCGGCCTCACCCTGGTCTTTGACGCGGGCCCCAAAATTTCACCCCTTTTGACTGCCGGGACGGGAAAAATCGGTATCCGGTTTTCGAGCCATCCTGTTGCAACCGCCCTGGCCCGGGCCATCGGAACACCTATCACCGGTACAAGCGCCAATCTTTCGGGTGAACCCCCTTGCAGGAATGCGGATGAGGTCCGGCGTTCGCTTGGCCACGGAGTTGATCTCATTCTTGATGGAGGAGAGACAAAAGGAGAGGTGGGATCCACGGTCCTTGACGTAACCGTCGACCCTCCCCGAATCCTGAGACAGGGGATGGTGTCTCAAGATGAGATCCTGGCTAACATTCGAATATGCCATCCGGAAACCGGTTGAGTTTTTTCATACCCTGTTCTGTGACCACCCAGGTATTTTCAATTCCTACAACCCCTTGCCCGGGAAAAATAAATTTGGGTTCTAAGGCCATTACCATGCCTTCTTCTAAAATGGTATCGCTGTTACGGCCTATAACCGGCCACTCATCAATTTCAAGCCCCACGCCGTGCGCAACAAAAGGGACCGGGTCGGGATAGCCCATAAAACCCTCCTCAAGACCGGCTTTTTCCGCAATTTTCAATGCCAAAGAGTAAAGATCTCCAGATCTCGCTCCCGGCCTCCCTTTCTCAGTCAGCCTTTCCTGGACTTCAAGCATGACGTTGTGGGCACGGTGGAATTTTTCCGGGAGATTTCCCAGGGAAAAAATACGGGCCTGATCCGCTATGTAACCTTCCACATTTGCGGCATAGTCCACAAAAACGGGTTCATGTTTACCTATTTTATCCTTTCCCGCACTTTGTGAGTAAAACGGGCCAAGACCTTTTCCACCCGTGGGGCCGGGCGAATTGCTCGCAACGGCCCCGCTTTTCCCGGCCATGACATGCCCGTACAGGCATTCCATATTAAAAGTGCGCGTGCGGACAAGACCCGGGTGCCCCTTGCCCCTGTAAAAGGCCTCCAGTCTCAAGGCCAGGTCGGTTTCCGTCTTCGATTCGGCTAAAAACCCGGGGACCTTTTCATACATGCTGTCCGCCATGCCGGCAGCCTTTGTTATGCAGGAGACCTCATATTCCGACTTGACCATCCGGACCCCGCGGATCAATGAGGAGATATCGACCATTTCCGTATCCGGCAATAGTCTTTGGTAAGACATATAGAGTCTCGAAGGCAGGATATCCAATTCCAGACCAAGCCTTTTGGGTATCTTTTTTGTGTGTTTTCTGATCAGTTCGGGGACCCGAGATAAACCGGAAAGCGGGACAATCTCTTCCAATAGGGAATCTTCCCTGGCCCTTTCCAGGCTCTTTCTGACCATTAAAAGGGATGTGCCATGGGCCGGAACCCAAAGGTGGGCGTCCTGATCTGTGCCGGAAAGGTAATACAGGTCTGTCTTCTGGACCAGGATGGCGCCGTCTACTCCACGGCCGGCGAGTCGTTCCTGGAATCGTTTCAGCCTCTCATCTATCTCATTTTTCATTGATTCTCGTGGCATTTAAAATTCCTCTCGTTGTAAACGGCTTGACTTATTGTGAAAAAATTCATTATATCAAAAAATCCTGTGTGCTGAATCCGCCGCCGCAATCGAGCCAGCGAATTTCCGGGCCTTAAACTACCGCACCCAGGGTCGGGCCCGGCAAGGATAAAATACTAAACAAAAAGGTGCAAGCCTGTAAGCACATATTGCCATGAATGAATCCCCCAAAACAGTCAAAACCAGCCTGGAATACCTGAGAAAACTTTTTATCATGCCGGACTCACCCGACAGATTTATCGAGTTCGGCCATGAACTCCTTGAGATGATTCACGATTTTTTTCAGGAAAAAGGGGGTATTCACAGCAGCATAACACTCCCCGAATTGAGCGAGATTTTTGATCAGGCAGCCGTTCCGGACAGGCCGAATCTGATCAAGGATGTGCTGTCGGAGATAAAGACCAAAATTATAGGACATTCGGTCAAGGTGGGCAACCCTTACTATATCGGGCATATGACCAGCGCAATCCCCTATTTCATGATCCTGCTTGAGATGATTATAGCGGCCCTGAATCAGAACCAGGTCAAAATTGAGACGGCCAAGGCCTCAAGCTTTGTGGAAAGAGAACTCGTGGCATGGCTTCATCGCCTGATTTTTAGCAGGGCGGACGGGTTTTACAAAAAGAATATCCAGAACCCCCGCGTTGCCCTTGGAAATGTCACTTCCGACGGCACCCTTGCAAACATGACGGCCCTTCTCGTTGCGAGGGAAAAGGCATTTCCGCCTGAGGGGGATTTTCCCGGGCTGCGCATGGCGGGTGTGGAACGCGCCCTGCGCCATTACGGGTACACCAAAGGCGTGATCATAGTGTCCGCGAGGGGGCATTATTCAATAAAGAAAACCTCCAACCTTCTGGGCATGGGAGAAGAAAATGTCTTGATCATCCCCGTGGATGCCGATAACCGCATAGACCTGAAAAAACTCCGGCGAAGGATAAAAACCGTCAAGGAGGACAAAGGAAAAGAAAGGATAAAAATCCTTGCTATTGTAGGCATTGCAGGGACCACCGAGACGGGAAATATCGACAACCTCGAAGCCCTGGCACAGATCTCCCGTGAAGCAGGCGCCCATTTTCACGTGGACGCGTGCTGGGGCGGGTCAGCCCTCTTGGTGGATGAGTTCCGTCCCCTGTTCAAAGGCATTGAAAAGGCCGACTCCGTCACCATTGATGCACACAAACTACTGTACTGCCCCATGAGCATGGGGGTCGTGCTTTTTCGAAGCGAAAAGGACCTGCATTTCATCCGGCATACCTCCAGGTATGTGATCCGCAGGAACTCCGTGGATACCGGCCGTTTTACCATTGAAGGCTCCCGTCCTTTCGCGTGCCTTAAACCTTGGGCATCCCTCAAAATCATTGGCCGGGAAGGATACGGTCTTCTGTTTAAGCAGGCCCGTAAGTCCACTAATGACCTGAAGAGTATCTTAGATAACTGCGGTAATTTCGAAACACTCAATAATCCCGAACTCTTTATCCTTATCTACCGCTTTATTCCCGAAACCGTGAAGAAACAGCTCCTCACCTGGAAGGAAATAAAATCATTGTCCAGAGGCGGCGACAAGGCCAAAGAGGCCGAACGAAAAATTCGAAAGGTCAATCACCTGATCAACGGGCTCAATATCAAGCTTCACAAGGCGTTAAGGCGGGATGACACCACGTTTGTTTCAAGGACCACCCTCGAATCCACCCGCTACCGCCCACAGAACATAGTTGTATTAAGGGCGGTCCTGATCAACCCCCTGACCGACAGGCAGGTTATTGAAGAAATTATAGACACCCAGAACCGTATCGGCTCCCTCCTGTGGAAGGATTTTGAACCGGCATACCGGAGAATGGTGAAAGAATTATCTTGATCGGTTGTGTACCTCAACTTAACCTGTACGACACCTTTTGATTTTCA
Source organism: Deltaproteobacteria bacterium (assembly GCA_019310785.1). Classification (GTDB taxonomy): domain Bacteria; phylum Desulfobacterota; class DSM-4660; order Desulfatiglandales; family Desulfatiglandaceae; genus JAIOSR01. The sequence continues at coordinate 4,965 of JAFDDR010000191.1, forward strand.
ATACTATTCTCATAATCATGGTTGAAAGGCCGGCGAGGTCTCCGGCCCACAGGGCCTATACCCTTTACGTGGCCGAATCTTCACCCCTTTCCGCATGTTTCAGTACAACAACGTAATTGTCAGCCTGATATTCCTACGCAAAACCTTTTGACTTTATTTGATTTTTGTCCAATAATCCCCTTCAGATCTCATGCCAATTTAACCTCCCATGTGGGACTATCCAGAATTCAATATTTGTGAGAAGATTTCTCCGGCAGCCATCTAGTTTTGCGTGGTTAAAAGCTGGCTAAATACCATCAGTAGAAACCTATAAATAAACTTAAAAAAGGAAGCTCTTCCCACTCTTTAAACAACTGGAGCGAGCACTTCGAAGGGATATTGATCGTTTTCCGTTGGACTTTATGTTTGAACGAACCAAAAATGAGTAAATGGAAAGGACAGGCAATGGGAAAGAAAATCTTCACATTAAAAACCGGCCTGAAGGGAATCGGCCCAGGAAAATGCTTTTGGATAAAGGCCCGGAGGCATTGAGTGATGCAGCGCTTTTGGCTATTTTTTTGAGAACCGGCAGGCAGGGGCAAAATGCTATTGCCCTCGCAAGAGAGATAATAGGCGAGTTTGACGGGCTTAATGGATTGAGGGCAGCAACATGTGATGGTTTATTATGTGTAAAGGGGACTGGAAAGGAAAAAACTTGAACCCATAACTAATGCATTGCAAAAAATAGCAAATAAAGGAATAATTGGGGACAATGGTTTAAACAAAGGATTAGTGATGCCGATACAAAAGCAAAAAAAGGCAAACAAACTCCCCACTACAATCCTAAATTATTTTGCGGCCTTTACCGAGACAAAGTTTAATTTCAGGACCCTTATAAATTACCGCTGGACAAACAATGAACTGACACTCGATTTAGCCATATTCCAGGACTTTCAGGATTTACTCCTTCAAAGGATAAAGACCGGAGATAACACCCCGCTCACCGTAAAAAATAATGAACATATT
>JAFDDR010000192.1 GCA_019310785.1 Deltaproteobacteria bacterium
TCTTTTTCTCTTGCAAAGTCCTCAATGGACTGCGCCTGATCCGGGTTGAGATCAAACTTGTTTACACAGACCATGGCGGGAACCCGAAAATGTGCGGCCAACTGCGCCACGCGCTCCATATCGTGCCTTCCTGAAACAGTGGGTTCTGCCACGATTAGCACGGCCGTTGCCCCACCAAGGGAAGCAATTACCGGACATCCCACGCCCGGAGGACCATCGGTCAAAAGTAAATCCAAATGCTTCTCCTCTGCAAGTTTCTTGCCCTCCTGGCGCACAAGGCTGACCAGCTTGCCGGAATTTTCTTCGGCGATGCCTAATCTTGCGTGGGCCATGGGACCAAACCGGGTATCAGAAAGGAACCACTCACCACACGTCTTTACCGGAAAATCAATGGCCTCTTCAGGACAGAAATACACACAAACACCGCAACCCTCACACGCGATGGGATTCACCACAAAATCCTCGCTGATGGCATCCCATCTGCACATTTCCAGGCACAAGCCGCACTCGGTGCATTTATCCTGATCAATGATTGCCGTGTTGCCGCCCTGAAAGTCGTGGCTCTCTTTGATATCAGGGTCCAGTATGAGGTGAAGATCCGCCGCATCCACATCCGCATCACAAAGCACCTTGTTTTCGGCTAATGACGCAAACGCGGCCATCAAGCTGGTCTTCCCGGTGCCCCCTTTGCCGCTTATAACAACCAATTCCTTCATCAAAAATTGCTCCCTGTTATCTTACAATTTCTTCTATACGACGGTATAATCCCAAGAATTTCTCCCTCCACTCGGGCATCATATCCACAATGAGTTCCCCTCTCGAGTATGCCTCTGCAATTCCTCGATCAAAGGGAATCTCCATGAGAATGGGCACGCCTTCCTCTTCGGCATAGGCATTTAGTTTGTCATCCCCCATATCTGATCGGTTGATGACAAGTCCGCAGGGGATCCCTAAGATCTTGACGGCCTCTACAGCCAGCTTCAGGTCGTAAAGGCCGAACGGCGTTGGCTCCGTGACTAATAATATAAAATCCGCACCGTTCATGGCCGCTATGACCGGACACGACGTTCCCGGAGGGGCATCAATAATGGTGAGACTGTCAGGCCGCGTATATTCCCGCACCTTGTTAATCAAAGGGGGTGACATGGCCTCGCCAATCCTCAACTTGCCATGGACAAATTCCAGCCCGTTTTTGTGACCCCTCTCAATAACACCTAATTCCCGGCCTGTTTCAGTGATGGCCCCTTCAGGACAGACCAGTACGCACCCACGGCAACTGTGACACAGTTCATGAAACGGCAAAACCGTTTCACCGATTACTATGATGGCCTTGAATTGGCATATCTCTGCGCATTTTCCGCACAGGTTGCACTTTTCTTCGTCTACCTGGGGAACAGGTGTAGTTATGGTTTTAACCTCTTCTATGACAGGCTGGATAAAAAGGTGGGCATTGGGTTCTTCCACATCACAGTCCAGGATCTGGACGTCTGAACCAAGAGAAACGGCCAAATTAGTGGCCACGGTCGTCTTTCCAGTGCCCCCCTTTCCACTTGCAATGCTAATGATCATATTGGACCTCGTATTTTCACCTTCCACTTTTCTGTCTTTCATGAATCTAACCTTGAACCGTGTCGAAGATCCCCGCACATAGTGCGGGGGAACCCATGAACGGTCAACCTGAGCCGTTACGTTTGCTTAATCATATACTCGTGCAATGCCTCTTGAAGGGTTTCTGCGGAAAGAAATGCACAGTGCTCGTCCTCTTTTGGCAGGCCACCTAATTTTTCAAGAATCTTTTCCCCGGTGATCTCTGTGATTTCGTCCGGATTTTTCCCAAGTGCCATTTCTGCGGCAAATGAACCGCACACCGCACTTGAACCGCACCCGTCCGTTTGAAATGATGCCTCTTTGATCCTGTCATTTTCAAACTTCAGGAAAATCTGCATGGTATCACCGCATGAGCCGGTGACGCGACCGTATCCGTCAGGATTATCTATCGAACCATTATAAAGCGGGTTAAGCCACCTCTCGAAGGCTATGTCGCCGTAAGCTTCTCTCGTTTCATCGTAGATCCGGTTCTGTAAATCCTGAACAAAATCATCAAGTTCACTGCTCATACAGAATGTTTCTCCATTTCCCTACCCCCTTGTCATGGGAGTGCCGCATTTAGGGCATTTGACCTCAAAACATGGCGTACCCCTCTCATGGGATATCTTCTCCCCGCAATTCGGGCACACACAATCGCCGCCAGGGCCTAAGCCACTGCCTCCGCCCTCGCCTCTTCCCCTGCCGGACGATTCCTGGCCTCTTCCGCCGCCGCCTGCTCCTTGTCCTGTCTGTGCCATAAGTGTCTACCTCCTTTATACACAAGTCTCCAATGCTGGTGCATTCATTAGGGTTTGTCTTTAGGTTTCCCTAATGATCACAAACATTGTCACCGGTTAACAAGGTACCGGTGAGATATTGATTTACCAAAGACTCCGGGGGGTCCATGGGAGCGCCAATAATCACTTCGATCCCCTTTTCCCTGAGAAGCTGCTGTGCCTGTTCTCCCATACCCCCTACTATCAGCACATCAGCGCCCTGCTCATAGAGCCACCGGGGTAGGACCCCGGGTTCATGGGCCGGTGGACTAAGCATTTCCGTTCCGGTTATTTTTCCATTTTCTGTTTCAACAAAGGCAAATTCCTCGCAGTGCCCGAAATGGGCTGAGAGTTTTCCACCGGATACGGGTATGGCAACTAATTCACCTTGATCTGAATCTGTTTCCCTGACTGGAAACTCCTTCTCCTGTTGTGGTGCCATGATAAAGTCTTTCTGGGGGGCCGGTAACTTAATAATCTCATCCACTATTTTATTGAATTCCTGGCTGATCAAGAGGTCGTCGTTATCCAGGAGTTTCATGTCTCCTGCGTCGCCGTTCTGCACTACCTGGGGCTCAAAGGGCAGGGTACCCAAGAGCTTCAGATTCTCATTTTTCGCGGTGAGCATCCCGCCTTTGGTTTTGAATAGCTCGATCATTTTCCCGCAGTGGGGACAGATAAGACCACTCATGTTTTCTACCAGGCCCAAAATCTCCATATTGACCTGACGGCAAAAATTGATCGACTTTCGTACGTCCGCCAATGAAATCTCTTGCGGTGTGGTCACAATCAATGCCCTGGCGTCCGGAATGGTCTGGGCCACGGTCAGGGGCTCATCGCCTGTCCCCGGAGGCGAGTCAATAATCAAATAATCGAGATCCCTCCACTCGATATCGGCAATGAACTGCCTGATTACGCCGATTTTGAGAGGACCCCTCCAGATCGTTGCACTGTCCTTGTTCTCTTCCCCCATGAGGGGTTCGATGGATATTACCTGCATATTTGGCAAATAGTTTACTGGCAGCGCCTTTCCATGCTCTGCACCAGGCTGAATACTTCCCTTGAGGCCTAACATCCTCGGGATACTGGGGCCGTGAAGATCTATATCCATAAGGCCTACCTTATAACCCTTTTTCGCTAAGGCAACCGAGAGGTAGGCTGCTACACTGCTTTTACCAACACCCCCTTTACCGCTCATGACTAAGATTTTGTTCTTGATATGCCCTAGCGTTTTTTTGATCTCCACATCCTGCTGCTGATGCTTATCTTGTTGATTTCCCATTGCCATTAACTTTTACCCTCCCTTTCTTGCTTATGAACCATCTTTATCAAAAGTTCTTGGATCCTTTAACTTTCAGGAACTATTGTGTTAGTTCCGATTTCTCCTTTTCTTTCCAATCACACCCTGGCATTAGAAACCTGGAATGAAATAGATTCCCATTCAGATAGGCATTCAGTACATCCTCTGCACGGCCTGATATCCAGGGAATCACATTGATACCGCTGGCGCTAAGCGTCCTGTGAAAATAACGTGAAATAGCCCCACATATCAGGATATCCACGCCCAGATCCCGAACACGGAAGCACCTTCGAGTGAGATCCTCATCCTCCAGATAAGTCTCAAAGCGGGAGGTCTCTTTTTTATCCTCCACCTGCAGGATGAGTAATCTGGATGCGGTATCAAAGACCGGGGATACCTTCCCTTCCCAGACTGGAATCGCAATATTCATGGGGAATGAAACCCTTCTCCCTGCCTGTTTTTAGGCTGAATTCTTGGTGCGGGATTCAATATCCTCAATCCGTTGACGCAACGCCCTGGCCTGATCCTTCAGTGCCTCCAACTCCCGTTCTTTGGATAAAGGAGGGGCTTCGGGCTGATTGGGAGAAACCGGTCCGGTTGAGCCCATGCCTCCGCCCATGCCCCGACCCATACCCATGCCGCGACCCATACCACGACCCATGCCGCCCCCCCGGCCCATGCCCATGCCACGGCCCATGCCAGCAACAGCGGGAGTGCTTCGCGCGTCTCCCATGCCGTAATGATCTCCCACATTGGGCGTGGTGGTGCTTTTCAGATTTCCGCTTTTGTAATAGTCAATGGCCTGCCTCACAGACCCTGCCTGACCCACTATCACCTCCACACCAGCCGCCGAGAGTGTCTGCACGGCATTCGGGCCACAGTTCCCGGTCAGGACTACATTGGCCCCTTTTGAGGCCACAAACTGGGCGGATTGAATCCCTGCCCCACCACCTAAGGCGATATTATCATTATTAAAAGCCTCAAAATTCATGTCGTCTGTATCTACTATTACAAAATATGCACACCGGCCGAAGCGCGGGTCAATCGTTGCATCCAGGTCGGGTCCGCTTGCACTAACCGCTACCTTCATATTAAATTTCTCCTTTCTTCTGTGATACCTGCCTATTCAATAGAGCCTCTGCCAGCCAGACACTCTTCATTGTATAACAGCATCTTTCATGCCAAATCTTACGAATGGCAATGGTCTTCTTCAAATCATTTATTTGCGTTGTGGCCATAAATTCCTCTTTCCCCGGAGGGCAGGGGCACGGGGGAAGTGCATGCTTTTAAACCCTTTGATTTTCCACGTTTTTTCACATCCTCCCGCCCTTAGAGCCTGAAACGAAAGGGGGTTCAAAGGTCTTCTGAATCAGCGCTGACACCAATTATAGGCTGTTGTCATAGATGGTTGGGTGTCTGAGCAGATCGAACAAGAGAGAGAATTGTTGCATTTACGCAATATGCAAAACCATAATTATTGCACATGTGCAATATCTTTATGCAGTTTTGCACCGTTTAAGCGCTCTGCACGGGAACGTGACCTGCTCCAGGCACTGGGGCCGTGAACTACCCATAGCATATAGGAGGCGGGCAAACGCAAGACAGGGAGCGATGGGACGTGTTTTGAACCGGAAAGGCTAAGGCGGGAAATAGTATTGCAGGAATGCAATGTCTTATTTTTTTGCATTTCTATGTTCTGGCCCGCTTGCCAGGCATGGGAACCTGAATCTCCAGGCGCTTCATCTTACGCCAGAGCGTGCTTGGGTGAATACCTAAAGCCATGGCCGTTGCTGACCTGTTCCACTCGTTAT
>JAFDDR010000193.1 GCA_019310785.1 Deltaproteobacteria bacterium
CCATGTGATGAGTGACGAGCGGATTTTGGGTGATTCAGAGTTTGTAGAGTCAGTGCTTTTCCAGGCTGGGGAGAAATATGAGCGCCACTACGAATTGAAACGCCTGGGGTATGATCTTGATCGAATTGCCGAAAGGGTGGCCGAAATCTATGGGATGGAGCCTGATGAAATACTTAGAAGGGGCAAGCAGCAGCGAAAAGTGAATGCAAGGAGCCTATGCTGTTTTTGGGCTGTCAGTGAGTTGGGCATGTCGCTTAGAGAACTGGCCAGGAGGTTGGAAATGAGTCCCCCTGCAGTGGGATTTTCAGTGGAAAGGGGAAAGGTTATTGCGCGTAAGAACAAGTACCATTTGATCGATTGATTTTCTTACTTTTTTACCAGCGTCCCTCTTCATGTTCGGCCTTAAAAATCTTAATAAAAGAGTAGTTTTTAAAGGTTGACACCCTTTCTTTTTGGATATACAATGTATATCATAATTACAAGGAGGGAAAAAATGCAAGGTAGCACTGAGTTGCAAATTGGAAAATGGGGTAATTCGCTTGGCATCCGACTCCCAAAGCATGTAATAGAAGCACTCCGATTGGGGGTCAAAGATCGAATAAGTTGCTCCGTAGAGGATGGAAGCTTGATTTTGAGGCCGTTATCGCATCAAAAAAAATATAAATTGGACGAATTGCTCGCGCAAATGGAAGAGCCCGGCGAAGAAATCTCATGGGGCAAACCCGAAGGAGAGGAAGTTTGGTAGAGCATATCCCAGAACGAGGAGATTTTATCCGGCTGAATTTTAATCCAAAAGCGGGACATGAACAAAAGGGAAGCAGGCCCGCCTTAGTTGTTAGTCACACCGCTTTTAATAAAAAGATGGGATTTGCTTTCGTTTGTCCCATTAGCAGCACTAAACGTAAGAACTCATTTTATGTAGTAATACCTAAAGGCAACCAAGTCACAGGGGTAATTATGGCGGACCAGTTGCGTTCTCTTGACTATAAGGCCAGAAATTCATCTCTCATTAGCAAATGTCCTCCAGATCTACTTCAGGAAGTCTTGATGCGTATTGATCCCATAATGTTCTAAGTTAATAATATTGAAATTGAAACGATAGGCCGAACAAGCTCCTGGACGCAGACGGGCTAAAAACCGCGCCCGCTGGTCAGGCGTGGCGTTGGCATTTCTGTAAAATGCCATCATTTTCAAGAAAACGCTTGCTTAACAGGGTTGTTAATGGTACATTCAGTGGTACAATAGGAGGTGCGAAATGAGCAGGCTTTCAAATATCATTCCGGTGAGCGATTTAAGGCAAAGTGCTGCAAAGCTATTGAAACAATTGAAAAAAAGTAATGAGCCTTTGATTATTACGCAGAGAGGACGGGCAGCCGCCGTGATGATCGGAGTCGATGTATATGAGAAATCTGAAAACGAAAAAGAACTCCTTCGTCTGTTGGCCATGGGGGAAAGGGAAATTGAAATAGGCGAAGGGTATGATCTGGATACTGTCCTTGCTGAAGCCGATGCTCTTTTGGCCAAGGAACCCTCGTGAAGGTTAAATTCACGCCTTCTGCCCGGGCCCAATTTCTTTCTGCGCTATCCTACATCCGAAAGGACAAGCCTTCAGCGGCGGTCAGTTTTCGAAATCGAGCTGAAAAAATTCTAAGAAGGCTTGAGGATTTTCCTGAATCAGGGAGAATCATACCGGAATTCCCAGAACTTCCCTATAGAGAGGTAGTCATATCGCCGTATCGGTTTTTCTACAGGACCAAAAACAATATCGTTTGGATTGTTGCAGTGTGGCATGGTGCGCAGCTTCCAAAAGAGCCAGCACCTTAACGCCAACAAATCATTTCAGCGGATTAGCTACCACTGGGGATTGTCAAAGGTAATTGGTGTTAACGTGCGTCATCGGTTATTCGAAGTTGGTTGCGATAAATCCGCTGTCCAGGTGGGGGGGCAAACTCTTTATGATGAGTTTACCTTTCCTGACGGGTGGCGTGATCCTTATAAGCCGAAAATCAAATCCAGTAGCGATACAATCGATGCGGGTGGTTCTATCACCTTGTGGGTGGACAGCGGCGGCCATGGCATCCCGCCTTATAATTGGAGTGTTTCAGAAACAGGATATTCTATTTCTCCAAGCATTACGAACAACTACGCTGAAACAGTCACCCTGACATGTGCATCCGGCACATGAGGCGCGGACTACGGGGCAGTTGCCACCGTAGCGGTAACAGATGCTTGTGGGGACAGTGATACAGCGAAGATCAGGAATGCAAATGGTGCAGATTGGGTTCTTCAAGGAAACTATTGCGGTTTAAGTGGTGCTGTTGATCATTATTATTATCATTGGCCTTATGCAAAGTATGAGCTGATTGTGGGAGGTCAAAGGCAATTTCAGACAACTACTTGTCAATCTCATTATTTAGGGCAACATAATTGTGATGCGAAATGCGATGCTTACTGTAACCCTAATCCATGTAATATAGGTGGTTATGGTCCTGGAAATTGTATAGATGGCGAACATACTATGGGATGCCAGGATTGTTGGAATAGAGCTTGGAACTGTTTTGCCTCTGATTGTTGTATGTCATCTCTTGAATATTACGAATGGACTTGCAATTAATGCCTAAAAGAATGGAACAAAACAGAAAAGGAGGAAAAGCAACTCTGATGCACTCGTAAAAAGTCGTCACCCCGGCGAAAGCCGGGGTCCAGGTCAGTATTAATATAGGTTGACAGATTCTGTGATGCCTCCTAAGCCCTGTCCGGTTCCCCTGCCATCTGTTTCTTGTAGATTTGATAATACTCAAAGACCTTTTTTATATAATACCGGGTGGCCTTGAAGGGCGGGATGCCCTGATACTGCCTGACCTTCCTGGTCCCTGCATTGTATGCCGCAAGGGCCAGTTTGACATCTCCGTCAAACCTGTTCAGAAGCTTCTTGAAATACCCGACACCCGCGTTAATATTGTGCTTTGGGTTGAAGCTGTCTTCCACACCAAGCTCTTCCGCGGTTGCCGGCATCAACTGCATGAGACCCTTTGCACCTACCCTGGAAACCGCCCTTGGGTCGTACCCGGATTCGGCCATGATGATGGCCTTTACAAGGGCAGGATCAACCTGGTAGCGATTGGCTGCTTGAAGTATAATCGGGTGGAACCTTTGCTCTGTTTTTTTATCCTGGAGGCATGGTGGGCTTTTTTTGAGGGCCTTGCCAACGTCTTTTTCGGGCAGGGGGATGAGAGCCCCGCTTTCACAGATTAAAGGTTGTTCAACGACATGATGGGTAGTGGTCAGGGCCTCAAAAAGGGGAGGTCCCGCCAAAATCAGAATCATTGAAACGGTGAAAAGCCAGCGGGCCAGGCCTTCTGAAAAAAGGTCTGAGGGTGAATCTTTGTACATTTTTTTATTCCTTTTTGAAAATATCTATTTTGTAACCGTTCAGGGTTCATACAGTTTTTGCAGAACACCAGGTGCTATTGCACACAAATCCGGAGCGAGTATCAAACATAATTATATTGTTTTAAAAGTCAACTGCCTGGTATTATATTACAATATATCTTGTGTGTCAATTAGAATTTAATACAAGATATTGTATCTTAATGCAGTATAGCCATTGAGTTGAGAATGTATAGGAGGGATCATGGACCAAAATGCTGCTATTGCCGTCGTGGGGACATTCGACTCCAAGGGTGAAGAACATCTTTTTATAAAACAGGCCATTGAGGGAAGGGGCCTGAAAACCCTTAGCATTAATGTAGGCACAAAAAGCCCCTCAACGTTCCCCGCGGATCTGGACCTGTATGGAGAGGTGATCAAGGGAGAAAATATTGTGGATCGTGATGAGGCCATTGAGGCCATACTCACTCGGGCGCGGGAAGTGATCGAAGAGCGGTACGAAAAGGGTGAAATCTTCGGGATCATCTCTGCCGGAGGGGGAACCGGGACCCACATCGGAACCAGCATCATGCGTGTGCTTCCGTTAGGGGTTCCCAAGGTCATGGTATCTACCGTGGCTTCCCGTGATATGGCGAAAATCGTGGGGACAAAGGATATCACAATGATGCACAGTGTTGTGGATCTTTTAGGGGTAAACAGCATCTCCGGCGGAGTCTTAGACAGGGCGGCCGGGGCCGTTTGCGGGATGGTGCAGAACCAGTGGAAGGCCCAAAGTAAAAAAAAGCGTGTCGCCCTTACCATGTTCGGGTTTATCACAAAGGCCGCTGAATTGACAAAAGGATATTTAGAGGAGATGGGATATGAGGTTATCGCCTTTCACGCCAATGGCACCGGGGGCATGGCCATGGAGGAATTAGCTGCAGAGGGGTATTTTCAAGGTATTTTGGACTTGGCCACACACGAATTGGCCGACGAATTGACGGGTGGTTATTGCCGGGGGATCGGCCCTGAACGGCTGGAGCCGGTTCCGCGACGTGATATTCCCCGTCTGGTAGTGCCCGGGGGATTGGATTGTGCGGTCCTCGAGTTTACTCGCGAAACTATCCCGGACCAGTTCAGGGATCGCAAGATATTCTTCTATGACTTTCGCTCGGCCATCCGGCTTAACGAAAAGGAGACCCGGTTTTTAGCAGGCCAGTTGGCAGAAAAACTCAATAAAAACATACACAACGTAAAAGCCCTGATCCCTGTTAGGGGGTGGTCGGAGGCGGATCAAGAAGGCGGTCCATTGTATGATCCGGGTATGAGCGATTCATTCGTGCAAACATTCAGACAGTCCCTTAACCCCCGTGTCGAGATCAAAGAAGCGGACCTTCACATCAACGATCCCGCCTTTGCCAAACTTGCCGCAACCATTATGGATGAAATGCTTCAACCGGAGTAACTCAGGTTCAAGGTTCAGCTTTCACGGTTCAACGTTGATGGCCTTGCAAAAAGTCAATGGAGTGAACCCCGATACCATCTCCCAGAGGTACAGGGCACCAAAGAACGCAGGGAGAAAGGCTTCTCCGCCCTCGAAATCACTATTTGCCTGGTCCCCTTTTTCTTACTTTCGGGAGGAGTTAGGGGAGAATGACGGGCTTGCATTTAACCTCACAAAAAGGCTAATATCCTTACAAAAAATAACAAGGAGGATTTCCATCATGAGCGCTGAACTGGATCGGAAAGTATTTCAAAATCTGAGTTATGGGCTTTATGTTCTGACTTCTTATGACGAAGACCGTATAAACGGCCAGATTATAAACTCGGCCATCCAGGTAACCCATGATCCCGTAAGGATAGCTGTAACGGTCAACAAAAAGAACCTGACACACAGGTACATTACTAAAAGCAGGGCATTTGCAGTATCCGTTTTGGACAGTTCTACGCCCACATCGTTTTTTGAGCTTTTTGGCTTCATGTCGGGCAGGGACGTGGACAAACTCTCTAAGGTCCGGTTCAAACCTGGAGTTACAGGCTGTCCTCTGGTTGAGGAAAACACTCTCTCGGCCATGGAAGCATTAGTCTTCAAAGA
>JAFDDR010000194.1 GCA_019310785.1 Deltaproteobacteria bacterium
TCATAGCATGGAAAAAGGCAAGCCAAAATTCAGGCCCGATCCCCAGCTAAGGCTTCTAGATCAGGTAAGACAGGTCTTGCGTTACCACCATTACGCCTATCGCACCGAGCAGACTTATTGTGACTGGATCGTGCGCTACGTAAAGTTCCATGGTGCAAAAAAACACCCTCGTGAAATGGGAAAAGCCGAGATTGAAGCATTTTTGAGTCATCTCGCGACCCATGGCAGGGTCTCTGCGTCCACACAGCGGCAGGCGTTAAATGCCATCATCTTTCTTTATCGCAGTGTTCTGGATAAGCCGATTGACGGGCAGATTGAGCCTGTCAAGGCAAAAAGACATCGTAGTCCCCCGACAGTGATGACCCAGAGGGAAGTGCAGCAGGTTCTCTCTCAAATGCAGGGCACACATCTCTTGATGGCCGGGCTCCTGTATGGATCAGGACTTCGTTTGATGGAATGTATCCGTTTGCGAATCCAGGATCTGGACTTTGAAGGAAGCAAGGTATACGTGCGTGCGGGCAAAGGGAGAAAGGATCGGGTAACCGTCTTTCCAAAGACCATCCAGGAGGACCTGCGAATACACTTAAGCAGGGTGAAACGCCTTCATGATGAAGATCTGTCCAATGGGTACGGGGAAGTCTATTTGCCGGGTGCCTTAGAGAGGAAATACCGGAATGCTGCAAAAGAGTTCCGGTGGCAATATGTTTTTCCGGCAAAAAAATTGAGCAAAGATCCTCGAGCCGGAAAGTTACGCAGGCATCATGTTCTTGAGTCCGGATTGCAGAAGGCCGTTAAGATAGCCGTTGATAGGGCAGGCATCATGAAGAGGGTTGGGTGCCATACATTCCGGCATTGTTTTGCGACTCATATGCTCGAAAACGGTGTTAATATCCGGGTTGTCCAGGAACTTATGGGCCATGCCGACGTGAAGACCACTGAAATCTATACGCATGTAATGAAAAAAGACATTAATGCCGTTACCAGCCCGCTTGATGCTTTGCAGTCCACTGAAAACGGCTTTAGGGAAAAGTCTGACTTTGAAAAGAAGAATAATGTAGTTTCAGAATAAACACGAGGAGTTGATATAGCCGCCCCGGTTAAATACTCCTTGCGGAATTTAACAGGGCCCCGATAGCGGGATCTACGCTTCGCTTCGACAGGCAAACAGGCCCGCCAGAAGGACGGCGGGCAAAATAGGCAAAAATAAAAAATGGGTCTGAGTAATATCAGGTGGTTATAAGCATTAAAAATTCAAAAACGTAGTTTTTCAAGGCATTATTTACCCTTAAACTCCGGGGAGCGTTTTTCCATAAAGGCATTAAATGCCTCCATCAGATCCTCTGAAGGCAGGATGGCGGAATTTTTCTGGGCCACATATTCAAGGCCCGGATAAATACCATTGTCCCTGCTGTACAAGATCACGTCCTTCACACCCTGGACCGTGAGCGGCGGGCACGCGGCTATGTCATCTGCTAACTTTTTGGCTTCCTCATAAAGGGCGTCTCTGTCTTCACAAAGACGCGTGATAAGGTTCATGTTCAGGGCCTCTTCCGCGGTGAAGTCCCTTCCGGTCAGGGCCAGTTCGCGAAACCACCCGTGCCCGATGATATGGGGGAGGCGCTGCAAAGTGCCTAAATCGGCGACAATGGCCATCTTTGTCTCCCTGATGGAAAATATTGCATCACTGGAGGCTAAACGGATGTCACAGGCGCTTATAAGGTCTATGCCCCCACCAATGCAATGGCCGTGCACAGCGGCAATGACCGGCTTTCTGCATTTCTCGACTGCGTTCATCGGCTCCTGTAAACGACGGATCTCTTTTCTCAGCTTTTCCCGGATATCCGCCCCTTCTCCTTGGACCAGGCCGCTCAGTGCGGTAAGATCTATGCCTGCGGTAAAACTTTTTCCCTCTGCCTTGATAATTACGACCCGGACATCGGGATCTTCATCGAATTCCTGAAAAAGGCGTGAGAGGTCCTCGAAAAAATCGATAGTCATGGTGTTTCGTTTTTCAGCCCGGTTGAAGATCAACCAGGTAATGTATCCGTCTTTCTCAATCTTGAATGGGCCTTTATTACTCATCAGTATTCTCCTTTAGGCAAAGATGTTAAAAGACCTTTAGACAGGATTACAGGATAAACAAGATTCATGTTTCCTGTATATCCTTTTATAAATCTGAGCTACAACGATATTTATTTTTTCAATAACTCAGGCAACTAAGTCGTAAATAGTTTCTTTTTGTAGGGGCAGGCCTTGGCCTGCCCTTACCGGGCGCAGCAAGCAGCGTCCCTACAAACCCATAGTAAACTTTCTCAAACAGGATATGTGTTTTGATTTACAAGATTAAATTAATCCAGTCCATCCTGTTAATCCTGTCAAAAAATAAAAAGCTGCACTTTTGCAAAAGCAGCAGCCAAAATGCCCACTAAGCCGCCAATCCCCCAATAATGTCTTTGGCTTCGGCCATAATACGGTCAAACAATTCCTTTAGCGTCGGGATATCTTTGACCATACCGACCCCCTCTCCGCAGGAGATGACTCCCGCATCCAGGTCCCCCTGATCAAACATCATCCTGGCCTTTTCACCGCCGACGATCTTGAGCAATTCAGGCAGGTCGGCCTGGTTTGCTTCCAGATCCGCGCACTTTTTGGCAGCCGTGTTGGCCCATACCCTGTGGGTGGCCCCTATGGAGCGCATGATGAGCATGGTGTCCAACTCGCTGGCCTGAACGAGTGCTTGTTTCAAGTTTTCATGGATAGGGGCCTCCTTAGTGGCGAGCAGGCGCGTACCGATAATCACGCCCTGCGCGCCTAAGGCCAGGACCGCGGCAAGTCCCCTGCCGTCGGATATGCCACCGCCACCGATCACGGGGACCGTCCTGGACCTTGAGGGCATAGCGGACACCCACACACTTGTGAATCCAGGTAAGTCCCGCTTCCTTAAACCTGGCGCACAGTTCCTGAGGGGCCGAGTGGCCCGAGGTCTCCACGATCTTGACACCCTTTTCCAGCAAGACATCCAAGTAGTCGTTATTGTCAATGGGCCTCATCATGGGAAAGAGGTTGAGGTTGACTGCAAAGGGCTTATCCGTGAGCTCAAGCAGGCGGTCCACGGCCTCTGCAAATTCTTCCCGGCTCTGGTAGATGGCCGAGGCCAGCACTCCCAGACCCCCGGCATTGGAAATGGCGGCCGTGAATTCGGCCTCCGTAATCCACATCATAGTCCCTCCCACAATGGGATATTCGATCCCTAACATCTCCGTGATTTTTGTCTGAAACATGTGTTACCTCCTATTCCTTTTGAGTCCTTAGAATTGTCATTTTGTTCCGTATTAGAAAACCACATCCTCCCCCGCGTAACGGGATCTTCGATGGGCGTGGTCAGTGATAATGTCTCTGCCTTGGAGTTTTGTGTCTAAAAATACAAATTACAAGCACCAAATTACAAATGGTTCGACAGGCTCACCATCCTGAGCGAAGTCGAAGGATAAATCTCAAATTCCAATATTCAATGACCAAAACCTTCCAGGACAAGACATTGTTTGGATTTTCGAATTTTTATCATTGGAGTTTTTTTGATATTTGGGATTTGATATTTGGAATTGAAATAAGTCAATGAAATTCCGACAAAGCAAATCCACTCTGGGCCAAGCTTTTTACTAATTAATCCGTATCACAACTACGTATGATTCCTATCAAAACGAGTATTGTGTCAAGGAAATAATGAGAATTGCCGCTGAATATGTATATGAATTGACCGTAACTGGTATCTTTTAGACAGGATTACAGGATAAACAAGATTTATTATTTCTTCATCCCGTATATCCTTTAATAAATCCTGTATTACTTAAATTGTGCGAAAAATTGTCTTATGTTTCGGAGTTCTTGATTAAAAGAATGTCATGTTCCGTCCTCGTCATTCCCGCGAATGCGGGAATCCATGAATGCCTGAACATGTCGTACCTTCGATGCGAACGTGTAACGCAGAGCTTTAGCTCTGCCTATATAATGCAGGCCTGAAGCCCTGTGCTGCTCCTGGTAATTTGTTTAAAACAGGATATGTATTTTGATTTACAAGATAAATTAATCCAGTCCATCTTGTTAATCCTGTCAAAAAATTGAAGTACCTGAGTAGTAACAATTGACCGATGACATCTTTTTAATGTAGCATGCGGAATCATATTCAAAACCGATCTAAAGAAAGGAGCAAACCATGGGAATCAATTTTTTCAATCGCGACACCAGGGACATCGAGTTCCTGCTGTTTGAGCACTTAGGTATTGACAAGCTTCTTAAATATGATGCGTATCAGGATTTTTCCGTGGATGATTTCCGGATGATCATTGATGAGGCCATGAAGGTGGCCAAGGAGGTCCTGGGACCTGCCATGCAGGACGGGGACCAGCAGGGTTGCGTTTATGAGGACGGAAAGGTCAGGGTGCCCGAGTCTTTTCATGAGTGCTGGAAGGTCTTAGCGGAAAACGGCTGGATAGCCGTTTCCAATAACCCGGAGTTCGGGGGACAGGGCCTGCCCGCGGTAATAGGCGGTATTGCGGGTGAGATATTCATGGGTGCCAATTTAGCCATGATGAGCTATCCGGGCCTGGCCGTGGGAAACGGCAGGCTTATTGAAAATTTCGGGACTGATGAAGACAAGTCCCTTTTTGTGGAGAAGATGTATACGGGCGTGTGGGGCGGGACCATGTGTCTGACCGAGCCTGACGCGGGATCGGACGTGGGATGGCTGAGGACCAGGGCCGTGCCCGATCCCGATGCCGGAGATCCACGCATCTATAAGATTGAGGGAACCAAGCGATTCATAACAGTCGGCGAACAGGACCTCACCGAAAACATCATACATCTCCTCCTGGCCCGCATCGAGGGTTCACCTCCCGGGACAAAAGGTATCAGCCTTTTTATCGTGCCCAAGATCCGGGTCAATTCTGATGGTTCCTTAGGCGAGCCAAATGATGTCTATTGTGGCGGCATCGAGCACAAGATGGGTTTTTTAGGTTCTGCCACGTGTACGCTCAACTTCGGGGAAAACGGAAAATGCAGGGGCATTCTCTTGGGCGAGCCCAACTCCGGCATGGCCAAGATGTTTCAGATGATGAACGAATCCCGTATGGGTGTGGGGCTAATGGGTATGACCATGGCTGCCAGCGCCTATGACGCGGCCCTTACCTATGCCAAGGAAAGGGAACAGGGTCCCCCGTTTACCGATCGCAAGGCCGACCGGGTGCCGATTATCCGGCACGAGGATGTGCGGCGCATGCTCATGAACCTCAAGTCCGGCACCGAGGCCATGCGTGCCATGATCGGAAAATTATTTTATCTGATGGACGTGTCCGAACGGGACCCGGATGAAGCAGAAAGGCGTAAGGCCCTTCAGCAGGTAGAGCTTTTTACGCCCCTGGTTAAGGCCTACTGCTCTGATTTTGGCTATGCACTGATACGGGAGGCAATCCAGATTCTTGGTGGCGTGGGATATTGCAGAGAGTTTCCCATTGAACAATACTCCCGTGACGCAAAGATCAATTCCATTTGGGAGGGTACCACCTATATACAGTCCTTAGACCTGGTGGGTCGCAAGTTAGGCATGGAAGGGGGCAAGGTCTTTCAGGACTGGATCCAGGGTGTCATGGCGTTCACGTCAGAACATAAAGATGATGAGGAGTTTGGGCCTGACTTCAAACTGCTGTTCAAGGCGGCCCAGGCTACCGGGGATTTTGCCATGCGCTATATGCAATACTTCCAGGGCGGAAAAGCCGCTTTGATTGCACTATCCGCAACCCGTTTTTTGGAGTGTTTTTCAGAGGTCCTGATGGGCCAGTTGATCTTAGAGCAGGGCCTTCTTGCACGGGATAGACTCAAGGAGGTGGATGAAGGTTCTTCGGACGGGATCTTTTATCGGGGCAAGGTGGAGACTGCAAAGTACTTCTGTAGAAATATCCTGACCAACGTATTTGCCCGTCACATGTCTTTACAGCAGGAGGACACATCGGCCATAGACATACCGGAAAAGGCTTTTTAGCAAAACAGATCGTCACCAGCCTTTTTTCCTACAATATTCAGGGCCAGGCACAGACTTTTTTGTGTAAATTTTTCTTGCTTTCCTGTAAATTTCCGGTATATTGTTTCCAACAAATGATGGAAGCAAGCAATGGAATAAAGTGATGACAACGGCATTAGAAAAGGCGCGAAAAGATCCCGAGTCCATGAAGGCAAAGATCCTGACTGTGGCCCGCCGTATTTTCGGGGAGTACGGGTTTCACGGCACTACCACACGGATGATAGCCCGGGAGGTCGGGATTGACATCTCCACCCTTTATTACCACTGGGGAGAAAAGGGTGACCTGTATGAGGCAGTTGTCTTAGATATCCATGAGGACCTGCGCCAGGCACTGACTGACGTGGAAAAGGTCATTCACGGGAAACCGTTGGCCGAACGCATGGATATTTCTATCGACATGATGACGGATTATCTTTTTGAATGTCCCGAGGTCTCCAACCTGATACTTTTCCGGTATTTCGGAAAGACCCGTAACCAGGAAAGCCTTGATTTCCGCGTTCCCGAGTTAGTCTCTGATATTGCCCGATCCATGGACCTTACAAAAGACAGGAAAAACGTTTCCATACGGGCCAGGATGCAGGTATTAGCCATGATGAATGCCATTTATAACTTTATTTCGGGTGAGAATTTTTTCAGGCCAATGCTGGAATTGGAAAGGGAGGAATACATTATTAGGGTCAAGGAGACGCTTAAGTTTCTTCTCATACCGGCATTTATTGCTCAAGAGGTGATATAGCCGCAGCGGAATAATGGAATGATGGAATGGCGGTTTTTAAAGGAATTGTACTATTATTTAATATTGTTAACTTCCATGTCAATATGGATTTTATCAATAACCCACTTTTCCATTTTCACAGACCCCATTATTCCATCATTCCAGTATTCCAGTATTCCAATTGGGGCTTAGCCCCTAAGTTCTATAAGGAGGTGATGAGATGGCCCTTAATTTAGATGCCATCGGCAAGAAGATCGGCCCTGTGACCAAGGATTACACGTGGAAGGACGTGGTGTTATATGCCCTCGGGGTGGGTGCAGGCTTTGACGAGTTGGAGTACTGCTACGAACATCAACTAAAGGTGATTCCAAGCTTTTCCATTGCCAGTGTTTTTGAATTTCTGGCAGAGGTGGGGATGAGCTCCAATGCGGATCTCTCGGGAATCCTCCACGGGGAGCAGGACATCATTTTTCACAGCCCCATACCCACTGAAGGGACCCTCACTACCGAAGGAGTTATCACCAATATGTACGATAAGGGCCCGGACAAGGGGGCCCTTGTGGTGGCCGAGGCCGAAACCTTCCACTCAATGGGCCAGAAGCTTTTCACAAACATCTTTACGCTCTTCTGCCGTAAGGACGGAGGGTTCGGGGGCGAACCCGGCCCTACAGAGACCGTGGAGTTTCCGGATCGGGCCCCTGATTTTGAGGTAAAGAGCACACCGGCTTCGGACCAGCCGCTCCTGTACCGGCTTTCAGGTGATATATTCCAGCTTCATGTGGATCCGGATTTTGCCAAGGCAAGCGGTTTTGAAAAGCCGATAATGCACGGGCTGTGTACCCACGGCTTTGCGTGCCGTGCGGTGATCAGGCACCTCTTTCCCGGCGAGCCGGAGAGGATGACCCGTTTTCGCGTGCGCTTTTCCCGTACCATATATCCCGGTGTTCCCATGACCACACAGATCTGGAATATGGAAGAGGGCAGGGCCCTGTTCCGTACAATCAACACTGAAAACGGAGATGTGGTGATCGACCAGGGCATTGTGGAATGGATGAGCAGAGAGGCCATGGAAAGGCGCGCCGAATCAGGCGGCATCAGGTTTGATGACCGGGTGGCCATTGTCACCGGGGCAGGAGCAGGATTGGGCCGCACGTACGCCATGGAACTGGCAAAAAGGGGCGCTAAGGTCGTTGTCAATGACTTAGGCGGTGCCCGGGACGGCGCGGGTGACGGGTCAAAGAGCCCTGCCGACCAGGTGGTGGATGAAATAAAGGCCGCAGGCGGCGAGGCAGTTGCCAACTACGACTCCGTTGCCACACCGGAG
>JAFDDR010000195.1 GCA_019310785.1 Deltaproteobacteria bacterium
TGATGTGCTGATATTGGGAGAGGTGAGAGAGGGATCATTGTATATGAAGACCCTCGAACTGTTAGGAGCAGGAAAGAAGCTTGCCGGCGATCTCGGTGTGGGTCTTTCCATCGTATTTATGGGGGACGAGCTTACCGAGGTAGTCGATCAGATTATCTCCTATGGACCGGATAAGGTTTATAAATTGGAACACCCCTTATTAAAGGGATTCAAGGCCGATCTGTGGGTTGAATCCCTGGAACAGCTTTGCAGGCAGATCAACCCGAAAATCTTCCTCATGGGCCACTCTTTCATCGGTATGGAGTTAGGCCCGAGATTAGCCTGTCGGTTGAATACCCGGCTTACCACGGATTGCATAAATCTTTCAATTGATCCTGAAGATGGAGTTCTGTTGCGGACAAAGCCGGTCTCCGGGGGCAATGCGATTTCGGTGTTTAAGTGCCCGGGCGAGCCGCAATTAGCGACCGTGAGAGGAAAGGTCTTTACGCCTGCCGAGCCGGCTGATGGTAATGGTGAGATCGTGGACATGGTTCCGGAAATAGATGAATCCATGATCAGGGTTGAATCTATGGAGGTCGTAAAAGAGGAGGTCGTTGCATTAGACAAAGCGGACGTGGTGGTCTCAGGTGGAGCGGGGTTAGAGGAAGCGGATGGGTTTGAGATGCTCGATGAGTTAGCGAAGGCGTTAGGCAAATCATTCGGCAGTGTGATGATCGGATGCAGCAGGGTTGCAGTGGATAAAGGCTGGATCTCTTCCGACCATCAGGTGGGTCTGACCGGCACGATCATTTCTCCTGATATCTATGTTGCTGTGGGTATATCGGGGGCCATCCAGCATCTCGTGGGCATGGTTAATTCCAAAAAGATAATCGCCATCAATAATGATCCGGGCTGCAACATGTTTAAGGTGGCGGATTACGGTGTTGTTGAAGATTATGAAGAGATTATACCTGCTCTTATAGAAAAATTGGAGGAGCTGTCATGAAAGAGCTACGAATAATAGTCTGCGCAAAAGAGATTCCCGATCCTGAAGCGCCTCTGTCCGATGTCAGCGTGGATGCCGAAAAAATGGAGGTGATCGTTGATGCGCCCCAGGTCATCAGCCCATTTGATGAAAATGCCCTTGAGGCGGCCCTGCGGATAAAGGAAGATATGGATGCGAAAATCACGGTATTGAGCATGGGCAAAAAGGTCTCTGACACGGTATTGAGGAAGACCTTAGCTGCCGGTGCCGATGAATTGATCCTTCTCGAAGATGAAGCATTTGAAAAGCTTGACAGCAATTCCATAGCCTCTGTACTTGCTGATGCGATAAAGAAGATAGGTGAATATGATCTTATTTTGACCGGAAGGCAGGGCGGGGACTGGGATTCCGGTCAGGTGGGCCTTATTTTAGGTGAAATGTTAGCGCTTCCAAGCATCAGCCTGGCCCGGGAAATCACAATCGAAGACGGGAGCGTGCTGGTCAAAAAGAGCATTCCCGAAGGGTATGAACTGGTGAGAGCTAAGATGCCCGCGCTGGTAACGGTGAGCAATGAGGTGGGCGAACTGCGGTATATTTCGAGGACCAAGATGTTGAAGATGATGAGGGGAGCCGGTTCCATTCCCTCATGGAGCGCCGAGGATTTTGGTGTAACGCAGGAAACGTTAGAGAAGATGGGGATCATGGCGCTTTCATCGCCGCCGGATATGGGAAGGGATTGCCGGTTTTTAGAAGGCACGGCAGATGAACAAGCCGGAAAATTAGCGGCTGTTTTTAAGGATCTCAGATGAAGTTTTTAAATCGGGGTTGCGAGTTACGGGTTGCGGGTTGCGAGGTTCAGGTTTTTCAATAGACAATCATCAAGCAACAATCATCGATCCAGAGGGTTACGGAATGAGGGATCCAATTTCAAGTTTCCAGTTTCCCGTTTCATTATTTAAACAATAGGAGGTAGATAGAATGGCGGACAAATCTTACGATGCAGTTATTATTGGGGGCGGACACCATGGCACGACCATTGCCCCTTATTTAGCCAAGGCCGGCTTGAAAGTAGGGGTTTTTGAACGGCTGGATCATCTTGGGGGCGGCGCCGTATCCTATGATGACACTCCGGCGCCCGGGTTTCGCGGCAACTTCTGCGCCCATTTTACGCGCTATTATGGTCATCCCGCGTATAAGGAATTTAATCTTCGCGATGAGGGATTAGAGTACGCCTTTCCTGATACAAATGAAGCGGCAATCTTTGATGATGGAACTTCCTATGTGGCTTATGCCGGTTTTCCGGTAGTGGACCCGCAAACAGGGGAAACAGAGTACAGCGAAGAAAATGTGAAAAAGACTTATGAGCAGATCACCCGGTTTTCCAAACCCGACGCAGAGGCATATCTTTATTGGACGGAAAAATATAAGGAAATCATCCGACCGGCGTTTGCGAAGCACAGGTACTCGGTGGCGACCCCTTATGGGGTCCCCGATGCCATAGAAGAGTTGATGAACAACCCCAAAAGCGGGATTGATCCATCCATGCAATTCATGACTGCCAAGGAAGTCGCACACTATTTCTTCGAGAGCCCGGAACTCAGGATATTGACCCTGAGAGGGTTTCTCACCTCCTCCGGCATTTATGCGGATGATGTGCCAGGTATTATGTATACCTTTGCGACCCTCCACTTGGTCTTAGGATGGGAGACAGCTGCCATTGCCAAAGGGGGAACGCAGTCCATTACGGATTCACTTGTCTCGGCAGGTAAAAAACTGGGAGCTGAATATCATATCAATTCAGAAGTGGACAAAGTTATTATTGAAAATGGCAAGGCCAAAGGCATCAAATTATTGGACGGCACCGAGATCGAGGCAAAGCAAATGGTCGTATCTGATAACGCCACTCCCCAGCTCTTCCTTCGTATGATTGGAGAGGAGCATCTCAGCACCCAGATGAAGCGTAAGGTGGATACGTACTTTTTTGATCGTGCGCAACTTTTTTGGGGGACCGTGGCCGTGCATGAGCTTCCAGACTATAAGGCGGCCAAGGACAACCCCGATGTAAATAACACGCCGCGGACCTATTGGGCGCCCAATGACCTGGCGTTTATGGAAGATAAATATGTGCATGAAATCTTTCTGCTTGGTATGCCCTCCAAGTTTTTCTGTTTGACGGCGCCTGACAGTATTTGGGATCCAACGCGCGTACCGGAAGGAAAACATAGCCTGCACATCGAGGAATTTACTGCTCCTGCCCGGATCTTCTCCAGGAAGGAATGGCGCCAATTGCATGATGAATTTTATGACTCCATGATCGCACAATGGCAGAAATACGCACCCAACATGACCAAAGACAACTTTATCGGAGAGCGTATTACGACGCCCATCGATATACAGGATACTCACTTGGATATGAGAGAAGGCGGCTGGTCCGAGGGCAACTGCGGCGGCTCTCAGAGCGGGCGTTTCAGAGGACTGCCGGGAGGCATCAAGACATTTATCAAAGGGCTTTATATGTGTTCCTCGGGGGTGGCGGGTGGTCCGGCCATCGGACGGGGATCGAGCTATAACTGTTACCAGGTGATCGCCAAAGACTTTGGGTTACCGAAACCGAAATATTAATGGTCGCTGGGGCCCATCACCGTTTAGGGCCGGGAATGATGTCCCCCAGAAAGAGGAATGCTGGAGTAGTGGAGTATTGGAGTGTTGGAGAGTGAAGAAATGCGAAAAGGATTCTGAACTCCATCACTCCATTACTCCAAATGGTAAGTAATTTCAGGGGAGTGTAAAAATGCGCTTGAAGGACAGGGTAGCCGTAGTGACCGGTGGGGCCCGGGGGTTGGGCAGGGCTTTCGCACTCCGGTTGGCTCAGGAAGGGGCCCGGATCATGATCATGAATATTGTGCTCCGGGAAAAAGACTTAGACGATATGAAGGAGTCGGTTCGGCTCATACAGGAGACCGGCGCGGAAGCCCGATTTTTTGAAGGGGATGTGACCAGCGAGTCGGACACCCTGGCAATGGCCGAGGCAACAGCCGCGGCATTCGGCAGGATCGATATCCTCATAAACAATGCCGCTATTTACGATGGCCTCACACGAAAACCATTCGATGAAATCCCCTTGGACGAATGGGATCGGGTCATGGGGGTCAACGTCAAGGGGGCCTTCTTAGTCACCCGTGCCGTGTTTCCCTTCATGAAACAAAAGGAATACGGCAAAATTGTGAACCTCTGTTCCGAAACGGCCTTTACCGGTTCTCACGGTTTTGTCCATTATGTGTGCTCCAAGGGGGGTGTCCTGGCCCTGACCCGGGCCTTAGCCGTTGAGCTGGGTCCTTATAATATCTGCATCAATGCCATTGCCCCCGGATTTACTGACACGGAAGCCAGCCGTTCCTTAGCGAATGTGGACAAATACGATACATCCAAAACCCCGCTCAAGCGCGTGGGGACGCCTGAAGACATCACGGGAGCCGCCCTGTTTCTGGCTTCCCCGGAAAGTGATTTCATTACCGGGCAGACCCTAGTGGTGGATGGGGGCAGGTATATGCATTGATGATTGAATATTGAAGATTGAATATTGAAGATTGCGCTACAACGGCAAAGTCAAGCAGGGTATCATTGATGCTGTCTTAGAGACACGATTTTTTAACTCACCAATGCAAAAGCTGTTCACAGGAAAATGAAGGAAGTCCAATATTCATTATTCAGTTTTCAATTACAAAGGTTATCTGATGGAAATCGTGGAACCATTAAAAGAGGCAGCGGATCTAATAAAGGATGCCGGCGGTGATGCATTCAAGCTCTGTTTTCAATGCGGGCTTTGCACGGTCAGTTGCCCCTGGAACATAGTCAGGTCCTTCATCCCTCACAGGATGGTCTGTGAGGCAGGGTATGGCCTGGCCGATCTGGAGGATGAAGGGTGGTGGCTGTGCAGCACATGTAATACGTGCGTAAGCCGCTGTCCCCGTGGTGTCGGCATAATGGATATCATGCGCGCAGTGCGCAGTATAATGTTGGAGTACCAGTACAGCATGGCCCCGGATAGCCTTCGGAGCGCCATGGGCAGCCTGAGTGGTGAGGGTAATCCCTGGGGAGAGGAACGAGGAAAACGCGCCGACTGGGTGCGGGACCTTGACGTGAAGACCTTCACGTCTGATATGGATTTATTGTATTTCCCCTGCTGTGTTCCTGCATATGACCCCAATCTCGGAAATGTGGCCCGGGCCACAAGCACTATACTAAAAAAGACCGGTGCTGACTTCGGTATTCTGGGCATTAAGGAGAGTTGTTGTGGAGAGAGCGTCCGCAAGGCAGGCAATCAAAGCCTGTTCGAGAATTTGGCGAAAAGCAATATCAATGCCTTTAATGACAGCGGCGTAACAGAACTGATTGTCAGCTCCCCTCACTGCTATACTACATTCAAAGACGATTATCCCGGGCTCGGGGGCAGCTTCAAGGTCATTCATTT
>JAFDDR010000196.1 GCA_019310785.1 Deltaproteobacteria bacterium
ATCAAAATAGTTTAGGTCATTGGTATTTGAGATTTATTTGTAATTTGGTGCTTGGTATTTGGGATTTCAAAAATTGCGTAAACGGTTACCGATTTTCTTACTTCATCGCGATCAGCTCTCTTCAACGGTTTCCGGTGCTGCGGTTTCCAGGTTTTCTTCCGGTTTAGGTTCATCCTCGGATTTCGGTTTATCTTCGGTTCCAGCTTCCTCTTTTGTTTTCTTTCTTTCTCCTTTGGGCAGGACTATGATCTCGGGTCCACCCTCTTCACCTTCTGTGGACACAGAAACCTCTGCTTCGCACAGAAACCTCTGCTTCGGCTGCTTCCTGTTCTTTGCGTAATTGAGCCTCTGCCTTTAATCTCTCCTCGGCCAGATTGTGACCTTCGATACATGCATCGGCAATCCTGGAGCATATGAGCCTTATGGCCCGGATGGCATCATCATTCCCTGGGATAATAAAATCAATTTCGTCAGGATCGCAGTTGGAATCAGCTATGGCCACCACAGGAATCCCTAACTTTCTGGCCTCTTGGACAGCAATTTTTTCCCTCTTGGGATCCACAACAAAAACAGCCCCCGGCAGTTCGTCCATATTCTTGATTCCGCCTAAATTTTTTTCCAACTTGAACAGTTCTTTCTCCATCTGTAAAATCTCTTTTTTTGTATATCGATTGATGGAGCCGTCACTTTTCATGGCCTCGAGTTCCTTGAGACGGGCGATACTCTTTCTAATGGTCTGGAAGTTAGTCATCGTACCTCCAAGCCAGCGGTTCACCACATAAAACATTCCACAACGTTCACTTTCCTCTACAATAGAATCATGGCCCTGCTTTTTAGTGCCCACAAATAAGACCGAATATCCTTCAGACACCGTTTTCACAATGAATTCATAGGTGGTTTTGAAAAGCCGGACCGTTTTTTGAAGGTCAATAATGTGTATCCCGTTGCGAGCCCCAAATATGT
Source organism: Deltaproteobacteria bacterium (assembly GCA_019310785.1). Lineage (GTDB taxonomy): Bacteria > Desulfobacterota > DSM-4660 > Desulfatiglandales > Desulfatiglandaceae > JAIOSR01. Next base: position 964 of record JAFDDR010000196.1, read on the forward strand.
ATGGTTTCATTTTGGGATTCCAACGTCTTGTCTGGTGCCCGAAATGGACGCCCGCTTCCAAAAGCTCTTTCATGTTTACGACTGCCATGCAATCCTCCTTCTTTTTGAGAACCCGGATGGGTCTCTTTGCCACGGTTTATCCTCCGCTCAGAATGTCTTGCACCCTGCGGCATACAGGGCACCGGGCAATTTTCTGAACGTGCGTTTTTTACCTCGAAGTTGCTGATCGTATTTAGGAGGCTGTCCGAGAACTCAGCAAAGCTGTCATTTCGAGCGTTGCGAGAAATCTTATTGTATTGATAATACGTTAGTTTTAGATTTCTCCCTGCGGTCGAAATGACATGAGAACGTATTCTCGGACAGCCTCCTATGGAAAACCAGATATCTTTTTCTACCTTGAGCTTACCGGCTTAGCCTGATATATTCAAAAATAGCTCCCAAATGGACAGGGCTTCAAAAACCTTCGGCTAAACTGAAAAGGCGGCCTCAGTTCCCAAAGCCTGCGTTTGCCGGAATAAAAACTCAAAATTCATAAACAGATATATTTAACATTGCTGTTTTTATTTTTCAAGTAAAAAAGGAGATAAAGGGGCAAAGCGAAATGGACGAACAAATCAAGAAAAATGTAAAGAAACTTGCCCGTGATGCTGAAAACAAGGTTGCACGGTCCATCTTGCGCTGGAAATACAAAAAGGTGGGTAAACCGGTTCCTGCAGAGCATGAACTGGAAAATGAATCCCGTTACGTTGCTGAAAAGGCACACCAAGTTATTGCAAAAAGGGGAAAAGCTGCCTTAAATGAGTTGAAAAGGGTTTATTTTAAAGAAGACCAGAAAGAGGAGGGCCATGGCGAGTGAAAAAAACCGAGCTGTTGGTCAAGATAAAGAAGGAGCTTGATGAGAGGGAGGAAGAAAGGCTTTCGCCGTGGGCCTGTCTTAGTCGTCATGCGGTGAGGAGAAAAGAAGAGGCTGAAATAGATGGGGGACACAGACAAAATTTTTCTGTTGATACGGATCGTATACTCCACTCCCTGGCATACTCCCGTTATATTGACAAGACTCAGGTCTTTTATCTGATAAAAAACGATCATATCACGCACCGGGTCTTGCATGTGCAACTTGTTTCAAAAATTGCAAGAACCGTCGGTCGTCTTCTCAGGCTTAATGAGGATTTGATTGAGGCGATAGCGCTCGGTCATGATATCGGGCACACTCCGTTCGGGCATGACGGCGAAAGATTCCTCTCCGCCCTGTGTCAGGCACATAACATGAGTCATTGCCTTCATAATATACAGGGCGTAAGGTTCTTGCAGGAGATAGAGCGGAAGGGGAGGGGCTGGAACCTGACATTACAGGTGCTGGATGGGATACTGTGTCATGACGGGGAGCTGCATTCACAGGCATTGAATCCCCAAAAAGGCAAGAATTTTGAAAAATTAGACGATGAAATTGCACGTAAAGCTGAGAATCCCTCCATTGATATCCGGCCAATGACCTTAGAGGGGTGTGTGGTCAGGATGGCCGATACCATAAGCTATATCGGCCGGGATATTGAAGATGCCATCAGGTTAGGCCTGGTTAAGCGTGGAGACATCCCGAAAGAGTGCTCTGGAATTTTAGGGGATACCAATGGAAAAATCGTTTACAGCCTTGTGGAGGACCTTATTGCAAACAGCCTGAAAAAGCCCCATGTGTGTTTCAGCAGAGAGGTGGGAGAGGCGCTCAGGCGGCTGAAAATGTTTAACCATGACCTTATTTATATGAATAAAAGGGTCAAAGAACAGACATCCAAGGTCAATCTGATGTTTGAATTGCTGTTCGAGGCATATCTCAAAGACCTTGAAACCGGAAATGAGGATTCTGATATTTACAGGCAGTTTTTAGACGGAATGTCGCAAGAATACAGGGAAAAAACACCGGATCCGGGAATCGTGAGGGACTTCATTGCCGGCATGACGGATGATTATTTCCTGGCCCAGTGTCACAAAAATTTTATTCCGGAGATAAGACCCGGCTTTTTTTAGCCGAAATATAGTGGCATAATTGCGGTTGCATAACAGCAATGGAATGACCTGGGGTTGGGTATTTTCAGGCGGTCGTAAGTGAATTATTTTTTGTGCAATTATTGATGGACTCGTAAAAAGTCGTCACCCCGGCGAAAGCCGGGGTCCATGTCAGTGATAAGCCTTTGAAAACACTGGATTCCGGCTTTCGCCGGAATGACAAAAAATGATGTTTTTGACTTTTTATAAGTCCATCAATATTTCTTGTCAAAACTGGTTGACAAAAATTTCACATACGGGTAAATGTATATTCGCATTGGATATAAGTTGTTAAGGAAACCGATTTTAACCAACCATTTTTTCTCATCTAAACTATGATAACAAGCATCTAAGACAAATCACAACATAACACAAAATGGAGGCCAGCAGGATGGTTCAAGTGGGGGATTTAAAGGAAGGCGACACCATCTTAAAAATCGATGACATCCATATGTCATTCGGTAAGGTGGAAGCCCTGGCCGGCGTGAGCCTGGAAGTAAAAAAGGGCGAAATACACTCGATTATCGGCCCGAATGGCGCGGGTAAGACGGTGATGATGAACTGCATCAATGGTCTTTATCGTCCCCAGAAGGGGGATATCTATTATAAGGGCCAGAAGATCAACAACCTTTCTCCTCATAAGAGGGCGACGCTTGGAATCGGCAGGACATTCCAGAAATTAGAGCTGTATGGGGGCATGACCGTGCTTGATAATATCAGGATGGGCTCCCATATACATCTCAAATCGGGCATCCTGAGCGGCTCTATTTATGTTGGCAAGACCAAAAATGAGGAGCTAAGAGACCGCAAATTTATCGAGGAAGAGATCGTTGACCTTTTGGAGATTGAGAGTATCCGTGATCATGTGGCCCATATGCTCCCCTATGGTCTACAAAAGAGGGTTGAACTCGGAAGGGCACTGGCGCTCAGACCGGAGATAGTCCTTTTAGATGAACCCATGGCAGGGTTGAACCTTGAAGAAGTGGAGGACATGGCCAGGTTTATTCTTGACATCAATGAAGAGGAACACTGGAAGACAACCTGCATACTGGTTGAGCACGATATGGGGGTAGTCATGGATATCTCCCACCATGTCCTTGTCCTTAATTTCGGTAATGTCATTACCGATGGGACCCCTGAAGAGGTGGGCAAGAACCCTGAGGTTGTGAAGGCATATTTAGGCGCAGAAGACCTTTATATATCGAGGAGATAAAATGGCTGAGGAAACTGTAAAGATAACGGAAGATCTGACTATTCCGCAATTATTTTTGAGCCAGTGCAAGAGATATGGAAGAAAAAAGGTGGCTATGAGGGAAAAGGAGTTTGGGGTGTGGCTGCCTTACACATGGCAGGATTACCATGATAAAGTAAAATATCTGTGTTTAGGAATGATCAGCCTCGGCCTGAAAAAGGGAGACAAGGTGGCCATGATCGGTGATAACAGGCCTGAAGGGGTCTGGGCCGAGATGGCCGCCATGTGCGCAGGCGCCATACCGGTCTGGCTTTTTCAAGATTGTATGATGGAAGAGGTTAAATACATCATCGACCATTCCGACAGCAGGTTCTTTGTGGGAGAGACCCAGGAAGAGGTGGACAAGGCATTGGCCATTATGCCCGACTGCCCGAAACTGGAACATGTCATATGGGATGACCCAAAGGGCATGAGGAGGTACCACCAGGAATTCCTGCACAGTATAATAAAGGTCCAGGAATTAGGAAAGGAACTGGACAAAAAAGAACCGGACCTATTTGAAAAGATGATCAATGAAGGCAAAGGTGACGACGTCTGCCTCCTTTTTTATACCTCCGGCACGACGGCCCTTCCCAAGGGCGCGCTCCTGACCCACTGGAACATGTTGAGCATGGGACAGAGTCTCATGTCCATTGACCCGTGCTATGATACAGATGATTTTGTTTCTTATCTCCCCTTTGCATGGATCGGCGAGCAGATGATGTCCATATCCTGCGGCCTACAGGTGGGCTATACCCTCAATTTTCCCGAAGAGCCGGAAACCGCGCAGCATAACATTAGGGAGATCGGGCCTCATGTCATGTTTGCGGCCCCGAGGCTTTATGAGGGCCTGACAAGACAGGTACAGGTGAAATATCTTGATTCCACCTGGATAAAGAGAAAGTCATATGAGGTAGCCACAAAGATAGGGTATCATGTTGGCGAGCTTAACTTTGAAAAGAAACCGGTTCCGTGGCACTGGAAGGCATTGAAATATTTTGCCCACGTAATCATGCAGAAAAAGCTCAAAGACCATCTCGGGATGTCTCGGCTTCGGCACTGTTATACGGGAGGTGCGGCCATGGGCCCGGACCATTTTCGCTTTTTCCATGCCCTTGGCGTAAATCTCAAACAAATATACGGACAGACGGAGATAGGCGGAATATCCGTTGTGCACAGGGATGGGGACATTAAATTTGACACGGTAGGAACAGCTATACCCGGAACCGAGATAAAGATTACGGAAGACGGGGAGATCATATCAAAAAGCCCCTCCGTGTTTATAGGTTACTATAAAAATGATGAGGCAACCGAAAAGACATTAAAGGATGGGTGGCTCTACTCCGGGGACACCGGGTTTATCGACGATGATGGGCACCTGGTTGTTTTTGACCGG
>JAFDDR010000197.1 GCA_019310785.1 Deltaproteobacteria bacterium
GCTTCCAGCGAAGATATAGGGGATATCCGATTGAAACTGGATTTTGCTTCTCAGAAGCGCCAGGGTTTCACGTGCATCATCCAGGTTTAAAATATCCTGGAATTCATCCAGAACGACGACTATCGGTTTGGTCTTGGAATGGTAAGACAATATCAGGTCTGCCACACCATGGATCGAATCAGGGTTCAATTCAACTGAAGAATCCAGCGTGATAGTGGGCAAGCCGGTTATCGGATCAACAGATGCAACCGGCCTCAGGTGAGAGAGTCTTCGGAATATCTTATCCGCAAATCCCGCGCTGTTTTCCATCGCAATAATGGCCGTAACGATCCTTTTCACAAAATCGTCTGATGATTTGACCTCTAATAAATCAGCGTATATCATTCTGGTTTTTCTTAATTTTCGAATGGTCTCGCAAATCAACGACGTCTTACCGGTTCGCCTTTCACCCTGTATATAGACATTTTGCCCTCTTTTTATTTCGGCGGCCAGTTTCTTACCCAGTTCCGGCCGCTGACAGAAATCTTGTATATAGACATTTTGCCCTCTTTTTATTTCGGCGGCCAGTTTCTTACCCAGTTCCGGCCGCTGACAGAAATCTTTCTCTTTTACAATTTGACCATAATGAAACGGGTTCATTGGTTTTCCTCATTACGCAGATTTGAATTACGCTATAGTATATAACGCTAATTTGCATAATTCAAGAAGAAGTTGAAATTCATCCTTACCGCCAAAAGCGTTGTGATATACAGGGTAAAGCCGCCCTCTTCCGCCGGTTCAGGACCCGTTTTTAGCAGTATGCATCTGCGTCGTATTATCCCGCTTTCCTTTACCGGTTTCAATCATTGCAACATTGCAGACCCCTTGGTCTTGCAATAAAAAACCCCGTTCCTTCCTATGCCGGAAAGAATGGGGTTCATGTATTCTGGAAAATGGTTGTCCACCCTTTTCCCCTTTCAAGTTAAAAGGAGGCCAGACGAATGGCAGCGGGCCTCAGTTGCTCATCGCTTTTCAGTCAGTATCCTGTTTTCCACCGCACACCATCCTTATAAATCCCTTTCTCTCATCAGGAAGATTGAGCCTGTCGAGATTCCTCAGAAGTACTTCTTTGTCTTCCCGGGTAAGCCCTGCAAGGACAAAAGGGAAGTACTCGGCCAGCCTCCTGGCCCGCCACATATCATCCTTAAGGGGATGCGGGTAATCCCATGTAAGGCGGTTCAAGTCCAATATCCCCCTCTCCTTATTTACCACCATTGTTTACAACATCTCTGGTTAACCAGGGGCCTTAATTTCTATGGTAGCTGTATTCCTAAGGGAAATGCAAGGAATAAAAGTCATCAATAATCGTATAATAAGACGAAATCAGTACACAATCTCAATCTTGCTCCTGTCCATCATGATGCCGTACCGGGTATTGGGCCGGGAACCCGCCGAGGCAATCTCCAGGTCTTTGAGCGCGTAGGGTCCGAACCTGTTCAACAATTCTTTCTTCATTTTTCCCTTGTACATATTGAAATTTTCGGTGGTTAAGTTGATGATGCCGGTATCGCTCATCTCATTTAGGGGGCGAGCGCCTGATACCTTCCTGTAAATATCTGTGATTTCACCCTGCCTTTCAAAAATAGATTGGGTATCAAGAAAACATTCCGTGCAATCAGAGCAGGTCTCCACCTCTTTCGAGCAATTCTTTTTCTGCAAGGCAAAGAATGTGTAAAGCGCCATGTGGGAAGGCATCAGGTCCAGTTCAATGGTCTTATAAACGATCTTCCTTGATATAAGATTGACAACAAGGCGGTATGAATCTTCCTTGATCAGGGCCAGCATCAAAGTGGCCGGGTCCCTGGGTTCTTTAAGAAGGTCGGGAGCCAATTGCTCCCGTACCGAGAAAAAGGGCATGTGAATGAGGGATACTTCTGCATACCGGGTTTCCTTAAAGAAAGGATGGCCGTCTTTGTCCTTTAGTTCGATGGGCCGTGATTTCTTTGGAGGATAATAAAAATCCCTGCTGCTTTCAAACTCCGGGGAAACCAACACATGGTAAAGCCGATCCTGTTTACGGCCATACATCTGGGCTGCCAGGGTCAGGCAGGAACTCATGGTCTTTCGCCCGCCTGCCACTGAAAAGAAAACAGAGTTTTCGGGATCGGAAGTGAAGCGAAAGGTAAGTTCAAGGCATTTTTTGATAAGATATTCGTTATCTGACTCCCTGAGTATGTCCGGTATCTCGTTGCCATGCTCATCAGTGATTACGTGTATGTTGCGGTGGCCGAAATCAATGCTTGACGTCTCAATTCCGTACTCTTCGAGGTATCGAAAGTAATAGCCGGTTTCCCCTGCCAATAAGTCTGCATAGATTCGCTCTTTCCCATCCCTCGTGGTTATGGCATGAATGGCATCGACCTTCCTGTTGTCCTGGTGCAAAGCATACATGGTTTCGGTGATCACCTGGGGACTCAACCCTGTTACCGCTAACATGATGTTTTTCATCTTACTATCTCTCCCTCTATCTTTCCGAGGCCAAAAGATGTCTGCTTACCAAGGTGAACCTGCGAGCAGAACTCAATCAGCGGCATATACTCGCCTATATCACCCTCATACGTAACAGAACCGACCATACCACCCATGAGCATTGCCCTGTCCTGGCGGAAAGAGTAACGGCGCCAGTCAAACCAACTGAGGTCATCATTTACAATTTTGACCTCCTTAGCCCTTTTGACGAGGCCCCGGTAATCTAATGAAGGTTCACCATCTCCATAAAAATTATAGAGAGAGGAAATTCTTCTCAACATGGCCCTTGCCAGCACATGAAACGGCAGATCGGCCTTGAGACGGTTTTCAAATTTGAGACGAAGGGGCGTTATCATATTAAGCCTGAGCCTGGATGTGCCTTGCGGGAATTCTTCGGTATCCTTGAGAGACATAAGAAAGAAATTTTGCGCCTTGAGCGTCTGTTCACAACCGGAATAAACCGGAATATCACCGGCCTTGACCTCTTCGAGGGAAAAATGCCCCCGCTTCCCGTTAATCCGTTTTCCGATCCCGATCTTTCCCATCTGCTCAAAGGCATAAATGAAATAGGGGAGGTTGCGGTTGGCCTCACCAAAGAGCAACAACCGAAAATCAAAAGAGGACCCTTCTGAAAAACGGGTTTTCATTGTGAGCGGAGGTTCAATAACAAAGGGATGAGGGGCCGCGACAATTCTCGATCCCTCGGGCGGGTCCAAGGTATCCCGGGTTTCAAAGACCATTGCATAGACACACCTCTTTTTCAGCAGGCATTGATCGCACTCTTGCCTTTTGAGGGCGCAGACTACCCTTTTGAGAGCCCGGCCAAATACCCCCCTGAAAGTGGAACCCTTATAGCAGGGAAGCATGGCCTCACCCGTCAATCGGCATAGAAACTGATATTTTCCGTATAGCATCTCATCTCCCAGGCCATGTAATCCGATAAATCAAGGCCTCTAATTCCATTTATGCTAACAATACAGAAAGTCAGAATGTCTGCAAACCACTGCAACATTGCCAATAGAAAACCCCACCTCTCTAATATGAGAAACGGGGCCTCTTGGTAGAACATTGATCATTTTCAAACCTTCTTGAGGTTTAAGGAAGAAAACGTCTTTTTTTGAATTCCTGATCTGTTATATGTGAATAGAAGAATCAAGCTTAAGGCTTATTCTCTACAGCAAATGATTATACCGGTCAACCCAATAAAAATGAACATGGAATAGGAATAAGTTATACCCATTTTTGAAATATGAACTATTCCAACAAATTCCTTTACTAAGGTCCTTGAATTTGAAATCAGCTATTGTAAACCAACGCCTCGTCAGCAACCCTGTCATGCCAGTCGCCTTCTTTAGCCATACAGGTTTCACAGGGGCCATCATTTGGTTCGCTATATATGCCAAATTGTGGATATAAATCGCCGACCCTGAGACTCTCTGAAAATCGGAAATTGAGGGGACAGGCACTTTACCGAGTTAGACCTGAGCATGTTGAGGCTGATTAAGAAATATCGAGACCAGGGATATTATCGAAGTAAGGGGACAGCCCAATCAGTTCCACAGATGGATTTATGATTTTAAAACAAGGAAGGCTTTATTCATGAAAAGCCAACCTTGGACACTTCTTGCTGAAGCATAGAATTCTTTACTGCCTACCTTCTCAAAGCCCACTTCTCAAAAACCCGCAAGAACTCTCCGGGTGTCAGCACTGGTGGTTCAAACTTGATTTTTTGGCGAGGGTTCAGAAAGTGTTTTTTATCCAATGTGAGCAGGTAGTCCACTCCTGCGGCCTGGGCCGCGGCCAAAATTGCAGCATCCTTTTCATGTGTCAGATGGGCGGCCCGACGGATGGCCTCGGCAGACGGATCTTCGACCATGATAGGGCGTAGTTCTAAGAGGAAAACGCGAAGTTTTTCAACCAGGAAGGGAAGTTTGTTGGAAATGGCGCGATCAACCTCTACTACCACTTGCTTGCTGATGACCGGAACTACAAGCTCTGCCTCGCACAGATCCAGGACAGCACCCGAAGCCCCTGTCTCCGAAGCAATGCCGGCCACAATGGCGCTGCTATCTAAAAATACTTCAAGCCTACTTTTATGTGTCTGCTGAATAGGCTTCATCCGTGAAGTTTTCCCGCTGGGAGCGGAGATTAGCAAGCAGCTCGTCTAAAGTTAGCCCCTCGGATTTCATTCCGGCCTCAAATTGCCGGGCCAAAGCAACTCGTTTGGAGGGGGCGGGAGTCAGAACCAGAGTCTTCCCAATCCGCATAACACTCACGTTTACGTCACGATTAAAATCCATCTGGTCTCGAAGCTCACGAGGTATTGTTAATTGCCCTCTTGCCCTTATCCTGACTGTTCTAGGTATGTCGTGAGTTTGCATTTCGCTTTTCTCCTGAATCTCCAACCAAATCCGACTGATTTCTGATTTTCAGACTAATTCATGCCTTGTTTTTTGTCAAGTCCTTTCATAATACTATGGACAGGCATCAAGTCTTGGTTGTCTTGGCATACAAAAAGCCTATCTTCTTTATACTACATTGTAAAGGCGTTTTGGAACCAACGTCCCCCTTTATGATGAAGTAAAAGTGCTTGAATTCTATATAGAAAAATATCTTTATTCAGTCAAATGCTCAAGAGATATTCCAAGCGCTTTAGCAAGCTTACGAAGAGTCGCTATTCTTGGATTTGCATCAGGCTTCTCAAGTTTTGCATATGCGGGTTGACTCATCCCTGCCCGCTTAGCAACGTCAATCTGCGTCAGACCAAGATGTTCACGCCAAGCTTTAAGTAGGCTATCACCTCGGACAACATTTGCTTCAACTACTTCCTGGGGAAACCACACATCAGATTCATCAGGAATATAGTTTTTAACAAGCTCCTGATAAACATCCCAAGGGATTACGGCAAAAGCTGGTTTGTCGTCCTGTTTTATTACCTGTGGTTCAGTATGTACGTTCATCGCGTTTTTTTACCTCCTGGATTGCAATTATCTTTATTTGGCCGTCAAAATCGAAAAAGACTCTGTAACGACCAACACGCAAACGGAAGTCATAAATATGGTTCTTCAAGGTCTTGACATTCTTGCATTCAGGGAAGTTGACGAGAGTTCGAGTTGCATCGGTGATTGTCACACGGTATTTAATTGGAATTTTTGCCAGCTGTCTTTTTGCCTTTTTGCTCCAATTGACTTCATTCATGGCTTTATTATAACTTATTATAACCTTATGTCAAGAACAAATATAGCTTATTAAGTTAGAGAGATGCCCTGTTGTATTTGAAAATCAATTGTGCTATGAGAGGGACAATTTTGAGAATCAAGAAAAGGAGAGGATCATGGATATTAAAGTTGTGCAGGCTGAAGCGGGCCGGTTGAAACAAAAACCGGTGTTCGCAATGGATTTCGAGTCGGGCAAGGGGTGGCTCAATCCCCGTATCGAGCCATACGGCAATCTGTCCATCGATCCCGCGGCAATGGGCCTGCATTACGGACAGGAGATTTTTGAGGGACTCAAGGGTTACAGGGGAAAGGACGGGGGCCTTTACCTTTTTCGTGCGAAGGAAAACTTCAAGAGGATG
>JAFDDR010000341.1 GCA_019310785.1 Deltaproteobacteria bacterium
ACTTGCCTTTTCTATTGCGGACCTCCTTGAGAACGATGAAAAAAGAAGAGAGATGGGAATACTGGCAAGGGCACGTGCTGAAACGTATTTTGACGTTAGGATAAACGCCCGAAAGACCCAGGCGATTTATTCGGAACTTATTGGTAAGTCCGGAGTCCGGGATAGGGGAAACAACTAATGAGAATTGGGGTTGATGCCAGAGAGATTCAAGATGGTGTGGTTACGGGCATCGGAAGATCTTTGGCCAATTTTGTGTATTATTTCGGTAAAAAGGAAGCCCAACATGAACTGGTTCTGTTTTCTGAGAGAGAGATCCACATTGAATTTCATGGAAACATCAAGTGTATCGAAATCAGTGCCTGTCCCACCCTTCTCTGGGATCAATGGAAATTGCCCCTTGCCCTGAAGGTCAACTCCATTGATCTATTTTACTCGCCCTATTATAAGGTCCCTCTGATAACCGGGATACCCATTGTCAATCAGATACTTGATTTGATGTTTCTTGTTTTTCCGGTCTACAGGAAACAATTGGGGATTTTGGGAAGAGCTTACTATGCCCTATTTGGCAGGGCGTTTGCCCGGAAATCACCTATTTGGCAGGGCGTTTGCCCGGAAATCAATCAGCATAATAACCGATTCAGAGCATGCTAAACAGGATATCGTTAGACTCTGGATGATTGATCCGAAAAAGATTGCGGTGATTCCTCTGGGTGTGGGGGATCAGTATATGCCTGTTAAGGACACTGATTTGCTCGCCCGTATCAGAAAAGACCTGGGCCTACCTGATAAATATGTGCTTTATCTCGGCAATTTCAAACCACACAAAAATGTTGAGTCACTTATCGGGGCTTTTAGAAAAATAGCCGGTGGATTCCCGGAATACAAGCTGGTTCTGGCCGGACCACTTGATGGTCATGGCCGGAGAATTCAGGATCTTGTTTCCAAGCAGGGACTCATGGGACGGGTAGTATTTACAGGCATTATCAGGGAAAAGGATCATCCAGAGGCCTTGTTGTCGATGGCAGACCTTTTTGTCTTTCCTACCTTATACGAGGGCTTTGGTCTACCTCCCCTGGAAGCCATGGCCTGTGGCACCCCTGTGATCACCTCCAATCTGACTGCGGTGCCAGAAGTTATTGGTGTAAATGAAATGGGCAAAGCCATTGCGGATTTACTACAGGATCCCGAGAAGAGGGTCAAATATTCACTAAAAGGCCTGGAAAGGTCAAGAATATTCAGTGAAGACAAAACCTCAGGGAGAATTTATTGGCATATCATCACATTATTGGAGGGAATAGAATGAGAATATTGATTACAGGCGGAGCTGGCTTTATCGGCGTCAATTGTGCCACACATTTTGCAGGTATAGGGCATGAAGTTATAATTTTTGACAATCTATCTAGGGCGGGTTCGGAAAAAAATCTTGAGTGGATCAAAATCGAGGGACTGGTTGATGTAATCACTCAAAAAGGGCCATTTGATCTCATCCTTCATATGGCTGCTCAGGTGGCGGTTACAACCTCTGTGGCCAACCCCCGTGAGGATTTTGAAGTCAATGCGCTGGGTACCTTTAATCTCCTGGAAGCCATTCGCCACCATAATCCGGAAACAACTTTCATTTATGCCTCTACTAACAAGGTCTATGGGGAGATGGAGGACCTGAATATAATAGAAAAAGACGGCCGGTATATGTACCAGGATCTGCCGGAAGGTGTTGATGAAAAGCGAAATCTTGATTTTCACTCTCCTTACGGGTGCTCAAAGGGCTCGGCTGATCAATATTGCCGAGACTACTATAGAATCTATGGTTTGAAGACGATTGTGATGCGGCAGTCGTGCATTTATGGTTATCGTCAGTTCGGGATTGAGGATCAGGGTTGGGTTGCCTGGTTTTGTATTGCCGCTGTGTTAGGAAAACAGATTACCATTTACGGTGATGGAAAGCAGATTAGAGATGTCCTGTTTATCGATGATCTCGTCCGGGCATATGAACTGGCATATGAAAAAAGAGATCAGATTGCCGGGAAGGTATACAATATTGGCGGAGGTCCAAAAAACACACTCTCCCTTCATGAACTCATTAGGTATTTGGAAAAGCTGAAAGGCGAAAGGATTCCGTTGGCCTATGACGACTGGCGACCGGGGGACCAGAAGGTCTTTATTGACAACATCTCTTTGGCTGAAAACGATTTCGGATGGAAGCCGGTTACAATGACTGATGAAGGAATAGAAAAGCTTTACAAATGGACATACGAAAACAGGTATATTTTTGAGTGAGGGGGATAAGCCTGATATTTTGCAATCGCAAGGAAACCTAATATGACATTGGCTCTTAGGCACAGATATATACGGATGATGGCCAGGCATGAAAATTCTATTCATATCCGATGTTCCTTTGGAGGATCCAACCAGCGGGTCTGAGCAAGTGCTGCACCAGCAGGCTGTCGGATTAGCGCGGGAAGGCATGGAGGTCTATGCCATCACCCGTCAGGAGGGGCTGCCATCGTTGACCATTCGGAATGTGGCCGGCGTT
>JAFDDR010000030.1 GCA_019310785.1 Deltaproteobacteria bacterium
GGCGTATTATGGGAGTGGAATGAAACAGGGAAGGAAAAGTACTTCCGTCTTTTCGTAAGGCTGTGTATTCAGTAAGACCAAGGTCTTCTCCTCTCATTATTTTCTGAATATTCTGTCACCTCCCCGTAATCCACAGGCGGCAGCTCTACAGAGGGAAGGCCATATGCCTTTGAGTTTTTCATGAAATGGTAGACATGGGCTGTCCTGATAAGGGTTTTGCTCGGGACACACCCATAGTGAAGGCAATCCCCGCCCAGCTCTTTTTCTTTTTCAACCAGGAGCGCTTTGGCCCCTAACTGGGCCGCACCCGATGCCACGGTCAGGCCCGCTGCACCTCCGCCGATGATACCGATATCAAAATCATAGTCTGCCATGAGTTCCTCCAAAGGATATTCATAATACTTTTTTGGACACAGATGGACGCAGATTTTCAAGATAAAAAAATATTATCTGTGTATGTCTGCGTCCATCTGTGTCCTAAAATACGGGTTATTTGCCATTAAGAGGCCAGTCATAATCAAGATATTTGATTTTGATCTTTTCCTTCCCGGATTCCAATCGTTTTTTCAGATCCCCTTTTGCGTATTTCAAAAAGAAGGCGACGACGCCATTTTCAAAATCCTCTGAAAACCAGCCAAACACCTTATTTACATAAAGAGTTTCTCCTTCAAGACGGTTACGCCCCGGATTGTTGACAGCCGTGCTTACCGAATCATCCAATTGCTGATCCACCGTACTTCCCCGATAAGGTTCAGATCTTAAAGGTGGGCACCCCTTTGACGCACAGTTAACGGCAAAATGTACCCGCGGATCCTTAAAGCGGGGCCTAAGTCTATTATGCTCGATGTCATCTAAGGTAATGATCTTGCCGTCAATACGGCATATCTTCTTTTTCCATGGACTCCTAAACAGGCCTCCCAGGTCCTTGATGGATTTCACCCCGGGATAACCGCTCAGGATCAACTTAATTGTCCAGGCGTTATAAGCATTGATGTAGAAAGCAAACTGTTCATTACGAGACAGTGTCTTCGAATCGGCTTCTTCAAGAACTTTGAGGTACTTATCAAGGACAGATGATTCATTTTTAAAGCCCTGGTAGTTCACCACGCCATCTTTCATATATTTCTCTAACAGCCCGGCATAAAGGCTGTGGTCTATTCCTTGAGCGGCTGAGGCTGTCGTTGTCAAGCCCATGATCAGAAAACATAATAGAGCACCAACAATGGGCGTCCAGACAGAAATCAAATATCAGTTTGATATCAGTCAGGGGTTCAAGATGTGGTTCAACTGATGCCGTTTCTTTCATTTTTCTCAAAATTGTTCAGCATACGGTCTTCTGTTGACCTCATAAGAAATATTTTGGACTTTTAATATTTTCCACAACATATAGCTTTACCTGCTCTTGGACGCCCTTTAACTGGACGCGGAAAGATCTTTTAATCATCAAGTCTTTATGTACATAATGATAAACTGACTCGGATATAACCACGTCACCCCCTTTGGCTGTGGATTGAATACGCTGGGTGATGTTTACGGGTGAGCCAACAATCCCATACTTGGCCCTGGTTTCAGAGCCAATATTTCCCACTACCACTTCACCTGCATTCAGACCAATCCCCATTTCGAGTTTAGGCAAGTTTTCTTTCATCATTTCTGTATTGAATGCCTTCATCTCATTTTGCATCTCTAAGGCGCATTGAACGGCTCGATAAACCGTGGGTTCAACCGGGTCATCCAGTGGATCGAAAAAGACCAGCACGCCATCGCCAAAAAAATCGACAATAATTCCTTGATATTTCTCTATGACTTCAATCATATGGGAAAAATAGTGATTTAAAATACTGATTGTCATCTCAGGGCTTAGGGTTTCCGACAGAGGTGTAAAACCCCGAATATCACAAATCAATATGGCCACCTCGCGGTTCTCACCGCCCAGTCTGATTGCCTCTGGTCGACTCATTAGTTCTTTGGCTATTTTTTGATCTACATATCGTCCAAAGGTATTGCTGATAAAGTCCCTTTCCTTTAGCCCTTTAACCATTGTGTTGAAGCTCTTTCCCAACTGGCCGATTTCATCACCGCTTCTTATGGAAATAGGGTCACCGTAATTGCCCTGAGCCACCTGTTCCGCTGCCTGGGAAATTTTCCTTATGGAACGGGCCACATTCCCCGCAACAAGCCGAATGATAAATAAAATAAAAACAATAGAAACGGCCGCGGCCATAGCATAATAGAAGCGAAATTTTATGATGGGGGCCAAAACTTTTTCGCCGGGAGCAAACAGGATAATGGCCCAGGGGGCTTTCTTAATCCTGTAAAAGCCACTTACTATATGCGGAGGATGTCCTGAACCGAAGAGGGTTCCAGATGTCTTTTCCTTCATGGCTGCGAGAAGCTTCGATTCCAATGGATCATTTGTTTCTCCAAGTTGAGTGCGCCCTTTCATCATCGCTTCAGTATGAGCAAGATATAGCCCCTCCTTGTCAACCAGGCACGCCATGTCGCTTTGCCACCAACCGAGGCTTATAATGTCCTGCATGAGGTAGTCAAAACGCAGCGCCACCTCCAGTGTGCCGACTGTTCGGCCGGATTCATCCTTGAAATCCGAAACAAGGCTTACTGTCTCACTCCCTGTTCGAGCATTATAATGCGGGGGCGTCACTCTGGAGATTTTCGCCCGGTGAAACCGCATCATGTCTCCTCTTCCCATGTGAGATCTATGGTCCGGAACCGGCATGTGTTCGGGCCTGTCATTTGCCCATTGCAAATTGACCTTTGTAACACCCTCCAGATCTTTTAGCTGTTTAAGAATCCATTCCTGAACTGCATATCCTCCCCTGCTGTCGGCGGTTTTATGAAACCTTTCAATCCAGTCGATGGGTTTGGTCAACCGCATATCGACATGGTGGGCGGCGCGCTCCAGTTTGAGTATCGCGGCCTCTCTCCATTCATCAAGCATGGTTCCTTTTGCATAGACAAAACCAAAAAAACCGGCAAGGAAAAGAAGCAAAGCCACAGGGAGTAACAGTAAAAGGGTAAGGCGTTGTTGCAAACTTTTGATCATGTTGAACTCGCCATATACATTTAGTTTTTCAACCACCATCCTTTCCATAGCCCGTAGATCGCGGGTACTACAATCAGGGTAAGGATGGTCGCGCTTACCATGCCACCCACCATGGGGGCGGCTATACGCTTTATCACCTCAGAGCCGGTACCGTGGCTCCACATGATGGGCATGAGTCCCGCCATGATGGCAACCACGGTCATCATCTTGGGCCGCACCCGCAGGGCCGCACCTTCCTCTATTGACTCCCGAAGGTGCTTGCGGTTGAATTTCTCACCATACGTGGCCTTAAAGCTATTATATGAGATATCCAAATAGATCAGCATCACAACCCCTGTCTCGGCAGCCACCCCGGCTAAGGCAATGAACCCCACCCCCACTGCCACACTCATATTGTAGCCTAAAAAATACATGAGCCAGAGCCCGCCGGTGAGAGAAAAGGGAACGCTAAGCATGACAATGAGGCTCTCGCCAATGTTCTTGAAGCTGAAGTAGAGCAGGAGGAAGATGATGATCAGGGTCAGCGGCACCACGATCATCAGTCTCTTCTGAGCCCGTACCATATACTCGTACTGGCCGCTCCAGACCATGCTGTAGCCGGGCGGCAATTTGATTTTTTGTCCTACTATCTCCTGCGCCCTTTTCACATAGGTCCCCACATCAATGTCTCTGATGTCCACGTATACCCAGGCATTGTTGCGGGCATTCTCACTTTTGATGACAGGAGGCCCCCTGACGATACGGATATCGGCCAATTGCGTAATGGGCACCTGTGCACCTGTTGGAGTGGGAACCAGGATGCGCCGCAATTTTTCCGGCGTATCCCTGAATTCGGAGCCATACCGCAAGTTTACGGGGTAGCGCTCCCGGCCTTCCACGGTCCGGGTAATATTCATGCCTCCAACCGCGGTCATGATAATATCCTGAACATCTCCTACTGTAAGCCCATAGCGTGCGGCCTCTAAGCGTTTAATCCGAAAGTCCAGAAAATTGCCGCCGGTAACCCGCTCCGAATAGACACTAAGCGTCCCCGGCACATCCCTGAGTATTGCCTCCACCTTCTCTCCGAGATCGCTCAACACCTGTAGGTCTTCGCCCATGATCTTGATCCCCACCGGTGTCTTAATTCCGGTGGAAAGCATGTCTATCCGGGTCTTGATCGGCATGGTCCAGGCATTGGTCAAACCCGGGAACTGGATGGCTTTATCCAGTTCATTGACCAGTTTTTTCATGGTCATGCCCTCTCTCCATTCAGACTCGGGTTTCAGCATGATGGTGGTCTCAATCATGGAAAGCGGGGCCGGGTCCGTGGCCGTCTCGGCACGGCCGACCTTTCCGAATACGTGGTGGACTTCGGGGAAAGAGGCGATAATACGGTCCGTCTGTTGCAAGAGTTCCTTGGCCTTGGTGATGGAGATACCCGGAAGAGTGGTTGGCATGTAGAGCAGATCTCCTTCATTAAGCGGCGGCATGAATTCGGAGCCAATCCGCTGCCAGGGAATGTAAGTCACGGCAAGGACCGCAACCGCTAACAAGATCACAAGAATTTTGGCCTTGAGCACCAGCTTGATGACGGGATGGTAAATCCAGATGAGGAAGCGGTTTACCGGGTTTTTTCTCTCAGGCCGGATCTTGCCACGAATCATGTAGCCCATTAGTACCGGCACAATGGTTATGGCCAGCAGTGCGGAGCCCATCATCGCGTACGTCTTGGTAAAGGCCAGGGGACGGAAAAGACGCCCTTCCTGGGCCTCTAAGGTGAACACCGGCAGGAAACTGATGGCGATGATCAGCAGTGAGAAGAATAGAGCCGGTCCTACCTCTTTTGCGGCGTCAAGGATAAGGTCCCAGTGGGGCTTTTTCCCCTTGTCGCGTTCGATGTGCTTGTGGGCGTTTTCAATCATGACGATTGCCGCGTCCACCATGGCGCCCATGGCGATGGCAATGCCCCCCAAACTCATGATGTTGGCGTTGATCCCCTGCCTTTCCATAATAATGAAGCTGATGAACACGCCCAGCGGCAGTGTTAAAATACCCACCAGGGCGCTGCGAAAGTGGAACAAGAAGATGATGCACACCAGGGCAATAATGACACTCTCTTCAATGAGGGTCTTCTTTAGATTGTTAACTGCCCTGAGTATCAGAGATGAGCGGTCATAGACAGTCTTGAGGCGGACCCCTTCGGGCAGGCCCGTCTTGAGTTCCACCAGCCTTTTCTTGACGTTCCGGATCACCTTAAGAGCGTTCTCGCCGAAACGCATCACGACAACGCCCCCAACTACTTCTCCCGTGCCGTTGTAATCAGCAAGACCGCGTCTGAGTTCCGGACCGATCTTGATGGTGGCTACGTTACGGAGCAGAATGGGGGTCCCATGTTGACTTACTCCTAAAGGAATATTTTGGAGATCCTCTATGCCTTTGATGTATCCCAGGCCCCGGACCATAAATTCGGTTTCACCCATCTCAACCAGCCTGCCCCCCACGTCATTGTTGCTGCGCTGGATGGCCGTCCTGATCTTTTGAAGGGGAATATTAAAGGCAATTAACTTATTTGGGTCCACAATCACCTGGTACTGCTTAACATAACCACCAATGGAGGCCACCTCGGCAACGCCGGGGACACTTGCGAGTTCAAAGCGCAGAAACCAGTCCTGGATAGAGCGCAGTTGCGCCAGGTCGTGCCGGTCGCTTTCCAGTATGTACTCATAAACCCAACCCACACCGGTAGCGTCCGGTCCCAGTGTGGGAGTAACTCCTGCGGGCAGACGGCTGGAAACATAATTGAGATACTCCAGGACCCTGCTTCGCGCCCAGTAAATGTCGGTACCATCTTCAAAAATGATATAAACAAAGGAAAGTCCAAAGAAGGAATAGCCCCGTACCACCCTCGCATAAGGGACCGACAGCATGGCCGTAGTCAACGGGTAGGTGACCTGATCTTCCACGACCTGGGGGGCCTGGCCGGAATACTCCGTGAAGATGATCACCTGGGCGTCTGAGAGATCCGGAATGGCATCCAGCGGCGTCCTGAGCATGGCGTATATGCCTGCCGCGATAACAAACAGGACCATCAAAATCACAAGGAACTTATTTTTTATTGAAAGCTCAATGATCTTTGCAATCATTTATGACTCCCGCAAAACCTTTTTTCTAATGTTGATGTGCCCCCGGTGCTTTGTGGGATCCTTTCTCTGCAGCACCCTCCATCTTCATATCCCCTGGTTGCTTACCCTGTTCGATAGAGGCTCCTTTTGAGACATTAAGCATCTTCTGAATAGCCTCTCTCAACCGGCTTTCCGAATCCAGCATGAACTGTGCCGAGACCACAATCTTTTCCCCTTCATGGAGACCTTTCAGCACCTGGATTTCATTATCGTTCCCTTCAACGCCGATCGTCACCACGCGGGGCTGGAATTTGCCTTTGCCGAGAGAGACAAAGACCACCTTCCGGACGCCGCTGTCAATGACCGCTTCCTGTGGTATAACCAGGCTGCTTTCGGTAATGATAGATTCCAAATAGACGTTGGCGTACATGCCCGGTTTGAGCTGGTAGCCGGGATTGTTGAATTGCAGCCGCAGCTTGGCCGTTCGCGTCTTTTTTTCTAAAAAAGGATAGACATAGAGTACTTTACCCTTGAAGCGCTTTCCGGGTATGTATGAAAGATCCATATCAGCAGACATCCCACGGCGAATCCAGGGCAGTTCGTATTCGTAAACATCCACATCCACCCAGATGGTCGAAAGGTCGGCTATAACGAACTGGTGCTCTCCCAACTTAACATAATGCCCCTCAAAGGCGTCCTTTTCGATGACCACCCCGGAGGCGGGTGAGTAGATCGTCAGCGTTTTTTGGATCTTACCGCTGTTTTTAATCTGCTTGATCTGATCATCGGTCAGGTCCCAGTAACGGAGCCGGGTACGGGAGGCCTCTATAAGGCGTTTGGCCCCTTCACGGATACTTGCATAGGGACTCCCACAGAGGCTGCTACACTGTTGGACTGCCAGCAGGTATTCTTCCTGTGCCGTAACCAGTTCCGGGCTGTAAATATCGAAAAGGGGCTGTCCCTTCTTCACCTTGTCACCGACAAAATTTACACGGAGCTTTTCTATCCAGCCGTTGAACTTTGTGTTTACCGTATAAATTCTTCTCTCATCATAGGTGATGGAGCCGTATGTCCTGATGCTTTTTATAAGGGGTTTGCGCTCAACTCGAGCCAGACGCACGCCCATATTTTGCATGGTCACCGGGTCGATTCGAATCACGGACGCAGATTTCTTGTCTTCCCCCTCCTTCTCGTAAACGGGGACCAGGTCCATGCCCATGGGGGATTTCCCTGGTTCATTGCGGACGTACGCTGGATCCATGGGTGCGACCCAGTATTTGATCTTCTTGCCAGTATGGGGATGGATCATTCCTGCTTTGAGACCTTTCTCTGCCGCCGCGGCCTCTTTTGCTCTGAAGTCTGATATGTATGATCTTCCCTGCCCATGGTCCGGGAAGGGGACCCAACCTGTCCATAAACCGATCAATAGGCACATACCTGCTATCATTGATAATCGTTTCATAAGGACTCCTTTATAAAGTTCATCACTCAGGGACCAGTGGGCCGCCTAAGATTTCCTCTAATTCGGCCCTCTTCTGATAAATATTGAACAGATATCGCATGCTCTTCAGCTCAAAGCGAAGCAGGCGCATCTGAGCGTTGATCATGGTGTTGAACTCTACCTTATTCACAACATAGGCAGAGAGAGAAGAGCGGGCCCACTGCTCAGCCTGGATCATCAGCGCATCAGTGAACAACCGGTAATTTTCCTGAGTGTCACGGATACCAGTAGCCAGCGCATCCACTCGGTACGGCAGGCTCTTCGTAAGGCTCTCATAAGACTTTGTGGCCGCTTTGTAGCTTTTCCGTTTAGCTTCCAGGTTCTTGTCCTGGCGGTTCCCCTGCCAGAGAGGAATGTTAACCGCCACAGATGCTGTAATTAAATCTGGCAGGTCCCGACCCATAAAATCTTCTTCCCGCTGACCGTAGGCCACCTTAAAGTTCATATCCGGCCAGTAGTCCTTCCTGGCCAGATCGATCTCAACAGCAGCCTGATCCACCTCGGCCTGCCTGACCTTCAGCCACGGGTTATGTCTCAGACTCTGGGTTTGGAGAGACCCCACCTCCAGCCTCAGTTCAGGATCGCTCAAGTCTTTGGGTGGTGCTACCGGGATGAAACTTTCCCTGTTTAGCTGCTCGTTGATCCTGTCTTCCAGGATGCGGTGTTTTTTCTCAAGCACGATCTTTTCATCCAAAAACTTGCTCAGTTCTACCTGTGCCTGTAGGACATCCTGCTGGAGGCCACTCCCCGACGCGTATCTGGTCTCGGCCACTTTGATAATCTGGCTCACCATTTCGGTTAAACGCCTATTGATCTCCAAGCTTGTTGCAATGAATCCCAGTTCATAGTATGCGGTGGCGATCTTCCGGGCTATCTCCAGGCGCCTGGCTTCGAGGACCGCTTGCTGCCGGCCGGCAATCAGCGCTTGTCTCTGTTCCTTGAGACTCAATTTCCCGAACCAGGGAACCTTCTGGGCAATGAAGATCTGCTTCTGGGTCATTGCCTCCTGATCAAAATCAAAGGTATCCGTGGGTAAATTTATTACCCCTAAGCCAATCCTGGGGTCATCCAGGGATCCGGCAAAAGGTATCTTATCTTTGAAGCTCTCCACCCTTGCTGCAATGCTCTGGATCTCCATATTATTAGTCAGGCCTTCTTCTATGAGCTGATCTAAAGCCTGTGGCGCCCATATTGGGGAATCCGCCCGTGCCGGTCTTCCTAACAATATTGACAATCCAAGCACCCCAACAATGAACATGATAGATTTTGTAAAAGAACGTTCCATATTTTATACCCCTCCTTCATACATGAGAGCTTATAAAAGAGATTTGTCAGTTATGTACCCCTTTTATTTTTCCTCATTTTGCTTCTCATGTCCTGGCACAGTTAAAACTGTTCGAAAACCAACTTCCTCAAATGCTTCCCAGGGATGACGTGAGATCGTTTCAGGCATAAAAACGTATTGGATCGTCCCCTTTCCTTGAGAAGAGTCCTTTCTTAAACTTATGACCCATTCAAGAACATTTCCATTAAGTCCCCTGATCCCATTCTTATTAGGTTTGAAATGAGTCACAGGGAGGGGAAGTGTTGCCTTTTCTTGTTGATTAGAAGGATCTGATTGTGTCTTCCAATGCATCATTTCCATGTGCATCGCAGTTCCTGAGGATTCGGGTGAGAGTCCAGACGATCTCTCTGGCATCTTATCTTCGGCACCCGTTGCACGGAGCCACTCCACTTCATTGGGAAGCCGTTTCCCATAAAAATGCGCATATGCGACAGCTCCATACGGGGTTACGCGAACCACTGGATGAGAGTGGTAGCCAGGATTTTTAATGAAAAACCTCCCGTCCCTGTAAATAATCGGCTCGTAACCCGCTATTACTTCTCCCATCATCATCCATATATGACCATTTCCATTGACTATGCCTCGATTCACGGAGATCTCGGGGAGCACCTTATTTAAGAACTCCACATACTGATGATTGGTCACCTCAGTCTCATCCATGTAAAAAGAATCAACTCTTACCGATTTCCCTGTTCGTTGTCCAAATTTATCCGGCAGGATTGCATCGCCCCCTGGAATCAAGTGTAGTATTACGCCATCCTTTGAGATCAAGGCCGACTCGGGAGAGGCGGCAGGTGCCAAGATGGCGCTTGAAGTAATAGTGGGTTCGGTTCGCCCGGTCTCATGGAAAGTACTTGGCGTTCCTTGCGTTTGGAGACTCGATCTTCCCGGCTCGCCTAAAAGATGCCACAGTGTCATGAGCAGCACGGAAATGGTGGTAAGAGCGATACCACTCCATATCCACTTGGGTTGGGAAAGGAATGAAAAATGCCTGCTGCTTGTAGATACCTCTTGAGGCTTTTTCAATGTTTCGGTGCCGATTGCTTCAAGGATCGCATCCCGAAATTCACCCACTGAGTCAAACCGAAAATTTCTGTCTTCGGCCGTAGCTTTTTGTATTATCTGGTCCAGTTTCTTAAAGAACGGATTTTCAGGATGTGGAAGGCTTGCACATTTGAAAGGGATGATCTCAGAGCTCATCTTCCCGTCAATGGCTTCAAAAAGGATTTTTCCCAATGAATAGATATCAGACCGTTGATCTGTCCGTCTGAGGTCCATAAAATGCTCTGGAGACATATATGCCGGCGTCCCCTTTACATCGATGGACTTGGTCACAGGCCTCATCCGGGAGGAACGTGCCAGTCCGAAGTCGGCAATCTTTGGTGTCTTTCCGTCCATTAGAACATTTCCGGGCTTGAGGTCCCTATGGATGATGTTTGCCTCATGAAGGGTATGACTGCCTTCGAGCACCGGCAAAAAGTTTTTCAGCAACCAGTCCACAGTAAGATCCTTTTCCGGATAGAATCCGTCATCTGACATGGTTGACCATAGGGTGCCGCCCGGTACATACTCCATGGCAATATATTCCATAGATAGATCTTCTTCGTCCTTTTTGATAGAGAACGAACCATAATCATAGATCTGCAAAACGTTTGAGTGGCGCACCTGGGCCATGGCCTGAACCTCGTTTCGGAATCGTTGAAGACCGATTTCCATCTCCTCCTCGTTGTCTTCTAAAGATTTCAGCCATTCCCTTGAGATAATTTTAATGGCAACATCACGTTTCAGGTTAAGCTGGTGAGCCCGATAGACTTCACCCATTCCACCCTTGGCGATAAATTCAAGGATCACCCATTTGTCGTTGAGGACTGTCCCAATGCGAAGGCTGTTTTCCGGGGCTTTATTCATAGCTCAGATATTCCAGGATGATCATTTATGTTTTACTCTAACCTTAAAGGATTTGGACGATAATAACGGTAACATTGTCACTCCCCCCGTTTGCGAGGGCCGCTTCCACCAGGAGATCACAAGGCTTTCCGCCAGTGGGACTCTGGTGGAGAAATTTTTGGATATCATTATCAGATACCATATCATAGAGCCCATCACTGCACAGCAAAAAAACATCGCCGGACTTGATCTGTACTTTTTTGCTCTGCAACTCGTCCACTCCCTGCCCGAGCGCCTGCATCACGGCATGGCTCAGCGGATGCCCTGCTGCTTCATCAGCTTGCAGGTATCCCATCTCCACAGAAAGTTGGGCCATTGTGTCATCATGTGTCAATTGCTCAAGATGACCTCCTCGCAACCGATAGATCCTGCTGTCACCGACATGTGTTATAAGTGCCGATCGCTCGCACAGCAAGAGCACGGAAAGAGTGGTCCCCATGTACTTATATTTTTCTACCCGTTCTGACATGACGGATATTTCGTGATGGATACTCAGAACCACCTTTTCCAGGTCCCGGAGATTTTCCTTTTCCCCATTTGCAGGAATGGGCCCCCGGTTGTTCACTGGGTTCATGTAGTGCTTCCGAAGGCCTTCAATTGCCATCCTGCTGGCTGTTCCACCCCCGATATGGCCACTCATCCCGTCCGCAACAGCAAAAAGGGTGCCAGTCCCGGAGTCGGCATGATGTTGCTTTTGTATGTTTTCGATGACAATAAAAGAATCCTCATTCCGGGATCTCTTGAGACCTCGATCAGTTTTTGTGCAATAACGCATAGTTCCATTTATAGCTTTCACTCTTGGTAAACCTCTCTCCTGTTGACACCGCTGACAAGGCCTGCGGCGGATGCAATATATAGGAAAACTGTACCGGTCTGCATCCCCACGTTAGTAAAGAATCCGGGTCCAGAGGGCCCGGTTTTGGCTTGCCCCCAGAGGACCAGGGTTTTCAATGAGCATTAAAGTTTTGATTTCAAAATTCGTGTGGCGTTCAATATCGCCAGCAAGGCAACACCCACATCCGCAAAAACGGCCTCCCACATGGTAGCGATTCCAAAGACACCCATGGTCAAAAACACCCCCTTGACTCCCATTGCAAAAAAGATATTCTGCCAGACAATCATCCGGGTTTTTTTGGCGACTTTTACCGCCACCGGAATCCTGGAGGGTTCATCGCTCATCAGAACGATATCAGCGGCGTCAATGGCGGCATCTGATCCCAGTGCACCCATGGCCACCCCGATGTCTGCGCGTATGAGTACCGGGGCATCATTTATTCCGTCGCCGACGAACGCTGTCAGATCGCCCTTCCCGGTCTTCCTTCCAATCGATTCTTCAACCTTTTGCACCTTCTGCTGGGGGAGAAGCTCTGCATAAAATTCATCAAGCCCGAGTTTTTCGGCTACCGATTTCGCAATCTCCAGGCTGTCGCCGGTAAGCATGATCTGTTTTTTTACGCCGGCATCCTTAAGCCCTTGAATGGCCCTTTTGGCATCCGGTTTTATTTCGTCCGAGATAATAATGTAACCGGCATAGATACCGTCAATTGCAACATGCACCACGGTTCCTTCCACATTACAGGTATCATGCATAATTTTCGCCTTGTGGAGCAACCGGTCATTTCCGGCCAGGATAGTACGCCCTTTTACCTGGGCCTTGATGCCATATCCGGAGATTTCCTCGTAGGCCTGTATCGCGCTTTCATCAATTTTCTCTTCATAAGCATCACGTATGGATTGCGCAATCGGGTGACTGGAATGGCTCTCCGCCTGTGCTGCAAATCCCAGGATATCCCCCGTTGAAAAACCGTTGCTGGTGACAACCGCGGTCACCCTGAAAACCCCTTTGGTCAGTGTCCCGGTTTTGTCCCAGACAACAGTGTGAAGGTTATTCAATCCTTCCAGAAAATTGGAGCCTTTCACCAGGATCCCACGTTTGGAGGCAGCACCGATCCCCCCGAAAAATCCAAGGGGGATCGAAATTACCAGAGCACACGGGCAGGAGATGACCAGGAATATGAGGGCCTTGTAGATCCATTCCGAGAAGGTTTCTTCATGGGTAAAGATTTGTGAAAAGGCAGGTATATTGTAGAGTATCACCGGCACAACCGCCACCGCGACCGCACCGAAGACAACGGCGGGCGTGTAATATCTCGCAAATTTTGTAATGAATTTTTCGGTAGGTGCCTTTTTAGCGGAGGCATTTTCAACCAGATCGAGTATCTTTGATACCGTGGATTCATTGAATCTTTTCGTAACCCGAACGGTCAGAAGACCGTTTTTGTTGATCATGCCCGAAAGGATTTCATCCCCGGGTTTCACGCTTCGCGGCACCGATTCCCCGGTCAGAGCGGAAGTATCCACCATTGAGGAACCGTCTGATACAATGCCGTCCAGGGGGACTCTTTCTCCCGGCCTGACAAGGATGATATCACCGATATTCACGGCATTCGGGTCCACCTTCTTTGTTTCGCCGTCCACCTGGAGATTGGCGTAATCGGGCCGGATTTCCATCAGGGAAGTGATGGATTTTCGAGACCGGTTCAAGGCAATATCCTGCAACAATTCTCCCACTTTATAAAAAAGCATGACGGCCACTGCTTCCGGAAATTCTCCCATGGCAAAAGCGCCCAGGGTCGCCGTCGACATCAGAAAAAATTCGTCGAAGAACCGTCCATGCAATATATTTTTAATCGCCGTCCACACGACATCCCCGCCGATGATCACATAACCTGTAATAAACAGGGTAAGTTCCCACCGGAAAGGCAGCTTCAGTACCAGCGCGGTAACATAAACCAGGATCCCCGGTATAAGGATCATGATTTCCTTTTTCGGGCTGAATGCCTCAGCCTCTTCCTCCACACCAGGAGTGCACCCACAGGATGACGGTCGCTCCTGATCAAGCATCGTCTTCCCCTGGCATATTTCGCATGAACACGCTGATTTGCCGGACATATTATCTCCTCATGTTTATTTAACGATTGAGCAACTGTTCAGTTAACTATGAAAAAAAATATCAGACCTTCATCTCTTCCACATGGTTCAGGCCTTCGTCAAAGAGGTGCCTGATGTGATCATCATCAAGGGCGTAATAGGCCATTTTCCCTTCTTTTCTGTACCTGACGAGCCTCATGTTTCTGAGCACCCTCAGTTGGTGAGATACGGCGGAATTGGTCGTGCCGAGAAGATTCGCAATATCACACACGCACAGTTCTTCTTGGGCCAGGGCAAACAATATCTTTACCCTCGTGGGGTCGCCAAGCACCCTGAAGGTCTCGGCCAGGCGCTGAATCGTGGTCTCCGGCTTCATTCTCTCCCTGACGGAAAGGACCTTTTCCCGGTTCACATAGATCACTTCACAAACATCATCCTGTTTTCTTTTCATCATGTCCCGCCTTCCAAAATACAAACAATTGAACATTTGTTCAAATATATATTATATATTCCCCCTGTCAAGACTTTTTTAGATCTTTCCTGAAATATCCATGCTCCCTGTAAACGCCCTATCCTTCAACAAGTTGGCACGGCCTGTCTGGTCAATCTATCTGGCCCCCAAGTTCATTGACGCGCAAGTTCGGACTCATGACCCTTTCCGGACTGCACACCCGAAGGTGCAAAGGATTGGAAGCTACCTCATACGCTTGTAACCATGGAACAGGACAGGTATCCCAAAGCCCGGATATTTGCGGTCCACGTTCCCGATACCTAATCCGAGGATTTCCAGGCTGCAGAATATCTGGACGGCATCAAAAAAATCATTGAAGCCGTAAGGCGCCACGTCATAATCAGCGAGTGCCATGAAGGGGATGGTCCTCTCGTTCATCATATTCTGGAGATATGTATGGGTGATCGCCATGAGTTGGATGCCCTCGGGTCCAAGTCCTGTTCCCGCACGAAAGGCCTTTCGGGCCCTGGATACCGTCATGTTCCGGTACTCGTCGCCCGGCTCCACCACGGCAAAATAAAAGCCTTTTGGACGCGGTGGAGCGCCGGGGCGCAACCGGATATGAGCAGGCTTGTCAAAATCAATATACCTGCATTGCCAGGTCTTTCGCCACGGACTTCTGCAGACATATTCCCAGGCTACCTTTCCCGAAAGCACTGGATCGGCATTGCCATGGCCGTCGTCTCCAAAGCCATAAAAGAGGGAAACCTTTCTGAACCCGTGACCGACCCCCTCTCCCGGCCGAGCTCGATCCATAAGCTCATGGAATTCTTCCTTCCTGATACCCCATCCCATTTTCCGGTTGGCCTTTTTCCAGGACCTTATCTGGTCGGAAATGGAACGGTTCAGGTACTCTCCGTGCTCGGCATCAGGCTTCCAACGGAGGCGTTTGAAAAAGAGGGACACCATATCCCCTCCCCGGTCAGGTTCGTATGACTTTTTTCATTTGCTCCAATTCTTTCTGGGTAATCTCTCCCCGGGCAAAGCGTTCATCGAGGATTTCAAGAGACCGGGAAGTATCGGAAAAGCCACTCCCCTTACTGCTCCCGCCCTTCGCGAGCACTTTGATAAGAAAAACCACGCCGGCGATAATCAGGCCCCAAAAAAGGAGCATGGGGATAATACCCCACCATCCCATGCCCCAGCCGCTCATCATTCCACGCACCATGCCCCAGCCCCCATATCCTCCATGAGCATAGGCCATGCTCGAGAGCAACAACAAAGACAGGGCGGAAAAACAACCGGAAACACCGATTTTCATATATTTCTTGTTCATCATTTTATTTCTCCTTTTTGCTTCATGTGAGCCAAGTTCCATGTCTCTTCTTTATGAAATAAGCAAGTTCCGGGCCAAAAAGGAAAGCGGGCTATTATTCTATTGAAATAACGATACTTTTCCAAATCGTCAGAACAGCAGCGGATCTGTTGCGCGCTGAAGTGGATATTTTTTATCCATCAATCAGAAGTTCGGGAAAGGGGTAATGAGGAATGAGCAGAAAGAGTAGGAGTGGATTACCCGAGGTACTGCCCGGGGTTCCTTGAAAAGGCCTGCTTACATCCCGGGTTGCAGAAATAGTAGGTGGTTCCCCGGTACTCCAGGCTTGCAGACGCTGTTGCGGGGTCCACCAGCATGTTACAGACCGGATCGACCGCCACGCTTACTCCATCACCGCTGCCGCGGCTGATGATTTTGGCTATTTCAGGGGTCAGGATGCCTTTTACCCCGGTCCACTTGGATATCATTATAGTAATCAGGAATCCGACGCCAAGGCCTCCCAGGCCAAAGAGAACAGCACCGGTTCTCGCTCCGATTCCTATCGCCTGGTTCAGTGAAGTACCCACAGCCGCTCCAATGATGAAACCAATAATAGGAAGCAGGTAAACAACCGCCGCGCTCTTTACGAAAAGCCCGGACCTGAGGTTGAGAGAGACCTGATCCCCGGCACGGGCACCAATCCGGTTGCGAGTCCGTGTAATCATCCTATTCCCTGTTCCGAACGAATGACAGGAATGGGATGCGCCACAGCCCTCGCCCCCGCCTTTCTTCTCGGTCATAATGTCCGCCATGCCATCGCTTCTTAAGCGTACAACAATCCCTTGCTCTTCTGACATGATTGACTCCTTTTGCTCCATCAATATTGTTCTACCCGGAGAGCTCAATATCCAAGCTGCATATTTCATTGAGCATGCTCCGCCCTCCACCTAATAAATCAGCAAAATCCGGGCCATCCAAGCTCAATAATTGCTAACACCCTGAAAAGACGATTTTCTTTCAAAATCCGTCCGGATATTACAACCTCATATTCATTGAACAAAGCGATGAACCATGGATATTTTATACCCATATTTCAGATGAAATGCCAATATGTATCCAGATGAGAACGGCTGGAAAGGAATGGCTTTTTTCAATCAGGATTTCAACTGAAAAAATGTGCGGTTATCGTTTTGGCTATCTGGTTTCCCCCTACCACAAAAATGGCAATAATAAAGGTCTCTACAGCCACCTTCATGCTGACCGAGGTCAGGATAAGGGCTGCAATGAGATCGGTCACGATGGCGAGGCCCAGGCCGGCCATCAGTCCCCAATGGCGAATAAGCCATGTCATAAAAACGAGGAGCGGGATGCTCGCAAATGTTCCTATGATCACCAGCCAGTAAATGGGAAAATCAGTCTTGCTTTCCAGGAGGTTTGTCATGGCCCCGAGCCGGGGGCACACCACGAAGAATGCAAATGCGACAATGGTGATGATGTAGGCGGAAATCTCGTTGCTCATAATCTCTTTTCTCTCCTTTCTCGGTATTCATCTATCACGTCGTTGACAAAACAGGCTTCTCTTTGTCTGAAAGTCGTGCGCCGCCGGGAGTCCCACCCGTCGTTGCAGAAGAGCAACAGTTTTCACAATGACAAAGGAACTGCTCAAGAGATAAGCACGATATTGGGTTCCTAAAGCTTAGTCGCTCCTTTCCCCTCGGACGCGGATGGGACCATACCAGGCTGTGGCCTCTTCGCCCGTGTTGTCAGTGTCCGTCATGATAGCCACAGCCCCAATACGGGGAGGATCCTTCTTGAAAACCTTTCGGTAATCGTCCAGGACGTTGCGGGTTTCCCGGACCCACTTCCCGGCCAGATCATTCCCGCTCTCGACGGCTATCATGATCGCATTCCCGGTAAATGGATTTGGCACGGCCTTTCCTTTAGGCAAGGTATTTGCCCAGACATAGTTGATGGCCTTTGTCCTCCAGAAAAACGTGGAAGGGAAGACCACATAGAGGCGCGCCGCGTAATCGTCGCCCTCTTTTCTGAGGGCGTTCCCCTTGGCAAGCACTCTTGAAATTTTCCAGCGCCACTGAATCAAGGGATATTTTCGCGGGTCATATTTGATCTTATAGTAAAGCGCGGATGCCGATGACTTGCTGGTCGCTTTAATGCATCTCTGTCCATCCTTGACCGTGACTTCATACCGGGTTTCACCCTTGAAAGACTTTTGCTCCCATTGATCACTGAGTCCTTTTTCGTAGGTGTCCAGGACGATTTCCCGGGCAAGGGCAAAAGGAACACGGCCAAAAACTGTCGCGGTTATCAAGAGTACCGCCAATATCGGTTTAAGAAAAGATTTCATATTCTTTATTGTCCTGCTCCCGCCCTCCTTTTAAGGTTTTATGGCTTGCCGTTGACTATCAATCGCGTTGGTGGGCAGTTTTACTGTAAAAGTAACCCCCCTGTCCCTGTTGGGGCGAAAAGAAATATCTCCTCCGTGACTCTCCACAATCTTTTTCACGATACCCAGGCCCAAACCGGTCCCTCCATCCTTTGTTGAGAAAAAAGGATGAAAGATGCTCTCATGGTTTTCTTTTATTATGCCACAACCGTAGTCAATAACTTCCAGAATTACCCAAGGCCCTTCCATGCGGCTCCTTACAAGCACATGCTCTCCGGTTGGTGAGGCCTGTACAGCGTTGGTCATTAGATTTAAAATGACCTGGTTTACTCTCGTTGCATCGAGTAAAACAGAAGGCAGGGAAGGTTCAAGATCAGTTTCCAGCTTCACACCATTCTTCTTTGCCATTGGTTGAGCTACTTTTATAGATTCCAAAACTAATTCATTAAAGTCTATCTCCGAAGGCTTTAGTTGTAAAGGTTTACCAAAATCCAGCATCTCCTTGACCATGGATTCAAGTCGTGCCGTTTCTTGAATCACGATGCCGAGTTTTGTCTGATTAGGGTCGTTCTGTTCCAGCTCTTTAGAGACCTGATTAGCAAAACCACCAATCGCCATAAGGGGTGTTTTCATATCATGGGCTATTTCCGATACTGCCTTGCCAACAGCAGCAAGGCTTTCGGCCCTAACAAGATCGCTGTGTTTTTTCTTCTCTTTTTCAACCAGAAATCCAAGGATCAACGCAATCACGATATATAGTACCCCTTCCAAAAGTCTGTAGAAATCTTCGAACGAAAACCCCTGCCACTGTCTGATTGCATGTGGAAGAAAGAGGGCGGAAACACTCACGCAGGTATATGTAGCCCCCTTCATTCCAAACCATAGACTCCCCAGAACCAGCGGCAGATAGAAGAGCATCCGGTAAACAGCGTGGTAGTATCTCAATTCAGGGAAGGTCAAATAATGGAGGCAAAGGATGCTGCTAATCATGACGGCAATTAGCAACACTTTTATCTGTTGTTTATAGTTTGACATGGCTTTTTTACGAAGATATGCCACAATGCCTCTATCCTCCCCCATGTTCGCTAAAGACGGGATCTTCGACAAGGGGGATGAGATTGTTTCTGAACCAAATTTGAACTTATTTGGTCTTATTTCTGCTTTTATAGAACTTGACAATACCAAGGACGTCTCGTGCCACAAAACGTCCTATTGTTCCTGAACTATAACATACAACTTCTATTGTATTGTCCGGTCGGATAAGGAAGTCTGTTGCATGAAGAAACCGCTTATCCTTGTCAAAGTACGCTCCGGTTGTCTTGGCTACCTCTTCTGCATTCATGCCATAGGCGACAGGGTAAGTAAGTCCATTTTTGTCGACGGTCTCTTTTGCCTTTTCAAATGGATCTACAGAACACGCAATGACTGTTATTTGTTCAGACTCGAAGTCTTTTGATACGGATTGGAAGTCAGCTAACTGCTGAGTGCAAAGAGGTCACCAGTACCCGCGGTAGAAAAAGACTACACCGTAGCCACTCCCCGTCCCCTCGGGGAGCTTAAGAGTTTCTCCAGATACCAGTTGCAACTCCAAGTCAGGAAAAACATCATTCGTATCCAATAATCTTGATCCTATTCTGCTCATTTGTTCCCTCCCTTTTTAGGATTAGAACAATATTTTGCGATCAACAAAATGTTGTTGCCATGCAACAAAAATTGGATTATTTTTGACCTATGAAAATCGGACCCATTGCAAACCAGAATTTGAATCCTTCAAAAACCTTCTGCTGGATATAGCCTTGAAACGTTCCGTTCATGCCTTATTGGACATGATTGTGCGTCGATTAACGGAACGGCCTCATATCGCCCTGGCGCGTATCTGGCTCATCGGGCCCGGAGACATTCGTCCCGTATGCCCCATGCGCTCGGAGTGTCCGGATCAAGAAAATGGATCTCAAGAAGCCTGACAGATAAGGAGATGTTATGAAACTATATGATGCAACCCTCCCCATTCAAAAGGGAATGGTAACCTTTCCCGGGGATCCCCCTTTTGAAATGCAGCCGTATTTTCAGAGAACCAAAGGGGACCCTTTCGATCTGGCACTGTTAGCCATGGGAACCCACTTAGGCACACATGTGGACCCACCCGCACACTACCTGGATGGGGGAAATTCAGTTGATGAAATTCCTTTAGATACACTCGTAGGGCCTGGAGTTGTGCTGGATATGCGAGGTAAATCTCAAGTAGACCGCCAGGCCCTGGAACAAGCCCCTATCGAAGATCATACCCGGGTTCTGCTTAAGACCGATAATGGGCCGCTCCTTTTAGACCCTTCCTTTCATGAGAACTACGTTTCTCTCACTGAAGACGGGGCCCGTTATCTTGTTGAGCGAAAAGTCTGCCTTGTTGGAATCGATTATCTATCAATCGAGCGTTATAAGAACCCCGGCGCGCCCGTACATCACATACTTTTGGAATCAGGTGTCCTGGTGGTGGAATGCGCCCATCTTTTAGAGGTCCCGCCCGGCCCTTATGAGATATTGTGCCTTCCTCTTCCAATTAAGGGGGCAGACGGGGCCCCGGCCCGGCTCATCCTGCGTCGATGAGGGTTTGGATCTCCTGGTTTTGGGTTTGTATAGTGGATCACTGAAGTCTATACTCTTCACGAAGCTCGGCAGACAGGGTCAAGATTCCTCTAAAGGCTTTGTCCACGGTCTTTTCTCCATCCGGATTAACCAGACAACAGGTGGCAGGAGAAAGCAGACTTCGGGACAGGAGAAACTCCCTGTCAATCCCTTTCTCTTCCAGGACCGACCATATCTCATTAAGCCGCTTTTTAAGAGACTCTACATTTTCCTGTTCAAAGGGTTCGAAGTTGGTGGGCACAATCCCCCATACTATGACACCTCCGCGGTCCAGGAACCTTTTAATGGAACTGGCATAAGATGAAAATACTTCTCCGTTCGAGTATACATCTAACGACAGTACGTCCAAATCCAAACCGAGGAGGAAATCCCAATCAGGGTTGCCGCACAGGTGCACCCCCCGTGGTCTGTCAATCATGGAGAAAAATGTCTCCATATCACCCCGCGCTGCCTGATCCCCATATCCTGCCATTGCACTAAATAAAAACTGCAATCCCGGTTCATCCACGAACATGAATGCGTTCGGGTTGAGTTTCTTGAGCCGGGCCAACTGCACATTCACCCTTTTGGCCATAAACTCGAGCATAAAAGGCCGGACCGTATCATCAAAAAGGATCGGCCTGTCATCTTGGTCCACAACATTGAATCCAAAACTGATAGGCCCTTCCAATTGCCCCCGGATAGCAGGTCGATCTGACAGATCAAGGTTCAGGAATCGCCTGTAAACCACCGAGTATCTATCGCTTATGTCAAAGTACTCGGGCTCATCGAAGTGGGCCATGGTCTCTTCCAGTTCAGCAATGAACTTTTCAAGTGAAAAGCGAAGCGTGCGTTTCTCCATGTCGAGCAAAATGCCCGGGAAATGCTCCGATGCCTGGACATACATATCCTCATAGTAGTTGTAATGGGGAAGTTGAGGCCAAAAAGGAATATCCGTGGACAGGGCCACTTCAAGTGCCCGATCCACATCCTTGTGCGGCATTACGGCCATGGCCGTTGTAAGTAAATTTCCCGGAATAGGCATTTTATGTTCAGATGGACCCAAGGAGTTTCTCCCCTAAATAGGTGGAGCTATAGTAACCAATACGCGCAAATCATTTTTGGCCCTTATCCCATGCGGTTCGCTGATATCACTAATCAGGACATCACCCGGTCTGGCCGGAAGCGTTGAACCGTCCTTTCCCAGGAACTCACCTTCCCCTTCAAGCACTGTGATGCTTACGTGCCCCTCCATATCATGCGAATGGATGGGTAGTTCCTGACCGGCCTTGAAATTGAAGTTCAAGATCTTCATGTAGGGGGAGTCATGGACAAGGTATCTGCTCATATGCAGATCATTAAAATCGTTTTCCTTAAAAAGCTCTATCTTTTTCATAAGCTCCTCCTCATCTCAACAGATAAGTCCTCTTTTGCATCCATAAAGCCTAATCATGGGTATATAGGTACATCCGGCAGATTGCCTTTGACTTATTCCTCTATGATGATGGCATCTCCCGCGCATTCTGCCGCAGCCTGTTTTACGACATCCTCTAAATGTTTCGGGATTTCGTCAACGAGAATGTAGGATACTAATTTGTCCTCATCGTACTTGAAGACCTCCGGGCACAATTCGTTGCAATTCCTGTCTCCCATACATGATTCTTTGTCAATTTTAACTTTCATGGTTCCCTCCTTATAGTATAGTTGATAAATGCCGCTCTATCTCCTGCTTTGGCAGAGCACCCACCAGTGAGTTAACCTTGTTCCCGTTTTTAAACAGCAACATGGTGGGTATGCTCTGAATACCATACTGTGATGCGGTAATAGGATTTTCATCCACGTTTAGTTTTGCAATTTTGAGACGGCCTGCATATTCTGATGCCAATTGTTCAAGCACCGGTGCTACCATTCTACAGGGTCCGCACCAGGGGGCCCAGCAATCAACAAGAACCGCACCGGAAAAGGATAAAACTTCATGGCTGAAGGTTTGATCTGTAACATCCACGGGAATAGCAGGGGAACTTGATACCTTCAAAGGGGCCCTGCACTTACCACATATTGGGCCTTCGCATAACCTTTCTTCAGGTATCCGGTTATTTGTCCCGCAGTTTGCACACCTCACCATAATGCTTTCTTGATTCACTGTCAGCCTCTAAAATAACTTTCTTCCATTTTTATTCTTACATTGAAAGCCTGGTCCTATGGGCCATACGAAGATCCCCGCTGAGGTGCAGCGGGAGATCAGAGATAGATGTCTCTGACTTGGAGTTATATGTCTAAAAATACAAATGCCAAGCACCAAATTACAAATGGTTCGACAGTCTCACCATCCTGAGCGAAGTCGAAGGATAAATCTCAAATTCCAATATTCAATAACCAAAGCCTCGTCCTAAGTACCAGAATATTTATTATAGACGTGGGTCGATATGACCGGGTCCACCACACTCCGGCGTATAACAGGTGACGTTTAGAAAATCACATTTTTCCTTGCACTGCGGACACACGTCCGGTGGCGTAGCAGCCGTGATGAGAAAGCCGCACTCGCCGCATTTCCAGAAGGTCTGACCGCATTTGGGGCAGATATCTCCTTCGAATTTACCATCGGCAGTATAACCACAATTTGCACATACAAATTTCTCTTCTTTGTTTTCCATTCTTTTTTTCCTCCTTTTTCATTAATGTTTTTCCCCTACCAGGGCATTTTAGAACAGGCAGTTGTGTTTCAGGTCATCTTCTGGTAATAACTGATCATCGATTCATTAGGGTCAAGTTAAAAATGGTTTCACGATTTTATAGCAGGTAACTTCTAAACGATCAAGCATATAGACCGGTTAGCATTTTGGATCCAAAAGGAGAGATCAGATGATCATACGATGCTATGGGGCAAGGGGATCAATACCCGTTTCGGGCAAGCAATATCTCAAGTACGGTGGTGATACTACCTGCCTCGAAATACGGAGTAAGAACGATGAGATCATTATTGTGGATGCAGGATCCGGAATCAGGCGCCTGGGAAACAAGTTATTGGATGAGCAACGATATGAGTATAACATCATTTTTACCCATTCTCACATGGATCACATCTTAGGGTTCCCATTCTTCAAACCCATATATAATGAAAAAGCCATTATTAATCTCATGGGATGTCCCACCACACAGGGCGATATCAGCAAGCTGCTGTCCAGGGCAATGAGCGCACCTTTCTTTCCTGTCCAGTTTGATCAGCTAAAGGCTAAAATCAATTACGCGGCTGATTGTCCGATCAGCTTTAGTATTGACTCAATTGAGATATTCCCAATCAACTTGAGTCATCCTAATGTGGGAATGGGGTACAAATTCATAGAAGATGAAAAAATATTTGTATTCCTGACCGACAATGAGCTTGGATACAGGCACAGGAATGGAATGACTTTCGAGGAATATGCTGATTTTGCAAAGGATGCCGATTTACTCATCCATGATGCGGAATACACCTCGGAGCAGTATAAGTTTAACAAAACCTGGGGGCATTCCAATTATATTGACGCCCTTAATCTGGCCCTTACGGCCCGGGTCAAAAACTTCGGGCTCTTTCATCACAACCAGGACCGGAGTGATGATGATCAAGATGCGATTGTTCAGGAATGCAGGGATATCATAAAAAGTAGAAAAAGGGACATGGAATGTTTCGCTTTAACCCAGACCACTGAATTAGTGCTGTAGGGTTAATTTCTAATTCTCCTTTCATTAGTAAATATGGAATTAACCCTATCTGACAGGCCTGGTAAACGGCATAACCAGCAACTGGTGAAAATTCAATTTATCAGGCTTCTGGTAGGCACCAACACCTATGCGGATCTCATTCTGGTCCACATTGGTAATCAGTGTACCTAAGATCCTATCCCATAGGGAAAATATGGTGCCGTAGTTGCTATTCCTTTCTTTGATTTTGACGGAGTGATGAATCCTGTGCATGGAGGGGGGCACGAATAAAATCCACCATAGGGTTTCGAACGATTTGGGAACCTTCAGGCTGCTATGATGAAACTGGGCACAAAGCACCAAGACACTTTCAAATATCAGGACGCCCATGGGGCTTGCGCCTAAGAAAAATATAAGGGATATCTTTATAACGGCTGATATGGCTAATTCTCC
Source organism: Deltaproteobacteria bacterium (assembly GCA_019310785.1). GTDB lineage: Bacteria > Desulfobacterota > DSM-4660 > Desulfatiglandales > Desulfatiglandaceae > JAIOSR01. The sequence goes on from JAFDDR010000030.1 coordinate 24,819, forward strand.
AATATGAAACCGGGTCGCTGATGAGACATCCATGTTCAGGTCGCTGTGATGTACCCGGTGAAACCTCCATAGAAGGGGCATCTCGTGGTTCAGGAGATGCCAGACATACAACATGAAATCCATGAATGCGATCGTGACAAGAATCTTGAGCCACATGGGGGCCGCAACCATATTCAGCACCCCCATTTTATGGGTTTGCACATAGGTTGCTGTGAATACAATGGCTGCCGAGAAAATCAGGTTAAGCAGGATGCTGTTAAACAGGGTGAGCGCGAGATTGTTTATCCAGCGTTTAACTTTGGATACAGAGCCGGGCCTGTATGGGACCAGAAGCTCCAATGAGAGAAAGAAAAGGAGCACTCCCCAGAAGAGCAAAAACCTTATGAGAGATTCACTAATATCAAACATATACTATCTCCTACAAGAAACTGATTTACGTTCTGCCTTAGCCCTTTTCATGCCTTTTCTTCCATAAGGCGACCCAGGCTGGCCAGGTGGGCCTTTTCTTCTTCCGCTATATCATACAAAACGGTCTTGCTTTTTTCGTCTTTGGCTTTTTCGGAATATCTCATATAGAGGTCTAGGGCCTGGGTCTCAAGCATCATGGCTATACTGAGCACATCGGGTACTGTCTTCATTGAATCTCTGTTTTGTTCCAGAAACTCCTCTGTTGTAAAACCGCCCTCCATCATATCAGAGACGATATTACCTTCAAATGCCTCCCTATCGGTAACGGTTGGATCGAGGGTGGAATACAGCTCAAAAAGCCTCTGCTTGTGGTTTTCTTCGATCTTCGC
>JAFDDR010000031.1 GCA_019310785.1 Deltaproteobacteria bacterium
CCGCTTCACAAGGGGCATCTCAGGCTCATGACCATGGCAGCCGACATGGGGGCCCACATTCTGCCGCCCGTACCCTCCTTTTATCATCAACCAAAAACCATTGATGACATAATCGATCAAACCATTGGGAAGATATTTGACTACTTAGGCATAGAGCACAACCTTTTCAAACGCTGGGGTGAAAACTCCTGAAGACCATTAATTTTTCAATCAAGACCCAGGCCCGGCCACAAATCTTTCAATTATCCCAATACTATTGTAAAACTCTCAGAAGGTTGCTCTAAGGTTAACAATAGGGTGACCTATACGTGAATCTGCAGAAGATGATTTTCGAATAATTTTCACAAAAATCGTAATTGCAAAGGATTTAGGGATACCAAATAGAGACATGACTATTTTAGAGAGGTCAGGGCATAAATATCGATAATCTGCATAGACAGTTACTTATCGTTTTTAAATTCTACATTATCATTCTACCCGATCGCTCTCATTTTAATATCTTGTACAAATTTATCTGCGTCCTCACGGCATATAAGAGCATATATTTCACATCCAAGAAACGGGTTCAAATCGGCGCACGCGGTACTGCAACCATTTACAGACAAAATCAAATCGACATCCTCGCTTTCGGGCCGGACAATTTCGATTTTGTCCTGCAGGCTTTGCATTATATGGTTTACAATCGCGACACGATCATATTCGGGATTGCAACCGCCACAGTATTTTATTCCCACGCGCAGTTTCAAAACCTTATGACTCCTCAATTCCGCAAAGCTTCCTGGCGGCCCTCTGTTTCTCCTGCATGTTCTCACGGCGCGAGATCATAATTCTCTGTGCCTGAGGTGATCCGGCGCCATGCATGGATTCCGTAAGATAACCTACCGCGGCCGTACCCAGGGTAATATTTTCAATCAACCTCAAAATACGCATACGGTTTTCCGTTGGGATATCGGAATTGGCCTTCAGGTATTTCTCAAGCCATTTGCCTGTCTCCGGGGACCTCAGGTCCATGTCGGAGGGCATGGTCACCATTAACCCGCCGGCAATATCCTGTGCAAGCCTCGCAATCTCAAAAGGAAAACGCGTCACGTTATGTTTGTGCACATTGGCTAACAGGATATTGACATTGTATGTCCCGCTGGGCTCCCTGTGCCCTTCGGAGGCACAGGCGATACAACCGCAATAAAGGGTTTCATTCAAATGGTTCATCTCCACGGTTTTGTCTTTTACATGCGAGGCCTTAGCCACACCGTTGTACTCGGCAACCGTCTGAGCAGCCCCGATAAGGACATCTCCGACCCCCACCTTACACGCGTAGCTTTGCCTGTGATAGGCCGCGAAATTCTCAACTAATTGCCCGGCAAAATCGTATTCTTTGTACATAAAAACGCGGTCCCACGGGACGAAAACATTGTCAAAAATGACAAGGGCCTCATGCCCTCCAAACAACATATTTCCCCTGTCTATGGTATTGCCTTCAAGTTTCCTGGTATCACAGGATTGCCGTCCCATAATATAAATAATCCCTTCCGCATCACTGGGCAGGGCAAAGGAGATGGCATAATCCTTATCTTCTTCCCTCATTGAGATTGTGGGCATAACGATTACTTCATGGGAATTCACGGCACCTGTCTGGTGGGCCTTGGCCCCTCTCACAACAATGCCCTCTTTTCTTTCCTCTACCACATGCACGTACTGGTCCGGATCAGGCTGTCTATGGGGCGGCAGGCTCCTGTCGCCCTTGGGGTCCGTCATGGCGCCGTCGCAGGTCAGGTCATTTTCCTGGACATATTCGAGATACTTCAAAAAACGCTTGTAATATTCCGTCCCGTATTTTTCATCTATGTTGAAAGTCACTATAGATAGCGCATTAAGGGAATCCATTCCCACACATCTCTGAAAACAACACCCGGTTTCACGTCCCAGCAGCCTCCCCATCTTGCTCTTTTTCACCAGGTCCCCGATGCTTTGGTGAATGTGGGTGAACCGGTTAATCTTTTTGCCCGTAATATGTGACCTGGCGGTCATAATGTCCTCGTGTTCGGGAAGGTGGGCCAATTCATAGGTCTTGGCAACGGCCTTCATGGAAGGCCGAATGATGGGGTCATCCACCACATTTTCCACACGCTTTCCGAACATATGAACCACCATATTCAATTGCCTCAGGCTTTCCTCATACTGTTCCGCTGTCATCAAGGGCATCTATAGGTCTCCTCTTTTTTTTAAAGTGGTATTTTGGCAGGGCCTTCGTCCTTTAAATTCATGTCAGGTATTGAGGGGCATTATTTTCATCAGTAGGAAGAAGAATCTCCCATCGCGTATAACATACTATCATCGACTTTCAGACCAAGACAAGATAGTTTGTATCCCATGGGAATAACGGCAGATATGGATTTAATGGGGACTAATAGCATGGATTCGGCAAGCATCACACCAATCGGCTTCTCCGGTTTCAAAATTTCGAATATGGTCCGTTGAAAACCGAGCGGCATACTATTGATCCCGGGAAATAAGGTATAGCCAACTTGTAAATTTTCCGTCTTACTGATTAGATCTTTCTTGATTTCCCATATGGCGTTGTCGAGCGCAGCAGAGGCGATGGAATCCACCACCAAGGCATCTATATATTCCCCCCTTTTATGAAGTTGGGCGCATTTTTCCTCTACGCCTCCCCCCACAGTTGCCACGATTAGGATTGCCTGATTGGCTCCATGAATATACCTCTCGTCACAAATGAGAGGAAGCTCCTTGCTGTCCGGTGGCGACGCGTTCTTGTTCCTCTCTGTCAACGGCGCAACGGCCATACAGGCTCGAACCCCCATTATGGCTTGCATCCCCTGATCCTGCCTGGAAATACTCTGCCTGATCGCGCCATTCACTTCAAGTCGAATACCGCCACTGCTCAGATACCGTATGATCTGCTCGTCTGTGGGTGAGCTGTACGGGATCTCCAGAACAGTGGGAGTTATTCCAAGATTAGACTGGAAAATATAAGGCATTCAAAAACTCTTCTTGAAAATCTTTTCGACATGAAAGTTCTATGTGTTCCGCCTTACGAGTGAGTTCAGTTGCACGTTCTCTTACATCAATTGATGCCAGGGCCATGCTGGCGCCTACGCCCGCAGCATTGCCCACGGGATGGATACGATCCGCTTCGATTTCAGGAAACAGTCCAATCGAAATAGCGCTGTCCCTTTTGATATAATTCCCAAAGGCCCCTGCCAAAAATACGCGATCAATTTCCCTGGGCGTGAGTCCCAGCTCTCCCAGGAGTATCCGAATCCCTGCACAAATGGCCCCTTTTCCCAGTTGAAGTTCGCGAATGTCTTTTTGGGTTATCATCACAGATTTATCGGTTGAAGAAGAAATGGATTTATTCAAGACAAATTCTCTGCCCTGTTTCCCTTCCTGAATGCGATCCAATGTCTTGGGATCAACCTGCCCTATGAGGGCTTCCCGGTCAGCTATGCGCCCCCGACTATCCAATATTCCAACCCTTAACATCTCAGCCACAGCATCTATGAGGCCCGAACCACAGATCCCCTTGGGGGACCCGCCTCCAATCACGTCCGGATGTACATCCTCATCTATAGAAATCCCTTCAATTGCCCCATTTACGGCTCTCATGCCGTAAAGTATTTTAGCGCCTTCAAAGGCAGGGCCCGCTGCGGTTGAACAGGTTAATATCCTGTCTTTCCCGGCCAGCACGATTTCCCCATTTGTGCCTATATCCACAACCAGGCTGATACCGGGTTGTTTTTGAATATCCGTTGCCAGCATAACCGCCACAGTGTCAGCGCCTACAAATCCCGCGATACTCGGGAATATGTGAATATTGCCGGCAGGGTGTATGCCGAGCCCGAAATCTTTATTAGACAGGTTTAAGGCCCGGCTGAAAACAGGCACAAAAGGAGACCTGGCGAGAAAAGAGGCCTCAAGACCCATAAAGAGATGAATCATGGTGGTATTACCAACGAGCACCGCTTCATAGATCTGTCGCTCTGTTATGCCGGATTCTCTTGTCAAACCGGTTATGATTTCATCCATTGCAGCCATGGCCCCTTTTTGTAAAAGGCCTGCGCCATTTTCATGTGTAATGCTATAATCGATTCTGGAAATGACATCTGCGCCAAAGATCTGCTGATAGTTGGTGGCCCCCCGGGTGGCTATAATCCTGCCGGCGTTCAGATCAACCAATGATCCCGCCACGGTGGTTGTCCCGATATCAAAGGCAATACCATAGGTATCTCTACTGGTGTCTTGCTCTTCAATCCCTATAAGAGATTTGTCCAAAAATACGGCGGTGACCCTGTATGATGACCGACGAAGGATAGCGGGCAAGTGTTTCAGTAATTCAATGCCTATCTCAAGGCTGTTCCCATTTGAGACCTCACGCATAATTCTTTCTAAATCAGAGGCCTGATCTTCGAGAGAGGGGGGGGGTAATGTCAGATATCTTTTTGTGACTGCCGATTTGACCGGCATTAATTTATGCGCGTCTGTAAGACTCTCCTTTCGGTGCGGGTTGATTGCTTCCGGCTCTATCTCAATGAGCGCATCAGCAATAAGCTTTCGCTGGCAAGCCAAAACCATGCCATCATCCAGATCTTCCTGAGAAAGGTGCTCCAGTTCCGAAAGCGAAATTTTCTGTTCAACGCCGTAATGTGCCTTTACCCGACATTTGCCGCAAAGACCCTTGCCACCGCAGAGCCCTTTGACGCCGAGCCCTGCAGCAATCGCACTTTCCAGAATGCTGACACCGGGCGATACCTTAATCGCTTTTCCCGATGGAAGAAAGGTTACCTTGATAGTATCCGAGCTCATTTAGAGTATCATCCGTCTTTTTCACAAGCATTAAAAGCCTAAACCTTTTTTGCTCTATGAAAGTTTAAAAATCTGGTCGCAAACTCATCCTTATCCGTCAAAAAGTTGCAGGACAAGACCGTATACAAAGTGGCCTCCTGGGTTGGATCAACAATAGCCGCCGATAGTCCGGCTTCAATGGCCATGGAGAGAAAGGCGTTGTTAATAATTTTTCTTTGCGGCATTCCAAAGCTGATATTGCTGGCGCCCATCGTGGTTGACAAGGACAACTCCTTTGTGAGGATACGGATGGTCTCTAATGTGACCATCGCTGATTTGGTATCCGCGCTGGCGGCCAGAGCCAAACAATCAATGACTACGTTTTCACGGGAGATACCATACGATTCAGCACGATTTACAATTTTTTCAGCTATCTTAACTCTCGCAGATGCAGTATTGGGAATCCCTTTTTCGTCAATTGTCAAACCGATGATGGATGAATTGTATTTTTTAACAAGGGGGAGTATGGTGTCTAAAGATTTTTCTTCTCCGGTTACGGAATTGACAAGGGCTTTATAGGGATAAATGCTGAGGGCGGCTTGAATGGCCTCTGTGTTGGCTGAATCGATACAAATGGGAAGGCCCGTTGATGCCAGGGCAATCTCAACGGCTTTTGGCAATATTTTCGTCTCCTCTACGTCGGAAGCACCCACATTTACGTCCAGGATTTCAGCACCCGCAAGCTGTTGATTTTTTGCCTCTTCCTCAACAATGTCGAGGTCCCCGGATTGTAGATGTTTGGCTAATTTTTTCCGCCCTGTCGGATTGATCCTTTCTCCGATAATAATCGTGGGCATCCCGGGCCCAAATTTTACTTCGGAGTCCTTTCCTGTGACAATGGTCGGCATGGAATATTATCTCCTGCTTTTTTATTCGCGTTCTTTGCTGGAAATTAAACCTGAATGGCATTGGCATGTAATGGCGCAGATCTCAGTTAAGGCAGCTACCCCATTAATTCCGTGGGAATCACGAGTCATCCGGGGAAGGGCCGGTCTTTCCCATAATGAAATTCGGTAAAAAACATTCAGTGTTTTAAAGAGGATACCTCCTCAATTAAAAAAACTACCCATAATTTTTTCGCAGGGTGCCTTTCTGTATCTTACCTGTCCCGCCGAGCGGCATTTGATCAATAAATTCCACCTCTTTTAATGCCTTAAAATGGGCCAAATGCTCCCGGGTAAATTGAATGATCTCCTGGGCGGTCACGTTCGCCTCTGGCTTCAGATGAATGATGCCCTTTGGAATTTCTCCCCATCTATCATCCTTTTTACCTATCACTGCGCATTCCAATATGTCAGGATGAGAATAAAGGACCTGTTCTATTTCAAGAGATGAAATATTTTCTCCGCCGCTGATAATGATATCTTTCATACGGTCCCGGATATAAAGTGAGTTATCAGGACCCAGGGATGCAAGATCACCGGTGTGGAACCAGCCTCCTTCAAATGCCTTGACGGTTTCCTCTTCTTTATTTAAGTAGCCTTTCATGACCATATCCCCTCTTACCACAAGTTCTCCGATTGTCTTTCCATCTCGAGGGAGGTCCTTTCCTGTTTCATCAATGATCTTCCACTCTAATCCCACCACAGGAAATCCCCAGGTATCCTGCCCGCGCCGGCGAATCTCCTCGGCGTCAAGATCCGGAGGCAGCTCCGGAATGGCTAAAAAGGGGGACGTTTCAGTCAAACCAAAACCATTGTGCACCCTGCAGTGCGAACCGAAAGCCTTTTCAGCTTTCGGGAGCATGCCGCTGGGGGGCGGCGCACCGCTGCTTGTCACATCTCTTAAACTTGAGAGATCATAGGATGAAAAATCGGGATGATCAAGTATAGCAAGCAGCATGGTCGGAACCGTGAAGAAGTGGGTCACCCTTTCCTTTTGAATCAACTCGAGTGCCGCAACCGGATCGAATTTTCTGAGCATGACATGGGTACCCCCCCTTGCGGTCAAAAAATGGGGCGTTCCCCATCCATTGACATGGAATAGGGGGATCATATGCATCTGTACTGTTGTCTCATAAAATCGATAACCCGCCATAACTGAAAGGGCGTGAAGGAAGAGATTGCGATGAGTCAACATAACCCCCTTCGGCGGCCCCGTGGTTCCGCTGGTGTAAAAGAGGACGTTATTATCGTCTTCCACGAAGGGATAATCTCCAAGAGCACGCCTGGGCTCAGGCGATGCACTCTCTAATAGTGCCTCATATTCCCCATCGATCCAATCAGGTGCGTTTTCCATGGGCTCCAAAAGATAAAAATGCTTCACCGACGGAATCTCTTTCAATATCGGTTCCAACATATTTAGAAAATCGGGGTGAACCAAAACAATCGGAGGTTCGGCATCATTGATGATATACTTAAAATCTTTGGTGGCGAGTCTGATATTTAATGGCAGTAGGACGCCTCCCATTCTCGGGACCCCGAAAAAACATTCCAGGAGGCGGTGACAATTGTATCCTAAATAGACGACCCTCTCCTGTCGCTTGACACCCAGATCTTCCATTTTATTAGATAAACGCTGTACACGTTCTCTAAATTCATTGTAAGTCCATCTTTCACCCTCGCAAACAACCAACGTCTTGTTGGCCCAGATCTTGGTTGAGGCTTCCAAAAAGCGATCCGGCGTTAAAGTGATGTTCATTTTTCCAACCTCCCACTAGATGGTTATGATCTCATTCTATAAGCCCATATTTTGACATAGGCGACATTGACCAAAACTGATACTCGAACTTTATGAAACCTTTTAAAAAAAGCTCATGCCTCCAAAGATCGGCTAAAGCGCTTTCAACGCGATGAAGCTTTAGCAGAGACGATGCGCCACCCATCATACATTGATGGGATAACGACCAAATTCATGAGCGGCATCAAACATAGCGATGATCTTGTCCGGCGGCGTATCGGGTTCTATGTTATGGCTGGTGGCAAACAGAAATCCCCCTTTCGAACCGAGTGTCTGAATAAGATCTTTGACACCCTGACGGACCTCTTCCAAGGTTCCGAAAGGCAGCAGGCGCTGAACATCTAAACCCCCATAAAAAGCCAGCTTATCCCCATAGTCTTTTTTTAGTCGCCATGCCTCCATATTCTTAGCCCTTGTTTGCACCGGGTTAAGAATTTCATACCCGGCTTCTATGAAACCGGGTAAGAGCGCATAACAGGAACCACAACAATGTATACTAAGTTTGGCCTTTGTAAATTTTCTAGCGAGATCAACGAGCTGCTTTTCATAGGGAAGGACCCATTCACGATAATGGTCCAGCGAAACCATAGGTCCTGTTTGCATTGCAATGTCATCGTAAAAACATAAGACATCCAAATATTGCCCGATCTGATCAAGCCATCGTTCTAAAATAACGGCACTCATGTCTGTGATTTTTTGCGCTAGATGTCGATATAAGTCCGGATATTCATAAGGATCGGTCATCCATTGATCCATGCCCCGTAGCCATGGATACACGAAAAACGGCGACCCTGCATATGAAGCTTCACCCAATACAATCTTTCCGCTGTCAAAAATTTTTTCCACTCTTTCTTTTGCCTTGTAATAATAGGCCGGGTCATCAGGGTCGGGCCAGATGGGATGTTCTTCAATCTCCTTGATGGTTTTTGCATGACGCAAAGGCGTGATTTGGTCCGGAAAAACCCTATAACCGCCGACTTCTTTCATACGAAATCCCCACATGGCATCCTCTATCAGGCCACCTTCCAAGTAGTTTCTGCGGGGAGCCCCGAGTGCGATAAGTTCAACATCGCTATGAAGACGTTCTTTAAGGACAGGATGAAGGTTTACAGTCCCAAAATCACCAACCGGTTGTTTATAATCAGTAACTCCGAGTTCTTTACAAAGCGCGCCATAGTGTTGAGGGACAATGCTGCTGTTGGTACCCCCCCAAAAGATCGGGATCCATTCTCCTTCTTCGTGGTTGACCACCTTCCAATAATTTTCACGTGGTGTCATGGACATCAGTATCACCTCTATTCATTTTGAATTATTATAAGATTCTGCATTTTTCCTAATTAGTCAGTTCCCTCGCTTTGATTAATGCCTGTCTGGCATCTCTTCCATAGGCATCGGCGCCAATCTTATCAGAGTACTCCTGATCAACCGGTGCGCCGCCTACCATAACCTTAACCTTTTCCAGATCAGGGTCACTTCTCAAGGCCTTTATCACCTTTTCCATCTCCACCATGGTTACTGTGAGTAAGGCGGACATGCCCAAAATGGAAGCATTCTCTTTCTTGACGGCTTCAATGAATTTTTCAATCGGGACATCCACACCGACATCTACCACCTTGAACCCCCCGCTTTCGAAAGTTGCAATAACGATATTTTTGCCTAAATCATGGATATCGCCCGCTACAGTGCCCACCACAATGGTGCCCTTATTGCTGTTTTGATCTTCCCTGAGCAAAGGCTTGATAATGGATGAGCATGCCTCTACGGCCTTTGCAGCGCGAAGCAGGTCGGGCAGGAAGTATTCCCCGCTTTCAAACCTTTCTCCAACTATATCCATACCCTGCATTACGCCTTTTTCAATTATCTTAAAGGGGTCAACACCCTGTTCCAAAAGGTTTTCCACTTCTCGAGCCGACTCTTCTCTATCCAATTCAGATAGAGTCTTAATAAGTTTGCTAAACATAGATTAATCCTCCAATACTAAATATTATTTTGATACAATCTTGCCAACGCTGACTGCCTGTCATATCAATCCGGCAAGATCTCTAAAGACCTCGCATGTCATACGCCCAGATAGCGTTTCATTACTTCAGGCTTTCCCTTCAATTCATCGCAATGCCCATCCCAGCAAATTTTTCCTTTTTCAAGCAGATAGGCCCTGTCGGAAAACGTTAGTGCGAAAGATGAGTTTTGCTCCGCAATCAGCGTGGTCATGCCTTTTTCCTTGAGTACCCGCATGAAGCCGGCCAGCATTTTCACGACCGCTGGTGCCAGCCCCTCAGAAGGCTCGTCGAGGAGGACCAGTTCGGGATTACTCATCAGCGCCCTGCCGATAGTCAGCATCTGCTGTTCTCCACCGCTAAGAGTGCCCCCTTCCTGGGATTCCCGTTCCTTCAGCTTCGGGAAAATTTTATAAATACCTTCCAGCGTCCATTGCCCCTTCCGCCTCGCGGCTATCTCCAGGTTTTCCTTCACGGTAAGGTCAGGAATGATCAACCTGTCTTCCGGAACAAAGCCAATGCCCAAACGAGCGATCCTGAAGGGCTGTTTGCCTCTGATCTCTTGCCCTGCAAATGTTATGCTTCCTGAGCGTGGTGGAGTAAGCCCCATTATGCCCCTCAGCGTGGTGGTCTTGCCCGCTCCGTTTCTGCCGAGGAGGCAAACGATCTCCCCCTTGTTAACGCTCAGTGACAGGTTAAACAGGATATGACTCATCCCATAAAACGTGTTTATATTATCCACCACCAGTATCATTGTTATTCCTCTCCAAGATAGATTCGTTGCACCTGCACGTCAGCACTGATTTCTTCGGGCGTGCCGATAGCGATTATCTGGCCCAGATGCAAAACCCTGATCTTCTGGGAAATACCAAAGACGACGCTCATGTCATGTTCGACGAACAAAGCAGTCAAGCCTTGTTGTTGGACCACACTCTCGATGAGAACAGCGATTCCCGCGGTTTCTTCAGGGCTCATGCCGGCAGTCGGTTCATCAAGCAGTAACAGCGAGGGGCGCAAAGCCAAAGCGATCCCTATTTCCAAACGTTTCTGGTCGCCGTAGGAAAGGAGCTCTCCAGGGAGATCCCTTTCATCATCAAGCTCCACAGTCTCCAGGAGCCGGATGGTTTCTTCTCTGTACATATTTTTAGAAGGGGAAAAAATATTGATACACTTTCCTCGCCTTGCCAGCACCGCTGCCTGCACATTGTCAAATACAGTCAACTTAGGAAAGATGTTTATGTGCTGAAACGACCTTCCGACACCAAGCCGGCATATTTTATGGGGCGGTAAGCCGGTAATATCCTTGTCCTTGAAAATAACCCTTCCGGAATCAGGGCGGAGGTGGCCGGTCAGCAGATTAAAGAGGGTTGTCTTCCCGGCGCCATTAGGGCCTATAATGGAGCTAAGCTCCCCTTTCTCAATCTCGAGGTTGACGTTATTTGTCGTCATCAGGCCACCGAATGATTTTGTCAGTCCTTGGGTTCTCAGCATGTCAAATGGCCTCACGCCTTGCAGCTTGCATCTTGTCAGAGACAAAGCCTGCAATACCGCCGCGGAAAAACAATACTAAAAATATAACAACCAAGCCCAGAACAAGGGACCAGGATTCCGTAAAACCCATGACAACCTTTTCCAGCAGCATATACACGGCTGCGCCGACAAATGGGCCCAGAAAATGATACATGCCGCCAAGAAGACACGAAATGATGATCTCGATGGATTTTGTCCAGTTGGCAATAGGTGGAAATACATTACAGAGGAAGCCACATTGCAATGAGCCGGCGAATCCGAGAAAGAATCCTTGCATTATAAAAGCCATGAGCTGATATCTTCTGACATTGATGCCGATGAACTCTGCTCTGCCCGGATTCTCGCGGATGACCAGCAAAGCCTTTCCAAAGGCGGAATTAACGATGATGTACATCGCTAAAAGGCATAGGGCAGTGCAAACCAGGGCAAAGTAGTAATAGCTGTCCATTGATGAGAGAAAGCCGGGCACAACAATATCTACCATACCATCGTCACCCCCGGTAAGTCCGTACCATTTGAAAATAATGGTGTGAATCAGCTGAGAAAAGGCGAGGGTCAGCAAAGCAAAGTAGACGGCGGTGCGGCGAACACAAAACCACCCTATGATAAGGCTTACGACTGCCGCCACAAGCGGACCGGCGATCATGGCGAGTCCGAAAGGCATATCGGCAATCACAATCAGCACTGCCGTAGTATAAGCCCCCACGGCATATAGGCCGGCAGGACCGAAAGAAATCATTCCCGTGTAGCCGATAAGCAGATTGAGAGCCGAGGCGGCAACAGCCAGAATCAATATCTCGCAAAAGAGACTTACCCAACTCATGCCAACAAAAGCGGGCATTGCAGACATCAGGGCAAGGGCTATAACCAGCCAAAACCATCGTTGCCGCATCAATGCATGTAGGAGACCGTTTGCCCGCTTTGCCTTGATTTGCGGTTTGCTACTCATATTCACGTTTCCCCATAAGTCCGTAAGGACGAATAATTAGAACAACGGCCATCAGTATGAAACCAAATGCTATGGCCAGTTGTGGAATGACCATAATACCAAAGGCTTCCAGCAATCCGAGGATTATGGCCCCTATGAAAGCACCCGTCAGGCTGCCAAGCCCTCCTATAACCACGACAATAAAACACTGAATAATCACCGTCATGTCCATCCCGAGAGAAACTGTAACCAGCGGTGTCGCCAATGCCCCCGCAAGGCCTCCCAACCAACACCCCAACATGAAGACCATCGTGTAAACCGCCGGGACATTCTCACCCAGAGCATTCATGATCTCGCGGTTGTACGTCACGCCGCGGATAATCTTTCCCAGTCGTGTGTAGTGCAGCAGGGCGCGGAGGCCGGCAAAAATTGATACCCCAATGACCACGAGGAACAGGTTATACAAGGGAAAAGTTCCTCCAGCCACCTTAACGGTACCAGCCAGGGGCCAAGGGTAAGTTATTGAATAAAACCCGCCTCCCCACACGAGCCTGACAATGTCACCGATAATAAGAATGAGGGCAAAAGTGAGGATAAACTGATACATGAAGTGCCAACCATAAATTCGACGGAGCAGCAAGACCTCCACCAACCCTCCAAACAATGCCACCAGGAGTGGCGCCAGAAGTAGCGTCCACCAAAACATGCCGGGAATGATATGTCCGAAGCTTGATGTCAGCCACACGCACAGATAGGCACCCAACATGTAAATGGCGCCGTGCGCCAGGTTAAGCACTCTAAGCGTTCCAAAGATAAGGGAGAGTCCTACAGCGATGAGATAAATAAGCATGCCACCGCTCAGACCGCTTAATAATTGCATCAATATCGCTTGAAGTTTCATGTTGCTTCAAAAACCTCTCTTATCCCTCAGTCATTTTCCTTTTAGATGAAATACCCACTGGCGAGCACAGCATCATTTTATGGCCTGACCTGTGCCCACCAGCAATCTTAAGCCATGGTCGCAGGCGACCCTTTACTTTTTGCCTTTCCTGACTTTTTTGATATACTCGGGGCTGTGATATGCATTTTCGATGGGATGAGGGTACCAGACATCCTTTATGTGCGGCCACGGATAATCAGGAGTAAATGTCATGGTGCCGGCGTAGGGCGGCCATAGTGCCTGGTGATCGATAGCCCCTATCTTGACTTTCCCGATCGGCGAATCTATTTCTCTGCCCTCCAGGTAGTCAACAATTTTCTCGGTATCGACCGCCCCTACTGCCGCTATCGCGTTTTTAAGGGCATAGACAGTCGTATATCCCAAACAGGACTCGTAAGAAGCATAGCTCGTTCCTGCCTTTTCAATAAAACGCTCGGCTACCTTTTTGGCCGTGGGGTTGTCTATTTCCCAATAGGGGAATTCATCGCTAAGGATCTCTCCCAACGGGGCCGGATCGTCCTTTCTCACCTCACAGACGGTTTCTGTTCCCCCGCAGGACGCGCCGACGACTTTAAATTTCTTATAGACACCCGCAGGCACCGCTTGCTTGACGAATGTCAGGTAGTCTCCACCGTAAAGCGAGTGAAACAAGATGTCAGCATCTGACGCCATGATCTTTGAGATGTATGGCGTGAAATCGGAAGTCCCCAACTTGGGCCAATCCTTATGGATCACCTTGACGCCGGTAACACGCTTTCCATACTCTTCCAGGAAGTAATTTGCACATGCATGTCCATACCCGTAGTCCGGATTGATCATCACTACCTTTTTCGCTTTGTCACCCCATTTCTTGGCAGCGAGCTGCGCCACTGTCGAAACGCGGCTGAATTCATTGGCACCAATCCGGAAGACATAGCGATGCCCCTTCTCTTCGGTTATCTTTGTTGATCGAGAACCGGTGACGACATAAATGACCTTCGCCTTCTTGGCAAATGCGGAAATGGCTAAGGCAACGCCACTGCTTATATTTCCCATGAGAAAGTCAACTTTCTTGCTTAGTACAAGGTCTTTTGCCTCTCTTAAGCCTACACTGGGGGAGATCTTAGTATCTCTGTTGATTACTTTGAGGGGTCTCCCCAAAACGCCACCAGCCTGGTTGATTTCCTCGATAGCCACGTCAATGCCTGTTGCGCATGCTGTCCCGAACATAGCAAATCCTCCGGTGAAAGGATGCAAATGGCCAATAAGGATCGGCTTCTTATCCTTTAAGGATGCAGCGGTTGCCGGTTGCGCAAATGTTCCAATCACAAATATCCCTAAAACAAGAATCAAACCCACACTCACAAAAAATCCCACCCTGTTTTTCTTTGTCATTTTTGTCTCCTTTGTATGAAAATTTTTATCAATATAAAAACCCACCAGCGCGTGAATGACTTTTTTTTCTACCCTCTTCCCAGCCGCATTCAAAGACTTTCCTTGTAGACAGGTACCAGGCGCTCTATTAAATCATTAAAAAGCTGCAACTTTTAGATCCTTTCAAACAGTTCAGAGATAAAATCGATCGCGTGCTTATAGGATCAATATCAAACAGCGAGGTGGTATTATCTGTTTTCTACGCAAAAGATGTGCCCAATCTCAAAAGTATGCATAAAAAGGCCTCTCATCACGACTCAATGCGCCATGATTGTCGCCATTTATCAGAATAAGGATTTAGAATTATTGAAGATCTAAGAATAAAAATTTCTCGAACATCTGTGGGGAAAAATGGCAGGTTCTAATGGTATCGATCATCGATCGTATAGAATGATCAAGAAAACGCCGAAACCGGTCGAATTTTCAACCGGTTTCGGCGTGGCTTTCAAATTCCGGATATATTATTTGTAGTATTCGTTACGGATTCGGAGTGGTGCAATAATCTACCACATTAGGTCTTATTCTGTACCGCAAGGCCTAAGTGTTTCATTTTCCTTAATAATGTGGAATGGGCGATGTTAAGGGCCTTAGCGGTTTTTCTTATGGTTCCACGTTCATCAAGTGCCATTCGAATAAGCTGTCTTTCAACTTCCTCAACGGCATCTTTAATGGGAACGACTTGGGATAGAGAAATGAGGTCACTTTTCGCCTTTGATCTGGGCCTTATTTCTTCAGGAAGGTGATCAGCCAAAATTTTATCATCTTTTGCCATTATAACCAGATTTTCCATGACATTTTTTAGCTCTCTGACATTTCCCGGCCAACTATATCTGCAAAGGTATTCTATGGCCCCTGTTGAGATATCCTTGCTCAGATTATATTCTTTGCAAAATTGGTTCAAAAAATAAGAAACAAAGAAGGGAATAACCTCTTTTCTTTTACGAAGGGGTGGTATTTCAATCTTAACGACGTTGAGGCGGTAATAGAGATCATCACGGAAAAGATCATTTTCAATCATTTGAGATAAGTTTTTATTCGTCGCTGCTATAAAACGTACATTTATTTTGGAGCTTGAGGTGCCTCCGAGACGTGTTACCTCTTGATCCTGAAGCACCTGGAGCAATTTAACTTGAAGGCCTAAGGCAAGTTCGCTGATTTCATCAAGAAATAAGGTGCCGGAATCTGCAAGTTCCATCATACCCGGTTTTCCATTTTTGTTTGCACCGGTGAATGCACCTGCCTCATAACCAAACAATTCAGACTCGAGTAAATTTTCCGGGATTGCGCCACAATTAATCTTAATAAAAGGGCCTTTTTTCCGATTGCTGAAAGTGTGCAGGGCTCTCGCTACAATATCTTTTCCTACCCCGGATTCTCCGGTGATTAACACGGCTGTCGGATAAGGGGCAACTTGCTTCACCATTTCAAGGATATTGAGCATACATTCGCTTTTCGCTATGATGCCGTCTACTCCCATAGACTCCAATCTCAGCCGTCTGGCCTCATCTTGGTATTTCTCCAAATCCTTCTTGACATTTTCCAGTTCCCGTTCCAGATTTAGAAAGTGAGTAACATCCCTCACATTGGTAACAACCCGGTATATATTCCCTTCCTCATCGTAAACTGGTCTGCCTGTTGATATCACATACCTTCCGTTGCGCAGGCTTTGCAACCTCGTAACAGACTGAGGCTTTGATTGTCCCAGTACATGAAGTGTAACGGACTCAGAAAAAAAGCCTTCATCAACGAGCTCTTTCATATGTCTTCCCACCACTTCACGCCCCTTGATACCTGTAATTTCTTCATAGGTGGAATTTACTCGTAGCGTTATCCCCTTTCCATCTGTTATATAGAGACCGTCGTTTGAAGACTCTATGATCAGTTCCAATTCCTTCGTTGTTTTATTCAATTTTTTCACTAACCGTGTGTATGATTCCAGTTCCTTTGTTATTTTCTCTATATCGGATATATCATGAAACACCCCCACAGCACCCCAAGTCATAGAGTTATAGAAGATAGGTGTTCGATGGGTAATGCAAGTGCAATCATTTATAATAATTTTCTTACCGACATCTACCTTTCCTGTCTTCAGGACGTCAATTAGACCGGTATTTGGTACTATCTCTGTTATGGGACGAGAAAGTGCATCCATCTTTTTGACACCAATAATTTTTTCTGCTGCATCATTAAAGACAAGGATCTTTCCTACATTGTCTATAATAATGATGCCGTTATAGATTGAATTTATGACGACATTGAAGATATCTTTATTAATCAATTCATCGATTAGCATTACAGTCTCCCTTTATATAAGGACATTTCCTGATTAGCTTTGTTAGGGCTAATAATGATATCAAAGAAATCTCTGGACGATTTCCGGACCCGCCATGAAGCACATAGGAATTAGAGAGGAGGCCCATTATTTCAGGATGCCATATTCTCTTGCCAGTCCCTCGGTGTAAGGGGCCTTTCTTCCTTCACAGCGTTCCCGGGGGCATAGTTGACAGCTATAAAAGGTGACTTCACTAGGAAAATAGATACCTGATATGGACTTTCTGGGGATCATAAGAAGGCTTTTATTCAGCCTCACGCCGATGGATCCCTCTACGTCTCCAAGAAGAGAAAATAGCGGATTTTGCTGCTCTAAAGGCCAATCCTCAAGAGATCCAGGGCTCATAAAAGAGATCTGACCCAGGCCAAATTGGAAACGTAAATGGTCTTCTATATATTTTTGCGCCTTTATCAAGGCAACATTTCCAATCACATCTAGATAGTACTGTTCCAAGAGATCATCGCATTCATGAATCATTTTTTCTATGCCCATCCCGATGGTGACAACATGAGGGAAGATCCTTCCTACCTTATGCAGGTTCTTTAGCAAGACGCCGCTTTTGAAATGCATACCTTCAATGATTACACCATCGGCAAGCTTTTCATCAATATAGCAATTTTTATAAACAGCCCTTGCGTGTATTAGGGGTTTGGCCCGCTCAAAAAGGTTTTGAACCTCCGCTTTATCCCTTGTGCGTTTTATGTGGAGTTTGCTCTTAATTTCTTCAAAATCTAGGATCAAAGGGATTTGTTCGATTTTTTCCATGGGTGTTTTAGATTTTTCCGTAAAAGATTTGTTTTCAGGAGAACCTATAGAAAAAGTAGGCTTATATGTCAAACACACAATTCAGTGGCCTCCGGTATGTATACTGTATATTATGTTGTCAGTTTTATTCTTTAAGAATATCAAGCATTTGCAAATGCTTCTATTTAATTCATTTTATTCCCTTATGATATCAACCGCTTACACGTGTCACGACCGATCAAAAATCTCCACTAACATCAATGTCTTAGGTGGACTCGCAACATAATGTATAAATCATATCCCAATGAGATAACAAAAACAATTTTACTATAAGCAATGTCCTGGCCCCCCCATTTTTTTATTTATTTCGCTACCATCCTGATCCACTCGTGTAAAAAGTTATCTGCTACATAATATTCTCTGCCTTTGACTTTCCGGATCAAATCCTTTTTAAGCAAGTTGGAAAGGGCTTTATGCAGTGACGGTGTTCCCATGTCATATGGCTGTTAAATCCCGGGTTATATGTTTAATTTCGGGTTTCCGATTACAAAACAGATCACCGCTAACTACCTGGCCGAAACGGAACGGTTTTGCCATGAAGACCTCCAATAAGTTTACTCATGGTATAATATCATGATTCGAGCTTTATATCTACTATTAGCATAATAATGTTAATAAATATTTGTATCTGCCGTTAGTATATTTCACTCTTTAATGTAATGGAGCCAATGAATAATGCTTTTTAATAATATTGAGCTATTACGTTTTAGTTCTTTCTTCGGCGACCTTGGCCCGGATTTCATTCATGCCGGATTGTTTGTATAATTCTAAATGTCCCTTGGTTATGCGTAATTCCGGGATGAACCAATCTGGTGCCGGTATTTGGATTTTTAGTAGCGTTATCAACAATAATTGATGCACATCAACCCTGATTCACCGTCAAAAAAAATGAAAAACCTCGTTGAGCTTGTTGGAACAAGCAGATAGAATGGTTTTGGCAAGACAAATCTATCATCAACGAGGTGAAGCTACATGATGACACAAGGCGAGCTTGCATTCAAGTACAAAGAAGACAAACGGGGCGGGGAAATGACAGGGATAGCTGGAATCGGAGCCTACTTTGACCTTGCCTGCCGATCCGGGATGGTGAGGAACATTGAGCAGCATGTAAGAGCGCGGAAAGGGGGACAGGGCTGGACGGATGTCGAGACCGTTCTGTCGCTGGTAATGCTGAATCTGGTGGGCGGGGAATGTGTGGAGGACGTCGACAGACTTGAATCAGATAAAGGTTTTTGCCGACTGCTGAAAAAGGCGTTGAGTCACGGGTTGAGCCGAAAGGGCCGCAGGGGATTAAAGAAGCGGTGGAGGAAAGAGAAAACCCGGAGCGTGCCGTCGAGTTCATCGGTATTTCGGTATTTAGCTGAGTTTCACAACCGTGATCAGGAGCTGTTGAAAAAGCCGGGCAAGGCATTTATCCCTGAGTCCAATGAGGCGCTTAAGGCTCTATGCAAGGTCAATAAGGATATGGTTGGCTTTGTGCAAAACAACCAGACAGCGCAAACGGCCACGCTGGACATGGATGCGACGCTGGTGGAAACTGATAAGGCCGATGCGCTGTGGTGCTATAAGGGATATCGGGCCTACCAACCTTTCAATACATGGTGGGCTGAGCAGGGTCTGGTGTTGCATACGGAATTTCGAGACGGCAATGTTCCGGCGGGCTTTGAGCA
>JAFDDR010000198.1 GCA_019310785.1 Deltaproteobacteria bacterium
AAATCTTTTAAACCTTAATGAATATCCGTCGAGAAGCCTAACAATATAAAATTTAATTCAGGAGATCTGACAGCGAAAAAGGTGATTTTCTGCCGAGTGGGGCCCTGATAATGTGAGGCTCGGCTCCCTCCTGAATTTTTGGTACGTCATCTGAGTCGTGCAAAATAAATTGAAGCAGGAGGTTCTAACAAATGGAAATAAGAAAGATATTTGTGGCAGGTGCAGGGTTGATGGGTGGAGGAATCGCCCAGGTCTGTGCCCAGGCTGGGTATGACGTCGTGATGAGAGATCTTACCGATGAAATCGTAGAAAAAGGCCTTAGTGCCGTCAGATGGTCTGTGGGAAAACTCGTTGAAAAGGGCAGGGTCCAAGGAACTATAAACGAAATTATGGATAGAATCAAGGGAACGACCGAGTTATCAGACGCCGGGAATGCGGACTTCGTGTTTGAAGCGATCATCGAAGACTTAGAGGCAAAGAGAGCCATGTATTCGGAGATTGACAAAATATGTCCGCCTCATACTATTTTTGCCACAAATACATCCGCTATTCCCATAACTAACATAGCAGAGGCGACCCAGAGGGCTTCCAAGTTTGTGGGCACACATTTTTTCAGTCCCGTTCCCATGATGAAAATCGTCGAAATTGTGAAAGGTTTGCTCACTTCGAACCAAACCATGGAGATTGCCGAACATTTATGTCAATCCTTAGACAAGGATACAATTCGAGTCAACCGTGACGTGGCGGGATTCGCCCTTAATCGGATTAATTTCCCAAGTACTATCGAGGCTATCAGACTTGTTGAAGCGGGTGTCGCAAGCGTCGAAGATATTGATAAGGGCATGAGGCTAGGTTTTGGAAGACCCATGGGACCATTTGAGACTTCTGATATGGCCGGCCTGGATGTGGGTTTCAATGCTTACAGTGCAGTCTACAAAGAAACCCAGGATGAGAAATTTCATCCGCCAATGCTGCTTCAGCGAAAAATAAAAATAGGGCATTTGGGCAGAAAGACAGGGATAGGCTGGTATCGATATAACGAGAAAGGAAAAAAGATCGGTCTGGCCGACTAAGAGAAAGGAACAAAGGCATATGAGCGCAAGACTTGTGGAATACTCTGTTGAGGGATCTGTATCTATCATGATCATCTCTAACCCCCCTATGAATCCCATGACCAAAGATGTTTGGGAACAATTCGATCAAACCCTGGATGAGCTGGATTCGAGAAAAGATGAGATAAGAGTCCTGGTTATTACGGGCAAAGGAAAGGCTTTTGTTGCAGGTGCCGACATTAAGTCATTTCCTCAACTGACTCAAGAGGCTGCCAGGTCTAGGCTGAAAATAGCGAAGCCTCGGTATATCAAGCTGGAGCAATTCGAGAGACCGGTTATCTGTGCCATTAATGGATATTGTCTGGGGGCGGGATTGGAATTGGCAATGTGCTGTGACATAAGGATCGCATCCTCAAAGGCCCAACTGGGGCAGCCGGAAATTAACGTGGGACTTATTCCAGGAGGTGGAGGAACCCAACGTCTCCCTAGGTTAGTAGGTCCGGGTATTGCCAAGGAAATGATTTTTACCGGTAACTTCATCAGTGCTGAAAAAGCACTGAGTATCGGTTTGGTGAATCGGGTTGTGGAACCGGAAGAGCTCATGAAAGAGGCTATGGAAATGGCCAACCTTATTGCAGGCAAGCCTCCTATAGCTGTCAGGGCGGCCAAAGAAGCCATTAATAGAGGCCTGAATATATCCCTGGCAGAAGGCCTTGAGGTTGAAGCTTCCCAATGGAGCTATTTGTGCGGAACTGAGGACCAGAAGGAGGGTGCGAAAGCTTTTATCGAAAAACGCAAACCTGTTTTCATAGGAAGGTAAGGGGACAAAAGACAGACATGGGTACCCAAATCCAATGGTAGATTACAGCCGAAAGGGATGAACAGCAATAAGAGAAGCCAATTACCTATAGAAGAACCTATCGTTAATGCGGAGCAGGTCATCATAAAGCGCGGGATACGCACTTTCTTTTAAGACTACCGGGAGATTGTAAATGAAGACTGAAAATTTTTCTTTATCCAACAAGGTCGCCCTTATTACTGGTGCGGGGCGAGGAATCGGAAAAAGCATCGCCTTGGGTTTTGCTGCAGCAGGGGCCAATGTGGTTGCAATCAGCCGGACAATATCAGAGATTGAGCAGACGTGTGAGGCTGTGAAGGCGTGTAACGTAAAGGGGCTTCCATTGGTATGCGATGTAGGTAATGCCATTGAAGTCAGGGAAACCGTGAAGAGGGCTCTGGTTGAGTTCGGGCAGATAGACGTCTTGGTCAACAACGCCGGCATCAGCCCTTTTGTTGTACCGATCGAAAACATTAGGGAGGACGGGTGGAATAGGGTTATTAATGTAAACCTGAACAGTGTGTTCTTATTCACTCAAGAGGTGGGCAGGCAGATGATTGTGAGACAAAAGGGAAAAGTAATCAACATGACTTCCATCGGCGGGGTAGTTGGGCTCCAGGGGCAGGCGGCGTATTGCGTCAGCAAGGCTGGTATTATCATGTTGACCAAAATGTTCGCCCTGGAATGGGGAAAATACCAAATAAATGTGAATGCCCTTGGGCCGGGTATCGTGGAAACACAATTGACAGAGAAGTTCAGGCAAGACCGGGATATCGTCCAGGACCGTTTAAAGCGGATACCTTTAAATCGTTTCGCTGCACCGGATGAAATGGTTGGAGCCGCTCTTTTCCTGGCGTCAGATCTTTCAAACTATATGACTGGCCAGACAATTTTCATTGATGGAGGAAGATTGACTGGCGTTTGACGCAAAAAGAGCCTTTGAAACGGCTTGTTTTGCTCTTGCCAAGCAGAAACTTAATTGTACCCGTAGAGGTGGAACGGGGTAACGTTTTAGACTTTAAGTGATCAGAAGGCTTTAAAAAAGAGGAACATGTAAGCCGTCCTGACAAGACACAACAATCGAAGCAGAATGATGACGCTTATACTGTGCCGAGCACTTACGGGATCTTCAATTAGCTAATAGTACACGAGCGCGACTGTAGTTGGCATTTGGGGTTGAATTTTTTGAATTAAACTCAATGATAACTCTTGAGATACAAACAACAGGCAATAGGGGAGGAAAAAATGGGACTGAAGACCGTTGAGCAGTATCAAGAAAGCCTAAGGGATGGACGGGTAGTTTACATCAACGGACAGAAGGTTGAGGATGTTACGAAAAATGATATGCTCAGGGTGGGCATTGAAACGTCATCAATTGATTATGCCATGGCTGAGATGCCTGAGTACAGTGACCTTTCAGTTGTGGTGGATGAAGAAATCGGAGAACCAATCAGCCGATACTATTATACTCCTAAAAATGGCACGGATCTTCTGAAACGTCACGAGTTGATGGTCACGGGAACCAGACTCGGCTTGTGACATGTTCCTTTTAGCAAGGATATTGCTTCCGATGCACTGAATGCTGTCAAGGTAACCGCTAAGGCCATGGGAAAGCCCGAATATGTTGAAAGGGCTGAAAATTTTAGAGTTCACCTGTGCAAAAATGATCTAAGTATGGCCGGTGCCGTGACGTGCGTGAAGGGAGATCGAAGCCTTCGTCCGTCTGATCCCGGGCAGGAACATAAGGATTTTTACGTTCGCGTTGTTGACAGGAATTCCGACGGTATAGTGGTCCGCGGAGCCAAAGCCCACATAACAGGGGCAGCATATTATAATGAGATTCTGGTAATCCCCTGCCGAAACATGACAGAGGCTGATAGGGATTATGCTGTCTCTTTTGCCATTCCGCCCAACACCAAAGGCGTAATACAGGTTCCCCATCCAATGCATTATCGTCAGGGAAAGGGCGAGTTCCCGGTCGAACTTCCTTTCAGGGGGCATACCGACTGTCTAATCATATTTGATGACGTCTTCGTCCCCTGGGACAGGGTGTTCATGTGCGGGGAATGGCAGTATGCCATGACGCTGGTATACAACTTCGCATACCTTCACCGGCATACCGCGGCCAGTTATCATATCCCGCCCTACGAAGCCATGGTGGGTATGGCTCAGGCTATTGCTGAATACAACGGTATCGAAAAAGTCGGACACGTGAGGGAAAAGATTACGGACATGATAATTTATGTAAATACCCTTAAGTCTCTTGCCAGAGCCTCTTGTATGGATTACGTGGAACACGAGGGAATCCCTATCCCCAATCCGGTTATTACCAACATAGCCAAATATTACTACGCCAATAATTTTCATTCCTGTTCCAAAGCGCTGGTTGATATTTGCGGGGGACTACTTAGCACTGCACCGACTTACAAGGACTGGACAAATCCCGAAATTGGAGGACTTCTTCAAAAGTATCTGATTGGAAAAGCCGGAACATCTTCTGAGGAACGGCTTCGGATGCTTCAACTGATAAGAAATACACTGGGCGTTGAAAACGACGTTAGGACCTTGCATGCCGAAGGCTCCTTAGCGGCCCAAAGGATGACTATTTACGCGGAGTCCGTTAAGAACTTAAAAGAATACAAAACACTGGCAAAGAAATATGCCGGAATAGAGAAGCCCAAGGATAAAGATTTTGTTCTGTTTAACCATTGAAACAGGTCATGAGTAACCGCAATAATCTTGACATAAGATGGTGACACCTGACATCCCCGTGAATTCGACTGATGTTGGAAGATGAAATCGCCCCGAGACTTTCGGAGTTAGCATCACCATTGGATTACAATTATATTGAAAAGCTTTTACGGGGCCGTTGAAAAACTAGATAAGCGAATTCTGTAGTTGCAGAAGTCGATCCAATATTATCCGAAGTTGCCGAATCCAGCTATTAATAGAGGAGGCCGAATGAACAAGTATGACCTGATCATTGTCGGTGGGGGGCCTGCTGGTTCTTCAGCGGCACGTGTTGCCTGCGAAAGAGGTATAAAAACCATTATTTTGGAAAAACGTAGCGTAATCGGTATACCACGGCACTGTGAGGGCAGGCTGGTTGCAACCACGGGCTCGAAACTTACGGACGAGGTCATCGAATCCATGCCTCCACGGGTCGTCCTGACCAAAATAAGGGCGCGGAGGGTGTTTTCTCCAAGCGGTAAGCTCATAAGAGAGATTCCCCTCAGCGGTACAGGTGCGAGGCTTATCTTGAGGGACTTGTTCGATTTGGAATTGGCGAGGCAGGCGGCCAATGCCGGTGCTGAAATCGCCCTCAACACACGCGTCACAGGGCTTCTGAAGGAAGACAGGGAAATATTAGGTGTAAGGACCAACTCTTCAACCCTCACTGAGATTTACGGGAAAGTGGTTATTTGCGCGGGCGGTTTGGGGGCATTAGCAGGTGGTATTCCCAAAGGTTGTTCTGAGCGGAGTCCTTTGGGAACTGACAAATGTAAAAGACATAGAGCCCGATGTTATTGAGTGGCATACCGGTAGTTTTAGCGAACGTGGAGATACCCATTTTTTTCCGCAGGACGGAGTATCGGTAGTCATGGATACGAGAACCGTGGGTGACCTTGAAAAGATTAAGAGAGGAAACTGGATCATTTCCAAGAAGATTAGAGACGCCATTCCCCTAAGAATGACAGGCTGGACAACAGTCCTGGGGGTGGGAGGCGGTCTGCCGAATTATGTCAAGGATGGCCTGATTCTCGCCGGAAGCGCGGCCGGCTTTCTGGGAATAATGTCCGCTGTTTGTTCTGGCCGGCATGCAGGAGAGGTAGCCGCTGAAGCAATACAAGAAGATGATGTGAGCCAGAAAAAGCTCTGTAAGTACGAGCGGCTAGTTAAGAAATTGGTATATGGGCGCGGGGAGGTATTGAGAAGATTCTATCGGCTTTCGGATGAACAGATCGAAAATATGCTATCTGAAATGATTGAAAGGGGCGAGCTTCAGTTTTGGGATACTGTGCCATTCTAGTTGGATTGCGGGCGTACCTTTGAACAACTTTTTCGGCTTCATTAACTTGTATTCCCCCTTATGACATGTAACCGATGGCCGTAAGACCTCCTGCACACATGCGGTCTATGGAGCAACCCGGGATCTCATAGCCCCAGTCAGCCAGCATGGTGACCAGCCGACCCAAGGTTGACAATCTCGTAAAAAGTAAAACCCATTTAACAGGTTGAAATAATTAATAATAGCTACTATTTTTACTTGCCTTTTGCTTTACATTTTGGTATAAGGAACTCATATAATCAA
>JAFDDR010000199.1 GCA_019310785.1 Deltaproteobacteria bacterium
GGCAACCACACCCGCAATAACCGAGGTACGGATGACCTGTATATTGTTAAGGCCTGTTAACAAAACCGCGCCGTTTGTGGGTCCCCTGAGTATATCACTCATCAGATCACTTCCGGCCCCTGCCTTGACAGGTATATCCAGATTGTCATGACCCACGATCACTTCGGCCCGCAGTGTCTCCTTAACATCTGCTAAGCTCATATATGGCGTTTTTTTGTCGCTTGTCATTTTATTGTTTGGATCCTTTTGATGGACTTGTAAAAAGTCTTTAACTGGTTTTTGTTGTTCTTCCCGAGGAGACAAATATCCATTTATTAAAGGAAGTTTAGGGCCACCGGCTTCGCGGGAGTGGCGGAAAGTTGAATCTTTAAAAGCTTATCAAAGCTAAATTAGCCCGTCAACATTACATTTGCTTTTTGTCGAAAATTTTGACAGAATATCTGGTGAGATAAATCTTTTGGGGGTGATTCCAATGAAAACCTTGAGTACCTCTATCCTTGATGATGCGGTGTTTTTTGATTATCTTTTTAAATTTGAGGACGGAACGGAAAAAGAGATCAGGATTCATTTAGATCCCGTGACCCTAAAATATCTGCCAAAGCAACCATTGACCGGAGACGAATGGACAAGGCTTGAGAATAATCAGTGCGAAAGCTGTCCCATTGATCCTAAAACCCACCCACACTGCCCGCTCGCCCTTGCTATTGAGGATTTGGTCAGTGTTTTTAAAGAGAAATTTTCCTACGAATCTGCTGAGATTACGGTTTATACAAATGAACGTACTTATTTTAAAGATACCACCATGCAAAAAGGGTTGAGCTCCATCATGGGAATTCTAATGGTGTCCAGCGGATGTCCCGTAATGGCCAAACTCAGACCCATGGTACGTCTCCATTTACCTTTCTCAAGTATCTTGGAGACCACGTTCCGGACCACCAGCACCTATCTTTTGGGGCAGTTTTTTCTGAAAAAAAAGGGTAAAATATCTGACTTTACGTTTGAGGGTCTGCTCGAAATATACAAAAATGTAAATATGGTCAACAGGTCAATGGCCGAAAGAATACGCTCGGCCGCGGGTAAAGATGCCAGCGTCAATGCACTGATAATCCTGGATATGTTCGCCCTTGATATTCCATTGTCTATTGAAGAGCAGATTGAGGATATCGAACCCTTCTTTCGGCCTTATTTTGAAGAATAATAACTACGCAGGTTCAAAGTTCCGGGTTCAAGGTTCAAAGGTTCAATGTTTCTTTTCCGAATCCTTTTCCTTCGATGCCTTGTAAATATCAATAATTTGTGAGCCTTGAATGTAGTCTGTTGTCTCATATGTGGTAATGCTTTCCAGTTTATTGGTGATCTCTCTAATCCTGTCGCACTGCTTTTTCATCTCCTTTACGCTCTTACTTTGCGGATTTTCCTCTGAAATTTCATCCAGTAAATAGTAGATAAACTGAAGCGGCTGGTTCAATTCATGGCATGCGGCACCGGCCGTTTCGAGAACACCTTGTACTTTTTCCTTTTCCAGCCGTTCCTTCTCGGCCCGCTTGCGAGTAGTAATGTCGCGCGTCATGGCAAGGCAACATTTTTCGTCCCCGTAATCAATAACCTCTGATGACCAGAGCACATGCCGGATTTCTCCCGACTTCATGCGGAAACGGACCTCTAAGTTGCGCACCGCCCCTTCCTCGCGGAGTATTTTTACCATTTTGGCACGGTCTTCAGGATTGGCCCAGATACCAAGTTCGATAGTGGTTCGGCCTATAACCTCTTCCAGTCGATAACCGGTTGCCTTTAAAAAGGCTTCGTTCACGTCAATATAAAATCCGTCTTCAAGCGTGCTGATGACAAACCAGTCCGGACTGGAATGAAATGCCTTATGAAATTTCTCCTCCGACAGGCGCAATGCCTCCTTTGCCCGTTCGCCCTCGGTGTTATCCATGAAGTAGCCCAAAACTGCTCGTCTTCCTCCGTAGTCGATTGAGGTGACCGATTCAATGATCCACTTGATATCCCCATGTTTGTCAATAGCCCTGTAAAGATACGGAGAAGAACGATTTCCCTTGAGCATTTTCACTGCATTTTCTCTGACCATGTCCCTGTCCTCGGGTAAGATAATCATTGAAGAATCCTTGCCTAACAATTCATCTTCCCTGTAGCCTGCAGTTTCCCGGAATTCGGGATTCACAAACAGAAACTTTCCTTCCTGGACAATGTAGATACCAATGGGCGAGCCGATGAACAGGTCTGTAAAGGATTTAATCGCTCCATTGGGTTGATGTTCGGTTGTTTCTGTTTTTTCAGTTGGTTGGCCTTCTTCTGCCAATTTGTTAATTGTTTTTAGTGCGTCTTTAATTTCACCTGTATCTTTCATTGGTTACAGCCTCTTATGTGTGGGTGAGTGGTTAAATTATTGCCCACAATTATTTAGTGTCCATCCAGAAATGGCCCTTTTTCACAATCCCCCGCCTGCTTCGGGACAGGTCAGCGCCTGCCTGTGCCTTGCACGCAGACAGGTCAATCTACGGGGTTAGTTGTTCCCGCCCTGGGGCGGGACGCCCTACATTGATCTTGTAAAAAATTGCTCATTTCTGAATTGGACACTCGCAAGTGACCTTTTTTCATTTATGAATGGGCACTAATCTAATTTAGCAGAAAGTTAAAAGTTTACCTTATTCCTCTATTATATAACTTTTTGCATAATTTATTTTTTGTCAAGAATAAATTCAGGCCTGTCAACCGGCTCGACGCATACAATTCCAAGAAATTACTTGACAAAGGAAAACCAAAAAAATTAAAGAATAAAAGGCTTATTGTTTTTTCTGGACCCATCTTTTTGCACCCAACCTGCCTCAAGGAGCCGATTATGAGCAATGATAATGACGTAAGGGTACTTCTCGTTGATGACGAAGAAACACTCCTCGAATATCTGTCCAAGCGTCTTTTGAGAGAGGGTTTCACTGTAAAGGCCACCTTTTCGGGAGAAGAAGCGATACAGGTGGCCGGTGATGAGAATTTCGACGTGGCCGTAGTGGACCTTAAAATGCCTGGTATAGATGGTGTTGAAACACAAAAGAGGCTCAAAAAGATCCAACCTTTTCTTCAGTGCATCGTACTGACAGGACACGGTTCGGTCGAATCCGCCCTGGAAAGCGGCCAGCAGGACGCCTTTAAATATTGTCTAAAACCGATTGACTATGAAAGCCTCGTGGAGACCATAAAGGAAGCCTACGAGAAAAAGAATGAACTGCTGAACGCCAAGTTCCGGGAGAAGGTGGAAGATATTTCCAGTTCCGGTTTAGGGGCCAGAGGTATAAAAAAGGCCATTAATGAGCTAAGAAAGACCTATGGAATCGACTGATTCCCTCCAAAATCAACTGAAAAAAGTTTCACGGGAGTTGTTTAGCAACAAGATCCAACTCCATCAGACAACAGTGTTTCTGCAATCTATTCTGCAAAACTCCAATGACCTGATTTTTGCCACGGATGTTGACGGGATCCTGATGTCCTTCAGCAAGGGGGGTGAAAAGGCATTAGGTTACACCTGGGAGGAGCTGGCAGGCAGTTTTATTAAGGATCTTGCGGCAGACCCCCTGGAATTAGAAAAACTTGTGAAAGTTTCCCGGGAGGAGGGAAGTGCAGTAAGACTGGAGCTTCCTTTCCGTGGCAAAGACGGCCAGACTATCCATTACGATGTCTCCCTGATCAATCTGACTAATACCGAGGGGAAGACCGTAGGAACGGTCGGAATTTGCCGTGACATTACCCTCTGGAAAAAGCTCCAGGAAGACCTGATCCAGATTGACAGGTTGGCCGAGATAGGCCGTATTGCATCGGGTGTTGCCCATGAGATAAATAATCCCCTTGCCATTATCAGTGAAATCTCAGGCTGGGCGGGGGTTGTGGTATCTGATGCAAAAGGATTGAGCCAGGAAGATAGAGAGGAATTAGAAACGGCAGCCAGGAGGATCGGGGAACAGACCGACCGTTGCAAAGCTATTACGCATCAGCTCCTTGGTTTTGCCAGGGGTTCGGCGCCCGCCATCATATCTTTTGACATCCATGCGATGATAAAGAAAACGATCGGTTTTCTCGAACCGCAGCTAAAATTTAAGCCTATTGATATTGTGCTCAATTTTGAAGACGAAGCACTTCCCATCAAATCAGATCCCAAGATGTTGGAACAGGTCTTCGTAAATCTGATCACCAATGCGATTTACGCGGTAAAAGAAAAGGGAACAGACCAGGGCCGTATTGATCTAAAAACCTCAAGGGCCGGTCCTAACATGGAAATCATGATATCCGATAATGGGACGGGTATTCCCGAGGAAGCTCAGAAAAAAATCTTTGACCTGTTTTATACGACCAAACCTTCCGGAAAGGGGACCGGCTTAGGCATCCCCATTTGCCGGAATATTATCAAAAAATTAGGCGGTGAAATCTCAGTTGAAAGCCAGGAGGGCAGAGGAACTACCTTCAACATCAGTATCCCGGTTTCATGATATCCGGAAAATAATTCGGAATTCTCAGGATTTAGGACTTGCGCAAGCCCTTAGTTCGTATATTCGTGTGTTGAGGTTAATCTTTTCTTCAGTTCGGATCGCTTCTAAGCAGAAGAGCGAAGTCTTTGCAAGGGAGAGCGCCGTTGGATACACAAACTCAAAAAAAATACGTCTACGAACCGTCCAAAACAACGGAACCGAACTTCCCTTCGGGTTCCAGGCACACGGGAAGTCCTTTTTTTACACACCTGATAACCTTTCTTATCCTTTTTTGCCTCTGGATCCTTCTTTCAGGCAAATTCGATCTCTTTCATCTTAGTCTGGGTATCATCTCCTGTATCATTATTACAGTTATCTCGGGCGATCTCCTGTTCCCCGAGTCAAATACAAAGGGTCTTATACGTTCATGGTTGCGTTTTTTGAGGTATATACCCTGGCTCCTCTACCAGATAATCTTAGCAAATTTGCATATTTTGTACCTTGTCTTCCATCCAAGAATGATGGAACTTATTGACCCCCATATTATCAAATTCCAGAGCAAGCTCAAAAAGGAACTGTCTCTTGTTACCTTTGCAAATTCCATAACCCTTACCCCTGGAACCATTACCGTATACGTTTCGGTAGATGGGGATTTCCATGTGCACTCCATAGACAAGAAATCCGCTGAGCCCCTTCCGGGTGAGATGGAGTCCAGGGTTGCCAGGGCATTCGGAGAACAATGATGCACTATTTTTTCCTTTATACCGGCCTTTTTCTGTGTCTCTTAATGGTGCTCTCCCTGTACCGGGCCGTTTTTGGGCCTACGGTTCTGGACCGCCTGATCGGGGCAAATGCCATTGGGAGCAAGACCGTACTCGTTCTGATCGGACTGATCTACAAGCGGGTGGACATGTTCGTTGATATTGCCATGGCCTATGCTATGTTGAATTTTATTGCAGTGTTAGCGGCCTCCAGGTATTTCCAGAAGAAAAAAGGGCTTTTATGATGGACATCATTGTTGCTGCACTCCTGATCATTGGTCTCGTGTTTTTTACTGGCGGCGGTGTAGGCATACTCCGCCTTCCTGATTTTTATACAAGGCTGCATCCGGCAGGGAAATTAGATACCCTCGGATCTCTCATGATGATGATGGGAGTTGCCGTTTTCAACCTGCACAACTTAACATTGGGCGCTCTTCTCACAAGCCTTAAGATCATTCTTATTGTTGTATTTATTTTCCTGTCAAGTCCCACGGCTACCCATTCCATTGTGGATGCAGGTCTCAGGGCCGGACTTGCACCCTGGACAAAGAAAGAGAGGAGGGAGTAGTCCATGATCTGGCAACTTGATCTCGCCATCCTGACCCTGGTTGTTGTCTGTGCAATAGCGGCTATCTCGGTTAAGGACCTCCTCGGCTCGGCCATTCTGTTCGGGGCCTACAGCTTTATGATGTGCCTTCTCTGGGCCATTATGGGCGCAGTGGATGTCGCGTTTACAGAGGCATCTGTTGGGGCGGGCGTCAGCACCGTCTTTTTTGTGGCCGCCGTATTCCGTAGCACAAGGAGGACAAAAGATTGAAGATTATTGCCCTTGCCATAGTAATACTCAGCGGCGGCCTTTTACTTTACGCTACACAGGACTTTCCTTCATGGGCCGACCCTGCGTCCCCCGCCAGCATGCACGTATCTCCCCATTATCTCCAGAAGTCCATGGAAGAGACGTCTGTTCCCAACGTAGTCACCGCTGTTTTGGCCGATTACCGCGGTTTTGATACCATGTTTGAGACGACCGTCATTTTCTGCGCGGGTGTGGCCTGTTTTATGCTTTTGAGGATTTCAAGGCAAACACCGGAAGACCGCTACTACCGGCATATATCAACCGGGGTAACGATCCACATAAAAGGAGGTGGGAAGATCCCGGATAAGTCAAAGGAGTTCGAAAGGATCGATACCATGTGGACCCCCTTTGATCTTGTCATAAAAACGGTCTGTCGTTTCCTTATACCCTTTATCCAACTTTTTGCCCTTTATGTTATCGCCCACGGTCATCACAGTCCGGGCGGAGGATTTCAGGGCGGTGTTATCTTCGGGGCGAGCATAATCCTTTTGGCCATCTCCCATAATTTGAGGATTGCTACTAAACGAATGAGGGAAAAATTAGTTGGTCTTCTTTGCGTGACAGGAGTCTTTATTTATGCGGGAACAGGCGCCTTGTGCCTGTTGATGGGCCTTAATTTCCTGGATTACGGTGCACTTGCACCTTTACTACATGTTGACCCGGTAGAGGCACGGTCCCTTGGTATTCTGATTGTGGAGGTCGGGGTGGGAATCGCGGTCATGGCTACTATGATCTGGATCTATAACAATGTCTCTTCTGCCGGAAAATATGATGAAGGACTATAAGTAAGGACGGCTTATGTCAGATCTAATTCCTTTTATACGCCATGATTGCAAAGAACAATCTTGTTAAAAAAATTGTGGGTATGAATATATTTCAGACGGCCATCATTCTATTTTACGTTTCAATAGGCGCTAAAAAGGGCGCGACCATCCCGATTTTAGAACATGCACATGGGGATGCCCATGGGGCCGTCTCCCATACAGTAGAGGTAGCGCATTATATAAATCCATTGCCCCACGTCCTGATGCTTACGGCCATTGTGGTATCGGTTGCTACCCTTGGCGTTGCCCTGGCCCTGGCTATAAATGTGTATAACCGGCACAAAACCTTGGAAGAAGACGAAATTATTGACCAGATAAAGGGAATATGAGCCAACATTATCCCGCCCTACTCGTGATTGTTCCGCTTTTATCGGCCCTTCTTATCAGCGCTGCCGGATGGCTGAACAAAAGGCTGTGTTTTCCAATAGCTGTTGCTGCGCTGAGCGTGGCCAGTTTTTCATCTGTCGGCCTCCTGTTTCGGGTCCTGGATGAAAAGGTGGTGCTCTACAAATTAGGGGGATGGTCACCCCCCTGGGGCATTGCCTATTCCGTAGATTATCTGAACGGACTGGTCTTAGTGGTAGTGTCCGTAGTCGCCCTCCTCAATTTGATCGCTACACAGAGGAGCGTAGAACAAGAATTTTCAGAAAAGATCGGAGCGTTCTACACCCTGTATATACTTTTTGTTACGGGCCTTTTGGGTATCGTTGTAACCGGAGATGCCTTTAACCTCTATGTCCTTTTGGAAATTGCATCACTCACCGGTTACGGACTGATTGCCATGGGTGAAGACCGTGCCCCATTAGCGACCCTGAACTATTTGTATATGGGTACAATCGGGGCCTGTTTTTATCTTTTGGGGATAGGGTATCTCTATATTGTAACCGGTTCGCTTAATATGGCAGACATTTCTGGTATCCTGCCTTCCGTGTATCATTCCAGGACCGTGCTTGCGGCCTTTATTATTTGCATTGTAGGCGTCTGGCTCAAGATGGCCTTTTTCCCTTTACACGCCTGGCTTCCCAATGCCTATACATATGCGCCCTCTGCGGTTAGCAGCCTGATTGCCCCTTTGATGACCAAGGTGATTATTTATGTGATGATCCGGCTGATGTTGACAGTGTTTACGCCAAAATATATTTTTAGCACACTGAATGTCAGCGATTCCGTTGTCTGGCTTGCCGTAATTGCCATTGTAATGGGGGCGATTTTGGCCTTACAACAGCGCAATCTGAAAAAGATGCTGACATACATCATTGTTGCGGAAGTGGGCTATATGGTTGGCGGTGCCTGGCTTGGAAACCGGGCAGGGATGACCGGGGCGATCCTTCATATTGCAAATGACGCACTGATGACGCTCTGCGTCTTTCTCGTTGTTGGTAATATCGTTTACAAGGTAAAGGGGTATTCCTTTGAGGACATGAAAGGATTGTTTCGTAAAATGCCTTTCACCATGGGGGCCTTTATAGTTGGAGCACTCTCCATCATCGGGGTCCCTCCAACATGTGGTTTTTTCAGCAAGTGGTATCTTATCTCCGGCGCCATTCAGGCTGGGCATTATGGTTTTATGGTGGCGTTGTTATTCAGCAGCCTGGTGAATGTAATCCTGTTTTTCCGGGTCATTGAGATCGGTTTTTATGAACCTTTTGAAGACCATCATGGTCATGGGTCTCAGCCGGTATCGATTGCCGAGGCCCCGCTAACCATGTTGGTTCCTCTCCTGATTGTGGCTGCCGGGCTGGTCGTAGTTGGAGTCTACACGGGTGATATCGTG
>JAFDDR010000200.1 GCA_019310785.1 Deltaproteobacteria bacterium
TCCGCGTAAGAATCAATCCTGTCCCGGACCTTGTAAAAAAGGTCTATGAACGGGTACGTTTTTAAAGTCATAACAAAATGGCAGGATTTAACGCCATTTACGATTTCCACGGGGAGGACTTCAAGGACGGCCTCCCCGGCCGCGATAAAGCCCCATTTGGCCTGAAGAGTAAGTTTTTCGCCAGTGTGAAAAGGAAAGACGTTTTCATCGGCATTAGTGTTTCCGCTGAAACTGAAGGTAATTAGAAATGCTGTGGCAATAAACGCAAAATTCCGCAGCGTTTTTATTCCACAATGACAATTTAAAGATAATATTTTCATCATTGGATTATATCTGTACTCAATATATGATTATGTTTCCGGTCATAACCAGTGCCTATCATTCTCCGGGAGAACTTGTCAAAAAAGTATTTCATGGGGTAACCACCGGTCCTTAATGATCGTAATCAATCACAGGTGAGAAAAACATCGTTGGGAAGAAGAATGTGAAATGCAGGTTCTTGACCATAAATTTGCAGTCAACCCTATGCGACCTGCAGCCTGTTGTCAAGGTTGGATGACCCGAGTGGGGAAGGAATTACAGGCAAAAAAAAGGCCTTCTCCTTTCACAAAAAGAAAAGGCCCCTGGTATAAGTCATATTGATAAGCTAATGATTAAAATTCAATGGCAAGCTGCATGGTAAAGATATCCTGATCCCTGTCCACGGTCGTGGCGTTATCTTCATATTCCCCATGGAGATATTCCCCGGAAAGTGTAGTATATTTGAAAAGTTCCCAGCTCACTGCAAAGCCATACTGGTCTTCCGGGAAGAGATCGTACATCTCGTCAGAACCTTCATACCTGATGGCCAACTGGACACTGTCAATGGGCCTGTACGCAAACTCGAAATTCCATGCGGCAGGTCTCGTGTCCCTAGCCACGCCGAGCCTGTCGACCGAATATGCCATCTCCCCGGCCCTGAAATCATCCAAAGCGGTTATGTACTCGGCCCCAAAACTGAATTGCCCGTATTCAGCCACAAGATAGGCTGCAACACCATCCACATAGTCACTGATATCATTGGTACCGCTGCCCGGTAAATCATCACCGTTGATATCATTCACCTGACCCTCGAGGGTATCGCTGTCCGCCACGCTGCTGAGGTAAGAGAGTCCCATAAGTAAGGAGACGCCTCCCAGGGTGCCTTCAGGGTTGTGCATATTCACATCTGCGAAAAAACCGTTGATCCTGTTGTTTTCCCGGTGAAAATCCTCCTGCACATCCCCGTTGAATGCACCGGCCCCTATGGAAAACCAGTCATTCTCCCATCCCACCTGGGCCGCCGATTCCCGGATTTCAAACATCTCTAAGGTCAGAGGATCGGACACAAGAAAGGTGTTTAATTCCCCGAAATGGGGATAATATTTACCGGCTAAAAGATAAAAACCATAGGTCTCTTCAATGCCGCCCAAGAATATGGTCCCCAACCGTATTGTCCTTGAAGTCTTCATGCACATTGCCGAACTCCACCTCAACGGCGCCTGAAAGTTCTATCCTGTCATACCACTTCGGCCCTTCCGGTTCCTTCTCAGTCCCAGGGGTTTGCATTTTTAATGCCTCTATCTCTTTGTCCTTTTCCCGGACGCTCATCTCAAGCCTCTCCATCCGTTTTTCCATGGCTTCGAATTTTCGCTCGATTTCAGCGCTTGACATTCCTCCGGCAAGGGCCGGCGTTGAAAGCATAAGGACTCCGGCAGTCAGACACAAAACAATCCTAATCAACTTTTTCATAAAAAATTTTCCTCCTTTGTCTATTCCTGTTCAAAACACAAAATGATGACCTTGTAAAAAATCCATAAATCCCGCATGGCAGGGTGGTCAGGCAACAGATATGCCCTGCAAAATTAGGCCCTCCTCATTAAATTCAGCCAGCCAAACAATTGTGCCAAAAAAATGACTTAGCCCAGCCACTCGTAAATTTCCACATGATCTGAATTGCACGCTACGCAGCACTTAGAGCATGTGGCTGCCTGAGGCAACCTGCTCAACTTTCCCTTGCGGATCCACCGATCCAGCATCCCTCTCATGGCATCCGGTTCCACACCAAAGTGCACGGAAAGGTCGGCTAACGATGCCATCCCATGATTGGAAAGATATTCCTTTATGTCCGCTAAAATCATAAGCACAACTCCTCATACACGGCAGATTTCGTTAAAGCTCAGCAGGCTGCAAACCTTCCTTTGCAGGGACTTTTGAAGGTATCTCTCCGCCAGCCCTTTTCATGCCAAAGATAAATGCGATAAAAGCGATTCCCAGGATAATAACCCACATGAGCGATGTGCCAGGATGCCTGCTTATAGTAGCCAATTGATAAAAAATTGTCGACGATGCCCATGCCAGAAGGGTGGTATACGCGCCAACAAAAACGGTCCATTTCATATTTGTTTCCCGATAGACAGTGGCAATGGCAGCCACACAAGGAAAATACATCAAGATAAAGAGGAGATACGCGAAGGCGCCTATTTTGCCGTCGAACACCTTAATCATTGCACCAAATGTAGATGAGTTGACCTCCTGCTCTTCCGCTACTTCCTTGAGATTCGACAGGTCATCTCCAATGCTCACCCCCAAGGGGTCGGTTACCGTTGCCCCAAGACCTGAAAATGCATCGGGAATTGAGGCAAAGGAATCCATTATGCCGCCCCAAAACCTGAATTCTTCTTCCTCTACATCTCCTTCCTGTCCTTTCACTTCCATGACACCATAAAGGGAGTCAAGTGTTCCAACTACGGCCTCTTTAGCAAAGATGCCCGTAAATATCCCCACAGTGGCAGGCCAGTTATCTTGGGATATTCCCATGGGGTGGAAGATAGGTGTAATAGTCCGGCCTATGGAAGAAAGCACGGAATCCTCCCTGTGTTCGTGACCAAAAGTGCCATCAGTACCTATAGCGTTTAAAAAACTAAGGATAATAACGATAGACATAATGACCTTGCCCGCACGAAACATGAAGGTCTTCAGGCGATCATAGGTGTGGATAAAAATGCCTCTTACCGTTGGCAGATGATAAGGTGGCAACTCCATAATAAAGTGAGAAGCCTTGCCCTTAAGAACGGTGCTTTTTAGTATAAAACCTGTCATAACCGCCATGGCAATGCCGATAATATAGAGCAAAAAAACAAGTGTGCTGCCTGATCTTGGGAAAAAGGCCGCTGCAAACAACGCATAGACCGGAAGCCGTGCCCCGCAGGACATAAAAGGGTTCATCATAATAGTCATGGTGCGATCACGTTCGTTTTCAAGCGTCCTTGTTGCCATGATTGCCGGGATATTGCATCCAAATCCAACGAGCATAGGTACAAAGGATTTTCCGGGAAGCCCCACAAACCTCATAAATCGATCCATGACAAATGCTGCCCGTGCCATATACCCGGAATCCTCTAAAATGGAAAGGCACAAAAACATGAAACCTATGGGAGGAATAAAGGTGGATATTGTCTGGATACCTCCTCCGATTCCATCGGCCAGGATGGTTTTTATCCAGACAGGGACATGTAAGGATAGGAGAAGATTGCCGAATCCATCAACAAAAATGGTCCCGAAGAAAATATCAAAAAAATCAATAAAGCATCCACCTATATTGATTGTAATCATGAAAGTAATGTACATGGCCAATAGAAAGAAAGGTATTCCCAAAGCACGGTTAAGCAATACCGTATCGATGGCATCCGAGACGGTTCTTCTAACCTCGAATTTTTTCTTAACAGCATCCCTGTAAATACCATTGATAAATCCATAACGGCTGTCCGCCACCATGATGTCGGACTCATCACCAAGATTGGCCTCTATGTTCTTCTTTGCCTCCCGTAGAACAGATCCGGCCAAATCCCCGGCCATGTCGATGGCCATTTCATCATCTTCAAGGAGCTTCACGGCAAGCCATCTGGTATTAAGCTTTATCCGGGAGGCATCTTTCTCGATAACGGTAATAAGACTCGTTATCGCCTTTTCTATCTCAGAGGGATATTCAATAATGGCAGAAGAGACTTGCTTCTCCACAGCGACCTTGTTGATAGCATCCTTGAGTTGATCGATCCCCTTATTTTTGTTGGCAATGATTGGCACAACAGGGCATCCAAGGAACTCTTCCATTGCTTTCATGTTGATTTTGATCTTCCTCTGTTCCGCAATATCCATCATGTTCAGTGCCACAACCACAGGGACTTCCATCTCAAGAAGTTGCACCGTAAGGTAGAGATTCCGTTCGATGTTGGATGCATCAACGATATTTACGATCAAATCCGGCTCCCCGGAGATCACATAATCACGAGCAATCTGTTCATCTAAAGAAGTGGCAGAAAGGGAATAGATACCGGGAAGATCGATCAACTCAATCTCTTTGTTACGATGATTATAACTCCCGGTTTTTCTTTCCACGGTGACCCCGGGCCAGTTTCCTACCCTTTGTTTTGCTCCTGTAAGGTCATTGAACAAGGTGGTCTTGCCACAGTTCGGATTTCCTGCCAGGCCAATAGTTATCACACCCATTTTTTTAACTCCTTTCTATTTTTATAACTTCAGATTCAGTCTTTCTGAGAGTCAGATTAAACCCCCTCAGGTTAATCTCAATAGGATCGCCCAAGGGGGCAACCCGGGTTACGGTAAATTCAGCGCCTTTTGTCAGGCCCATGGCAAGAAGTTTGCTCATGTAAGTCTTTGCACCTTCAGCAAATCCAACCACTTTTCCTTTGGAATTAACTTCCAAATCTTGTATTGATAAAGCCATAATCCCTCCTAATTTATTAGATTTTCACCAAATCCTTAGGAGGCTGTCCGAGAAAAGACTTCTGCTACGACCGGCTGTAAATACCGAGGATCTGCGTTTTCAAGCCCAAAACGCCCTCAATGTAGGCTACTGCTACGTC
Source organism: Deltaproteobacteria bacterium (assembly GCA_019310785.1). Lineage (GTDB taxonomy): Bacteria > Desulfobacterota > DSM-4660 > Desulfatiglandales > Desulfatiglandaceae > JAIOSR01. The sequence continues at coordinate 4,905 of JAFDDR010000200.1, forward strand.
TCCGGTCGTTTTGGCCTTGCCGCCTTGACCTCGAAATTTTCTCTCGGTCTCGCGCCGAAGCCATTCTCGGACAGCCTCCTATTAGCCATGAAGACAACCGGATAGTCATTCTTAAGGATATCCTAAACATTTACATTGCCCAAAATAAAGCGGAACAGCTTATTGATTTAGGTTAACCTAACATTTAACGGCTATCCTAATCCGTGTCAAGCACTTTTTTTAATATTTTGATTTTTTCAATGATTTCTTTGCCCTATAGCCGGATTGAATGAAAAACACAAAAGGATGAGTCAAGAGGATTGAAAAAGGCGCTTGCATATGTATGACAAAAGAATTATAAATTATTTGGAATTAAGCAAAAATGGAAGCCTTGAAAAGATTCAAGGATTCCGTCGCAGGGGGTAAAATAATTAGGGATGAAAAAAACTATAAAAATGCGGGAGATGTCGGATAATCAAAAGGGAATTATCAGAAAAGTATCGGCCACCGGCGATATGGGAAGAAGGATAAGAGAGATGGGCCTTGTTAAAGACACCCCAATCCAGATCCAGGGACGGGCACCCCTCAAGGACCCCGTGGCCGTCAAGATCAGGGATTATGTCCTGACGCTCCGTAACAACGAGGCAAGTAACATCTTAGTGGAAGTTGATGCGCCGGAACAGGACTAAGAACATGAAAAAGAAATTTACCATTGCACTTTCAGGAAATCCTAATGCCGGCAAGACCACCGTGTTCAATGCCATTACCGGTGCCAGGCAGGAAATCGCCAATTATCCTGGTGTCACGGTAGAGAAAAAGGTCGGGAAAGTTACCCACAAGGGGTATGAAATAGAGGTGGTGGACCTCCCGGGCACCTATTCCCTGACCGCCTATTCCTTAGAAGAGATTGTTGCCAGGGATTTTCTGATTAATGAAAGACCGGACCTTGTCGTTGACATTGTGGACGCCTCCAATTTGGACAGGAATCTTTATTTGGCAGTGCAATTCAGGGAATTGGGCATACCCCTTGTCATTGCCCTCAACATGGTGGATGTTGCGGAATCCAGGGGCATTATCGTGGATCACAAACAATTATCCGAACTTTTGGAAGTGCCGGTCATACCCATGGTGGCCAGGTCAAACAAGGGCATCCGGGAGCTCTTGGATAAAGTCGTGGAGGTGGCTAAGGAGGACCGGAAGGAATGGCGGCCTGCCGAAATTTCTTACGGCATGGACGTTGACCGCAGCTTAGATGATGTAGAGGAGATCATCCGGAAATCTACGATTTTTGATCCCAAATACCCTTCCAGATGGCGTGCCCTAAAATGCCTGGAAGGGGACAAACAGATCTTGGATTTACTGAAAAGGGATCCCGCATTAGGTGAACAGATAGATACCATCTGCCGGCGCATCTTCAAGCATATTATGGATACCCTTGAAGATGAACCGGAGGGCATTGTCGCAGACCATCGCTATGGGTACATCGCGGGTATAACCAAAAAGGTAGTCAAGCGCAAGATTGAATTACGCATCAATCTCTCGGACAAGATTGACAAGGTCCTGACAAACCGTGTAATCGGCCCCCTGATAATGCTCTCCATACTATATGCAATCTATGAATTTACTTTCTGGGCCAGCGAGGGACCGGTCGGGTGGTTTGAGGCTTTCTTTGAAGGGCTCAGCCGGATGGTTTCTTCAGTGCTTCCGGAAGG
>JAFDDR010000032.1 GCA_019310785.1 Deltaproteobacteria bacterium
AAAAGCATTTCTTTATCGGCAACCGATCTGGAAATTGGATTTCAACAGACCATTCCTGCGGATGTTGTAAGCGAAGGAAGTATAACTGTGTCGGGAAGAAAACTATTTGAAATTCTAAAAGAAAGTACTAAAGAAAATTTTCAAATAAAACAGAAAGAGAACAACTGGGTGTTTTTATCAGACGGGTTGGCAAGATTCGATCTGGCATGTTTGGCTGCTGATGAGTATCCTTCGTTTGTTGAACCCGAGGATGTTTCCATGGTTGAAGTGGAAGGAGAGATTTTGTCTGAAATGATAAACAAGACCATTTATTCCGTAACCGTGGAGGAGGCCGGATTTAAGCTTTCCGGCGTGTTTACTGAAAAGGTGGAGCATGAGGGAGTTAGTTTTTTAAGGATGGTTGCAACAGACGGGCATCGGTTGTCAATGATTGATAAAGATTTAGTAAAAGTAGATTCTTTGGATTTGGGCAGTGGGGTAATGATTCCCAAAAAGGGCATGTCGGAATTAAATAAATTGGCATCTGAGGGAGGTCCCGTCCAGATTGGATTTAAAAAGAAAAATTGTGTTGCGAAGAAAAATAATGCATTGATAGTAATGCGTTTGCTTGAGGCAAAATTTCCTGATTATCACGCAGTAATACCAAAAGAAGAAAAGTATTCCATAAAAGTCAATAAGACATCTCTTCTGGAAGCCATGAGGAAGATGCTTATATTAAGCAATGAACGTTACAGGGCCGTAAAGATTGCCTTGGAAAATGATAAAATGGAAATGGTTTCCACGAACCCGGATATAGGGGAGGCACAGGAAAATATGCAGGTTGAATACAAAGGGGAACGTCTCGAAGCCGGGTTTAATCCCAGATATTTTATTGATGCTCTTCAATCCATGGAAAGTGAATTTGTGATATTAGGTTTTATTGATGAATCAAAACCGTGCATATTGAGAGGTGATGCGGATAATGGTTTTTTAGGCTTAATAATGCCAATGAGGCTTTAATTATGAAAGACGAAAATAGGGCATATGTTGCTTCTGATATAAAGGTTTTAGAGGGATTGACGGCTGTTCGTAAAAGACCGGCCATGTACATAGGAAATACAAGTAGCGAGGGACTGCATCATCTCGTATATGAGGTGGTAGATAACAGTATTGACGAGGCAATGGCAGGATACTGTGATCGTATTGATATCCAACTCCTGAGCGACAATAGCGTGATTGTCTCGGATAATGGACGGGGTATTCCGGTGGATATGCACGAAACTGAGAAGATGTCTGCCTTGGAAGTTGTTATGACCAAACTCCATGCAGGGGGTAAATTTGATAACAAGACTTATCAGGTGTCCGGGGGGCTTCATGGTGTAGGAGTATCAGTGGTTAATGCGCTTTCGGAGTACCTCGATGTAGAAGTATACAGGGACGGTAAGACATATTTTCAACGCTATGAAAAAGGGAATACAAAAAACGATCTTGAGATAAGGGATGAGACAGAAAAAAGGGGAACAAAAATACATTTTATGCCGGATTCCGGTATCTTTGAAAGTGTTGAATTCGACTTTGAAACTTTAGCGAGAAGGATGAGGGAATTATCGTTTCTCACAAAGGGGGTAAGAATAAAAATATCGGATGAAATTTCAGGTAAAAAGAAGGATTTTATGTATGAGGGAGGCATAAAGTCCTTTGTAGAATACATAAACAAGAACAAAGAAGTCCTTCACAAAAAACCGATTTATGTTTCAGGCGAGAAAAGCCGTGTAATAATTGAGATCGCACTTCAGTACAATAATTCATATAAAGAGAACTTATTTACCTTTGCAAACAATATTAACACCACCGAAGGCGGGAGCCATCTGATAGGGTTTAAATCAGCGTTGACGAGGAGCATAAATCAGTATCTTCAAAATTCCAAACTGTCGAAAAACTTCAAGGAGAAGCTGTCCGGAGATGATGTAAGAGAAGGATTAACTGCGGTTATAAGCGTTAAGCTTCCCGAGCCCCAGTTTGAAGGACAAACAAAGACAAAACTGGGAAACAGTGATGTAAAGGGTCTTGTTGAAAATTTGGTTAATGATGCATTGGGAAGTTTTTTTGAAGAGAACCCGGTGGTTATCAAGGCAGTTCTTTCGAAGGTAATTGATGCGGCCAGGGCCAGAGCAGCCGCAAGAAAGGCCAGGGAACTCGCGAGGAGAAAGGGGGTTCTGTCGGATTATTCACTACCCGGAAAATTGGCTGACTGTCAGGAAAGGGATCCGAGTCGTAGTGAGATCTTTATTGTAGAGGGAGATTCGGCAGGCGGTTCTGCAAAACAGGGAAGGGACCGGAGAAATCAGGCCATATTACCGTTAAAGGGAAAAATTCTAAATGTAGAAAAGGCCCGTTTTGACAGGATGATATCGAGCGAGGAGATTCGGACCATGATAACGGCCCTGGGAACGGGGATCGGAGATGATGAGTACGATATCAACTCTCTGAGGTATCACAAAGTCATAATCATGACCGATGCGGACGTGGACGGCGCCCATATCAGGACACTGCTTTTAACGTTTTTTTTCAGGCAAATGCCGGAACTTATAGAAAACGGGTATTTGTATGTTGCCCAACCACCCCTTTATAGAGTGTTGGCCGGCAAAAAAGAGCTGTATCTGAAAGATGAAGACGGTCTTAATGAATTTCTTTTAAAGCGAATTTCAGATAAGGAAAAAGTCATATTAGAAAACAGTGAAGAGATTGCAGGGCAAAGGCTTATAAAGCTTCTTAATGGTGTAATTAAATTCTACGAGAGCCTAAACAAACTATCAAGAAGGGGTTATAGCCCAAAATTTATTGAGTTCATGGCTGCTCAGGGTCCAAAAGACAGGGTCCTGTTTAAGGATGAGGCATTTATGACGGGACTTTTTAAGAGACTTAATGAAAACGGATTTGAGGTAAAGGATATTCACCAGGACGAAGAGGATGGATATTACGAATTTCTTGTGACGGAAACGCTCAACGGGGGCCATACATCCGTTGTCAACTGGGAGTTTTTGTCCTCCCCGGACTTGAGGCAGCTAATGGCAATGTTTAAGGATTTTAAGGGGTTGAATAACGGGGCCGTAACTGTCACAGGGGACGGTGAAAAAAAGAGGATTGATGATGCCCAGCAATTATTACATGAATTTATGGAAAGGGCGAAAAGGGGTCTGGCCATCCAGAGGTATAAGGGTCTTGGGGAAATGAATCCCGTGCAACTGTGGACAACAACCATGGATCCCGAAAAAAGGACTTTACTTAGGGTGAGGATAGGAGATTGGGTTGAAACCGATGATATATTTACCATCCTTATGGGAGATAAGGTGGAGCCCAGGAGGGCATTTATCCAGAATAACGCATTGGAAGTGACGGAGTTGGATATATAAAACCGCTTCGCGGTTTTATATTATTATGGAGAACAAATAATGATTGCGGATTTAAAAGCTCACAGCGTCAACATAGAAGAAGAGATGAAAAAATCTTATCTCGAATATTCCATGAGTGTGATCGTAGGGAGGGCACTGCCCGATATTCGAGATGGCCTGAAGCCGGTCCACAGGCGCGTATTGTTCGGTATGCAAGATCTCAAGAACTATTTTAACAGGCCTTTTAAGAAATCTGCCAGGGTGGTAGGAGACGTGATCGGGAAATATCATCCGCACGGTGACGCCGCGGTATATGACACCATTGTGCGCATGGCCCAGGACTTCTCGCTGAGGTATCCCCTGGTGGATGGTCAGGGGAATTTCGGGTCAGTGGATGGCGACCCTCCTGCCGCCATGCGGTACACGGAAGTAAGGATGACCCGACTTGCCCAGGATTTTCTTTCTGATATTGAAAAGGAGACCGTTGATTTTAGTCCCAACTATGACGACTCCCTTTTAGAACCGGTCATCCTGCCCACCAGCATACCAAACCTGCTGGTGAATGGTTCTTCGGGAATAGCCGTGGGTATGGCAACCAATATCCCGCCGCATAACCTGACCGAGATATGTGATGCGATTATAAGGGTAATTAATGAACCTGACATTGATCAGGACGAACTGCTGAAGATTGTTCCCGGCCCGGACTTTCCAACGGCCGGCTTCATCTTAGGAAGAAAAGGAATTTTTGAGGCGTATAAAACAGGCAGGGGTATTATTAAAATCAGGGCCAGGGCCTTTGTGGAGAAGGTTGGGAAAAGCAGGGAAAGGGTTGTGGTTACGGAGCTGCCCTATCAGGTAAATAAGGCCAAACTCTTAGAGAAAATAGGATTGCTCGCAAAAGAAAAGAAAATTGATGGTATCTCCGACATTCGTGATGAATCCGACCGGGACGGGATGCGGGTCGTGGTAGAGGTGAAAAGGGATGGAAAGGCCCTGGTAATCCTCAACCGGTTGTACAAGTTTACCCAGATGGAGACCTCTTTCGGGATAATTTTTCTGGCCATTGTGAATGGCAGGCCGCAAATCCTGACGCTAAAACAGTTTTTGGAACATTTTGTGGCCCATCGCCGGGAAATTATAATAAGAAGGACTATTTATGATCTCAGGAAGGCGGAAGAGAGGGCACATATACTGGAAGGACTTAAAAAGGCCCTGGATTTTTTGGATGATGTGATAGAGTTGATACGGTCATCGTCTGATCCCAAAGATGCAAAGGCGAGGCTTATTACGGACTTTGATCTCTCTGACATCCAGGCCCAGGCCATTCTGGATATGAGATTACAAAGGCTGACGGGTCTTGAAAGGGAAAAAATCAATGCCGAATACCAGGACCTGATCAAGAATATAGACCGGTTTAAGGCTATTCTCGAGAGTCAGGCCATGGTGCTCCAGATTATCAAGGACGAAATGAAGGAGATCCGGGAAAAATATGGAGACGAGCGCAGGACCGAGATTCTTGATGACCAGGGGGACATTGATTTAGAGGACCTGATTGCCCAGGAAGAAATGGTGGTGACCATCAGCCATCAGGGATATATCAAGAGGAGCCCCATCAGCCTGTACAGGGCACAGCGCCGGGGTGGAAAAGGCATGACCGGTGTAAAACCCAAGGCCGAAGATTTTGTGGAGAACCTGTTTGTGGCCTCTTCACACGACTATTTCCTCTTTTTCACGAACAAGGGACGTGTCTACTGGAAGAAAGTCCATGAGATCCCCGAGGCCGGGCGAATGTCCAAGGGAAAGGCAATCGTCAACCTCCTGGACCTGAAAAGGGGCGAACGTGTGGCAACCATTCTCTCGATCAAGGATTTTGAGGAGGGCAGGTATGTGGTTATGGCCTCAAGGAAGGGACTGGTTAAGAAGACCGAATTGGATTCTTACAGCCGTCCGAGACCAGGCGGCATTGTGGCCCTTAAAATCAGGGAGGAGGATGAGCTGATCAGTGTCAGGGTGTCCAGCGGTGAACAGGATATATTCATTGCAACCCGGCACGGTAAATCCATAAGGTTCCACGAGTCCGATCTGAGGGGTATGGGACGGGTAGCTGCGGGCAACATCGGGATCAGGATGGTACCGGGAGATGAGGTGGTGGCCATGGAGATTCTAAAGGAAGGTGCCACCATCCTGACGGTCACGGAAAACGGTTATGGTAAAAGGACAAGAATGGAGGAATATCGGACCCAGTCAAGGGGAGGAAAGGGCATTCTGACCATTAAGGCAAGCGAAAGGAACGGGCCTGTGGTATATTCCTCTCAGGTGACCGATCAGGATGAATTAATGATAATTACCGGGCACGGGAAGATAATAAGGATGAGAGTGGTGGATATCTCGGTGATTGGCCGTAATACCCAGGGGGTCAGGCTTATTAATCTGGGCGAGGGTGAAAAGGTAGTGGGCGTTGCAAGGCTTATGGAAGAGGAATAGTAGGTAAAGCTTGGGAGCGGCGACGGGTTAGGCCACTTAATTCGTGCTTGAACGGAAAGTTATGTTCAGGAAAAATCCGAATATCGAAACTCAAAATTCGAAACAAATTCGAAAACCGAATAACCAAATGACAAAAATGAACAAGATGGAATTTCAAAATTTTTGTCATCGTAGTATTTTTTTCTGTTGGTAACGGTTATGAAGGGCATATCTCGTGAACAAACATGAAATTTCAAAAATTGCTGTTATCGGAGCCGGGAGCTGGGGAACGACCCTTGCGAACCTGCTGGTAGGGAAAGGTTTCAAGGTAGATCTGTGGGTCAGGGAAGAAGAGGTTTTTAACCAGATAAAAAATGAGCGGGTAAACCAGGTCTTTTTACCCGGTATGGAATTGGTTCCAAGGTTGAATCCGGTCTTGTCTTATGAAGAAGCGCTGGAGGATAAGGAACTGGTACTGCTCGTGGTGCCTTCACATGTCTTCAGGGATGTGCTTACCAATTTGAAGCCCTATTTGAAGGCGGGCATGTCTCTTATGGCGGCCACCAAGGGCATTGAAAACAAGACCCTGATGCTCATGTCGCAGGTGGCTGAGAGTGTCCTGTCTAATGATTATATGGAACGGTTCGGCTGCCTGGCAGGACCCAGCTTTGCCAAAGAGGTGTACAAAAAGCATCCCACGGCCGTAACCATTGCCTGCCGTGATCTGGCCCATGCAGAAAAATTGCAGGAACTTTTTTACACGGGATACTTCAGGATATATATCAGCGAGGACCTGACCGGCGTGCAGGTCGCCGGTGCGCTCAAAAATGTCATTGCAATCGGGGCCGGCGCGGCCGACGGGTTGCAGGTGGGACCTAATGCAAGGGCTGCGCTGATTACCAGGGGTCTGGCCGAAATTACCCGGTTAGGTGTGGCCATGGGCGCTAATCCGCACACCCTGGCAGGGCTTGCAGGCATGGGAGACCTTGTTCTGACTTGCACGGGAGATCTTAGCAGGAACAGGACCGTGGGCCTCAAGATGGGCAAAGGTATGAGTCTCGAGGAGATTACCGGGAGCATGAACATGGTGGCAGAGGGCATCAGGACTGCACGGTCCGCCTATGAATTGGGGAAAAAAATGGAAGTTGAACTACCGATAAGCAACCAGGTTTATCAGATCCTTTATAATGGCAAAGACCCTCAAGTGGCGGTCAGGGACCTCATGACCAGAGAGTTGAAGGTGGAACTGGAACATTAGAAATAAGGAGTGAAAATGGCTTTTACTCAAATTTTACAGGATACATTTGAAAATAAACTGGAGGGAAACACCCTTAATACGTTACGGGAGGTGGCCCGATTGAAAACCTATCCTCCCAAGACGAAATTGTGTCACCAAGGTGAGATTGAGGAAACATTTTACATTATTGTTAAGGGACGTGTTGTTTCATCTCAAAAGCTGGAAAATGGTGAATCGCGTCTGCTTGGTATGCATGGACCCAATGAATATTTCGGCGAAGTGGGCTTGATTGATGACAGACCTCGCATGGCCACCAGTACGACCATGAGCGATACAACCGTGTTGGAAGTTACAAAGGATGTATTCAATAGCCTTGTAAAAGAAAGTCCTACCGTGGCTTTTGCACTTTCAAAGCATATCCTTGGGTCGATGCGTCGCTTAGATGATCTGGCAATAAATGATCTACGGGAGATAAACAAAGAACTGCAGGATGCATATGATGAGTTGAAGGCTGCTCAGGTAAAACTGGTTGAAAAGAAAAGGTTGGAACATGAGTTGAAACTGGCTGCGGATGTACAAAGGAGTTTATTGCCGGGTGATCTGCCACAATATTCCGACTATAATTTTGTTGCACATCTGGAGCCGGCGCGGGTGGTTGGCGGCGATTTCTATGATGTTATTCCATTGGATGACGAAAATGTCGGCCTGTTAATTGCCGATGTGGCAGATAAAGGGATACATGCGGCCATGCTGATGGGTGTGGCACGGACTCTTTTTTTTACGGAAGCGCTCCGCTCTTTATCGCCGTCGGTCGTGGCCGAATCGGTGCATAAGTATTTAATGAGAGTAGCGCCTTCCATGGATGTTTTTATTACTGCTTTTTATGGTGTGCTGCACCGGCCAAGCGGTCTTTTAAACTATGTTCGTGCAGGACATGAGCTGCCGCTGCTGTTTCGCCCCGGCCAGCCGGTTGAATATTTGACGAGCACCGGGCGCTTCCTTGGCATGGTGGAGGAGTTAGAACTTAAAGAGTATACTTTCCAACTTCAACCGGATGACCGCCTGGTGCTCTATAGTGACGGTTTGCCGGATGCGACGAATCATGACGGGGAAAGATTCGGACACGAGCGTTTTCAGCATTGTCTTGAGACAAATGGTCATCTCTCTGCGGCAGGTTTAGTCCAAGGCCTTGTTGTTGATGTGGACGATTGGTGCAAAGGTGAACCTTCCTTCGACGATTTGACACTGCTCGTTGTGGAAGTAAAGTAGGCTTGGACTCGGACAGCCTCCTCGGCCACGGAGCGCTCAAAATCATTACCGACGTAGATATCAAAATGCCCAATGACTGATGACAGAAATTTTTCGTCCCTTCAACCGGACTTAATCCGCAATAAATTAAGCAAATCTATTTTTGCCACAAACATTGTTTTTCACGAAACCGTAGATTCCACCAACACCCTTGCAAAGGATCTGGCTGCTCACGGCGCGGCAGACGGGACCATTGTAATTTCCGAAGAACAGACCGCGGGCAAGGGAAGAATGGGAAGGGCCTGGCTTTCGCCGGGGCATTCCAACCTGTATTTATCTTTAGTTCTGAGGCCGGCCATTAAGCCGGATCAAGTGTTTGTATTGACCATGGTCATGGCCCTTGCGACCATAGACGGCGTGGAAGCGATGAGCGGTTTGGGCCCGAAGATCAAATGGCCCAATGATCTTTATGCGGGTGAAAGGAAACTGGGAGGGATTCTTACCGAGTTTTCTGTCAGGGACAAGGCCGTGGAATATGTTGTTTTGGGGCTCGGGCTGAACGTTAACTGGAATCCGGGAAAGGGGCAGGGAATTATCTACCCGGCTACGAGCGTTTTGCAGGAGACGGGGCGCAAGATTTCAAGAAATGGTTTGTTGGTCGAAATTTTGAGATCATTTGAGGATTATTATGGCCGTGTTTTGGCCGAAGATATTGCTGAGTTTTACGATACATGGAACGAACGGTCCATGATTTTGGGAAAGCCGGTGGAGATTAAAACCACGGATTGCAGTTTTTTTGGAAGAGCACTCAGGATCGACCACAAAGGGGCCCTGGTCATTGAAGACGATAACGGCAGGGAACATACCTTTCTCAGCGGAGATGTATCTGTAAAATTTTAGTAGCCGTTCACGGGTTCAAAGGTTCATCCGCCTTTGGCGGCGCCGTAGGCGACCAGGGTTCAGAGGTTCAAGGTTACGTTCTTGTCCCCGGACTCCATTTTTGCGGCGCATTGACAATTATGTGGCAAAAATAGCATTTTTTACAAGAACTTCGTGTCTGCATTTTATCTTTGTCCCTAACCCTGGACCTGTGAACGCCTACAATAATTGCATCAAAGAACCAATATTAGCGTGATTGTGGTTAAGCACCTTGACATGTGTGACCATGAGAGGTAGCATTAAGCATGAGCAAGATTCGCCGAGGCAACTATGTGTTTCTGACCTGGAAAGGAGACCATAGCCGCAAGCACGTCCATGTATATAGAAACGGAGAGCTTGTTCTAAAGTGGGACCTGGAGCACAAGATGGCAATGAAAGGCAAACTTAACAAGCGCCTTCTTGGCCTCATACAACAGCTCGAGGAGGAAGGCTTGTTATGAAGATAAAAAAGGTTACCGCCAATAATCGCAAGAAGGCGTTCGAGGTACAGGCAGCTACAAAGCTTTTCCTGTTTCCCTATGCCAAACTCAAACAGGGGCCGACGCACTCTAACCCCGTAAGGTCTGTCTTTGTAGACAAGGAACTCGGACGAGAAGCCTTTACGTACGTTCTTGACTCTGGCGAGGAAGGATCGGTACACATTGACCACGTGCTCGAATACAACGAGGATCCCGGATATCTGCGTGACCTGCTGCTTTACAAGCTCACGCTGGAGGCACAACAAAGAGTCGAGGCGAGCGCTTTGAGTAAACGTGAAATCATTAGACGCCTCGGCACCTCAGCCACGCAATTCTATCGGATTGTGGATCAAACAAACTACCGGAAGTCTGTCGACCAGGTGCTATACCTGCTTCACATACTGGACTGCGAAGTTGATCTCGTCGTAAGAGATAGAGTTGCAAACATAGCGTGATGACAACAGGACGTCAAAAACCTCCCTGACAAACTTGATGGACTTTCAAAAGTCCACCAAACCCGTTTGGCAGGTTGATGGGGGTGGGTCCACCTGAATTCAGTATATCATTTTGCAAAAGGAGAAGAACGATGGCAACAATCCAGCCAAAGGGTGAAAAGCTGCGTCAGGCCGTGAAGTGGATTTCCGGGATGCGCCAGGAGGATGAAACCCGGCCCATCCCGGTACTCATCGAGGAGGCCTCAAACCAGTTCAACCTGTCTCCAAAGGAAGAGGATTTTCTAAGGTCCTTTTACGAAAAAGATTAAGGGTGAGACAGAAGATGAGTATGCTCAAATATTGACTATATCCTCTGCTGCCATGTACCTGAGGAGACGTCTTGTAATGCGAAGAAAAATATAGAAAATTGTCATCAGAAAGGAGGTGCCGACTAAGACGGGAATCCAGAAACCGGCCTGATGCGTATGGTCGAGGCCGATCCAGATGGAGACAAGAGAAACGAAGCCGATGTAAGCTGATATTAGGCCTAACGCAATGATTATACACCAAACCCATGTTTTCTTAAAAGAGACGGGTTCTCGCGCGATCATCTTTTCATGTTCTCCAGTCTTTGGCTGAGAAAATCTATTTGATTCCTCAAGTCGCGATCGGTCTTAATCTTGTGTCCTACGAGTTCTGAGGCGTAGAGCACCGTGGAATGGCTGCGGTTTATGCTGCCGGCGATTTTTTCGAGGGTTTCAATGGTATGGTTTCGGCATAGATACGAATAGATGTTGCGAGGGTAAGAATACACTTTTTTTCTCGATTTTGACCTTAGCATCTCGGGGTCAACCTTGTAATAGCTGCAAACGAGCTTGCTTATGTCTTTTGTGGTGATGGAAGACTCGCCCGAGACGAGGGAGTTTATAACATCCTTAGCCAGATCAAGGTCAATCCTGGCCTTAAGGAATTGTGATTTTGCCTTGAGATAGTTGAGGGCGCTTTCCATCTGGCGGACATCCCGATTGAGCCGGGTCGCGAGGAGATGGATGATTTCGCCGGGTAGCTTCAAGTTATGCTCGGATGCCTTTTTTATCAGGATCTTGACCCGCGTTTCATAATTCGGACTTTCAATGGTCGTGACCAGGCCGGAGGTCAGACGGGAGGACAACTCCTTAGACATATTGGGCAGGTCCTTGGGCGGGAGCGCACTGGTGAATATAATCTTTTTGTTCTCATTTGTCAGGGCATCAAGTGTATATCCAAGTTCGATCTGGGTTTTTTGTTTACCGCTCAAGAAATGGATTTCGTCAAGTAGGAGCACATCGCAGGAACGGCGATATTTGTCCTTAAAGGCTTCGATGCGGTTTTTTTTGATGGAAGAGATCATCTCGTTGGTAAACTGCTCAGCCGTGATGTAATAGACCCGGCTTTGTGGGTTTTCTTCGAGAATGGCCTGGCCCACGGCTTGGGAAAGGTGTGTTTTTCCCAAGCCCGTGTTTGCGAGCATAAGGAGCGAGTGATAATCCCACTGGTCGGTATGGGCCAGGGCCCTGGAGGCCGAGTAGGCAAACTCATTGGAGCGGCCCACAATAAAGCGGTCAAAGGTGAAGTCCCGGTTAAAAAAGAGGTTTGCGCGGCCCTGGCGGGGTTGAAGATTCGGGAGCGTCAACTGGGCAGGGTCCGGGGTGTTATGAGAACCAGAGCTTTTTCTTTTCGGGGGATGGACCTCAAACACCACATCCAGATGGCCTGCACCCGCCTTATGAAGGTTGTCCCGGATGAGACCAAGGTAGTTCTCCATCACCCAATTGCGCGCGAATCTGTTGGGGCAACTGAGCACGAGGTTTTTTTCGTCTTTCCCTAAAAAGGAGATGGGGTCTATCCAAAGGGAAAAGCTGTTTTTTGGAAGAGAAGAGCTAATACGGCCCTTTATCTCATTCCAGGTGGCTAACATTGTCATGCTCCATGTACGTGAAATAGGGTGAATATTCAGATGTGATAAGTATCGTTGTAGGGTGATTTAAAAAAATCATTGCAAATTGCAAGATGGCTGCAAAAACATTGGTCGATTTCTACATGAATGCGATGGGACCTGTCAAAGGTTGTGACTGGAATCGAACATTTAGGTCGAGTTGTTTTTTTGACATATGGTAACTTGCCTCATTCACAAGAAAATTTTTTTTGGGGTTGATAACTTACCGAGAAAAAAGGGGAATTTTTAAAAGTAGATTTGATTATAAATTCAGTAAGTTAATAGAAAAAGTGGATTTGTGCAGAAAACTTTCCACAATTGAAAGCTGCTGTTTTCTTTGTTTTTCTCGGTTTTTTGGCCAGATTCATTTTTTTCTTCTTAATTTTTCCGGTTTTTTGCCGTGTAATGAACTCTCGCGATATTAAGGCGAGATTCTTGCAGAGGATATAACACTTTGTTATATCTATATATTTTGTGGCATATAATTATGACGAAGGTTTTTTAGCGAGATATGATGAAGAAAAAGAACGGAAATAATTTTTTATTTTCGGGAAAATTTGGGGAAAATGGGTAGATGACAATAAAAAGGATCGCATTATTGGCCGGAGGATGGTCGGGAGAAAGAGAGGTCTCTTTGAAGAGCGGAAGGGCCGTTTATTCGGCCCTTGATAAGAGGAAATATGAGGTCACCATGTACGATCCACGGGATGACCTTCAGGTTTTGATGGAAGCGAAGGAGGAGATTGATCTTGCCGTTATCCTTTTACATGGGAGATTCGGTGAGGACGGTCGAATGCAAGGGCTGCTGGATATCTTGAAAATCCCCTTTTTGGGCTCGGGCGTTTTATCCAGCGCCATGGCCATGAACAAGAATGTTGCAAAGGAAACTTATAAAGGTGCGGGCCTAAGGGTGGCAAAAGATGTGATACTTAAACTGGATGATGATTTGTCGGTCGAAGAAATCTCGGCAACACTGGGTCCTTATACGTTCGTGAAACCCGTTACGGAAGGGTCCAGTCTCGGCGCTTCTTTGTGCAGCAGCAATGAAGAGCTTGATTCTGGAATTAAACAGGCGTTTCAACACGACCGGGAGGTCATGATCGAGGAATATATCGCCGGCATGGAAGTAACCTGCTGTGTTTTGGGCAACATGGAGCTTGAGACCCTGCCTCTGATAGAGATTGTGCCCAAGGCCGGGTGTCGGTTTTTTGACTACAAGGCAAAATATACGTCCGGTGCAACCGAGGAAATATGCCCGGCGCGTCTTTCCCGGGATCTTGCTGAAGGGGTTGAGGCCTGCGCAAAAAGGGCGCATCTGGCCCTGAAGTGCAGTGTGTGGAGCAGGAGCGATATGATTATTAGGGATGAAAACATCTATTTATTGGAGACAAATACCATACCGGGTATGACGGAGAACAGTCTTTTTCCTCTGGCAGCAAAAGCCGCAGGGCTTTCCCTTTCGGCATTGTTAGATAAAATGATAAATCTGTCTCTGCAGACCTCGTAAAAACTATTTATTTAGTGACTGCAATCCCCATAGTTTTTAGGGCTTTGCTCAAAAATTGGACATCAGGTCGGTCTGGGTTATGAGGTTCAGGGTTCAACTGTTCTAACCCCTGAACGGTGAACCCTGAACCTTGAACCCAAATCTTGAGTTAGAAACACACCCTTGTGTTCAAAATATTACACAAAAATCAGTTAAAATTTTTGAGGTCTACTCTAACAGATTCTCGGTAACTGCTCGCCGGTCAGCATGGAAAGGATACGGGTTCCCCCGACTCTCGTCTTGAGCAGGACCCTTCCGGGGGTTTCTATTGTGGCCTCTCCTATAATCCTGGAATTTTTTCCATAAGGATGTTTTTTCATTTTGCGGAGCACCCTTTCGGCGTGTTCCCTGGCAACAAAGACCAGACATTTGCCCTCGTTGGCCACATAGAGCGGATCAAGCCCAAGGATCTCGGAGGCAGAAAGTACGGGTTTTGAAATGGGAAGTGAATCTTCAAAGACATGGATGCCAACACCGGAATGACCCGCAATTTCGTTCAGGGCCGTGGCCACCCCACCCCGGGTAGGGTCCCTGAGGACATGGATTTCCGGGTTTACTTTCAGGATTGAAGACACGAGGGAATTTAGAGGAGAGCTGTCACTGACAAGTTCGGTTTTAAAGCGGAGACCTTCGCGCTGAGTAAGAATGGCAATCCCGTGGTCTCCGATATGGCCATTAATAATCACAATGTCTCCGGGTTTGGCATTGTTGCTGCTCACATTCACGCCATCGGGGATCAATCCGATGCCCGTCGTATTGATGAAGATCTTGTCCATATGGCCTTTTGGGACGACCTTTGTATCCCCGGCAATGATATTTATACCAGCTTCTTGAGATGCCTCGGCTACGGCATCAATGATTCTTGTAAGATCTTTCATTGATAGTCCCTCCTCGAGGATGAGTCCTAAAGTAAGGTAGAGGGGGGTTGCGCCCTGCATGGAAAGATCGTTTACCGTACCGTGAACAGCGAGACTGCCGATGTTGCCTCCGGGAAAAAAGATCGGGTCCACCACGTAAGAGTCCGTTGTCATTGCAAGGTTGCTGCCGGACAGTCTCACAACTGCACTGTCATCCAGTTTTCTTAAAAAATCGTTGTCCAGACGACTCAGAAAGATGTCATTCACCAGTTCCTGGGAGGCCTCGCCTCCGCTTCCGTGATCAAGTGCGATTCTTTCAATATTCACTTTTTAGACCCCCATATTATGTGTCACGGTCTTTTTGGTATCCCATACGCGGTGGGATCTGCCGTGTCAACAATTGGTGTTTTCGGCCGGTGCGTAATGAATCAAAATAGTGATGAGTACCCTAGAGTGTCAAGAACAATTGCCATGATGGGGTTGTCTAAAAAGTCATGGACTCGATTTAGGCAATTCAGATTTTGTGATAGCTTAAAGATGAAAAACGTAAACACATACATAACATCCTGTAATAACAGGATAAAAAAGTCGTTGTCCCCGGGTTCGGAGTCGTTCATTGCATGACAAGAGCAATGTTTCACGTGAAACATTCTTTCTCCTTTTCAAAAATACGGGATTGTGTTATCAATTTTTGCAGCCGGTGGGGAAAGGTACGAAGAGGGTGGTCCCGGGTAAGAAGGGAAAACCCTTCATTCTGCGGACAAAAAGGCGTGAAGCGATTGAATACTTCTATGGGACAAATCATTTCCATCTCCAACCAGAAAGGCGGCGTGGGTAAGACCACAACTGCCGTTAACCTTTCTTCTTCCCTTGCTGCTGCGGAGAAGACCTGTCTGCTTATTGACTGTGATCCCCAGGGCAATGCAACCACGGGCCTGGGAATCGATCGCTCCTCCCTGGAAAAGGGTGTTTTTGACATGTTGTTAGGGGAAGTGGCAGATAATGAGGTGATTACCGAAACAGCACTCTCGCGGTTACATCTGATCGGTGCAACCAGGGAGTTGATTGGTGCAGAGGTTGAGCTGGTCTCAATGAAGGACAAAGAGTTCCGGCTGCGGAAAGGCCTGGCAAAGCTGAGAGAAAGATATGACTACGTTTTTATAGACTGTCCGCCGTCGCTGGGATTCCTCACGGTGAATGCCCTGACAGCTGCCGATTCGGTCCTGGTTCCGCTCCAATGCGAGTATTATGCCTTAGAAGGCCTGTCACAGTTGTTAGAGACGATAAAGGCAGTGAAAAGAGGGCTAAACCCCGGGCTTCGGCTTTGCGGAATCCTTTTTACCATGTATGATAAACGAAACAATCTTTCCCAACAGGTGGCGGATGAGGTTCGCACGCACTTCAAGGAAAGTGTTTTCAAGACGGTTATTCCGCGCAATGTGCGTTTAAGCGAGGCCCCGAGCCACGGAAGGCCTATCCTTCTTTATGACGTACGATCCAGTGGGGCCCAGAGTTATTTGGCTTTAGCAAGGGAATTTATAGGAGGAAAATAGGAAGCAATGGCAAAGAGAAAGGCCCTTGGAAAGGGCCTGTCAGCCCTCATCCCTGATGCTCATGAACTGGAAGATTCGGAAATCCGGTTCTTCCAGTGCCCGGTAGAGGCTATAGAACCAAATCCTTACCAGCCGAGACAGTCCTTTTCAGCCAAAGAGCTGGATGAAATGGTAAACTCTGTTCGGGAAAAGGGAATTATTACGCCGCTACTGGTCAGCAAGACAGAGGCCGGGTACCAGCTTATCGCAGGAGAACGAAGGTGGCGGGCAGCGCAAAAAGCAGGCCTCGAGCGTGTCCCCGTGGTTGTTCGGGAGGCCACCCCCACGGAATCTCTGGAACTGGCGCTCATTGAAAATATTCACAGGAAGGATCTGAATCCGATTGAAGAAGCCCTTGCCTACAGGAAATTACTGGAGGAGACAGGGGTTACACAGGACGCTTTGGCCAAGAGGTTGGGCAGGGAGCGCTCTTCAATGACCAACGTGTTGAGGCTTCTAAAACTTCCTGTCTTTATCCAGAAAGACGTGATCGACGGCCGTTTACACATGGGTCATGCTCGAGTTTTGGCCGGGCTCAAGAACCGTGAAGCGCAAAAGGCTCTCAGGGACAAAATAATAGAGAAGGGGCTTTCGGTTCGCCAGGCCGAGACCCTGGCCAAAGCAAAGAAGGTTCCCGGGCGTATAACAAAGAAAGACGCTGAACTGGATTATTATTTTCAGTCACTGGCAGACGACCTTAAACGTTCTCTCGGCACAAAAGTGGACATCAAGAAAGGGGTAAAGGGAGGGCATATTGTAGTCTATTTTTACTCAGATGAAGAGCTGGACAGGCTACTTGAACTATTAACCTGAATATTCCGTTCGCTCCATTTTCTTTCATCTCCTTTGAGGAGTCTTTGAATATTCTCCTTGTGTTTAAGGCAAATGAGTGCGGCCGCAATCAGAGCGCCAATAACCAATGGCGGGGTCTTGCCGAAGAGTGCGAACAGGAAGGGCATGGAGAATGCCGAGAGCATGGAGGCCAGAGATACGAAATCCCATATATAGACAATCAGGATAAACAGTACGAGGGCCGAAAGACAGGACAAGGGGGATATTGCAAGATAAATACCCAGGGCCGTTCCCACGCCTTTTCCTCCCCTGAAACTCAGAAACACCGAGAATTGGTGGCCCAAAAGGGCGCTGAGACCAACAACAAAAAGTCCGATATCGTGGCCTATTCCGGCTTTCGGTGCCAAACAGGCAAAGAGGGCTACGGGAACAAAGCCCTTGAGCAGATCGAGGAAAAGGGTTAGTGTCCCCCACTTGATACTGAGTTCCCGGGCCACGTTTGTTGCCCCGATATTTCCGCTGCCCCTTTGTGTAATGTCGATGTGGGCCACCTTCCCGGCAATAAGTTTGCCAAATGGAATTGAGCCGGATAAATAAGCGGCAACAGCGAAAATAAAGGTTTGAGACATCATGATCCGATTCTCTTGTTGTTCGTTTTCAAGTTATAAAATCGCTTCACGGTTTTATGAAACGCGGCTACGCCGCTCTAAAAACTGGTAACTACCAGGTTGTCAGGTTCAGGGTTCACGGTTTCAACCCAGAGCCATGAACCATTGTCCATGCTAAGGCATCTCAACCGGTTCAGGAAAAAACTAAATTTAACAGTCCACTCTTCAGAAAAGAACCATTGAACCGTGAACCTGGAACTTTGAACCTTATGTAGTTACCGTTGGATTATAAAATATCCCTATTTGAAGACGTATGCAATCAAAATTTTGAAAGGATGACACAGTGAAATTGATGGTGATGGATGGACAGGGAGGCGGCATAGGCGCTGCAATAATCAAGGGGCTGAGGGCATCCGTGGGCAATGATCTGGAGATTTTGGCCCTCGGGACCAACTCGATTGCAACCTCCAGGATGATGAAGGCCGGGGCCAATAAGGGCGCTACGGGTGAGAATGCTATAATACAAACAAGCAAGAGGGTGGACGTGATTGTCGGGCCCTTAGCCATTTTAATGGGCAATTCAATGATGGGCGAGGTTACGCCGGGAATGGCCGTTGCCGTGAGTTCCAGCGAGGCAAAAAGGATCCTTATACCCCTGACCCAGGAGCAGGTCAGTATTGCGGGTGTTTCCGGGGAACCCTTGCCCCATCTTGTGGCTCAGGTCGTAGAAATGATAAAGGAGATTTATCAAGATGTGTGAATCAAACGCCTATATCCTGAAGGACGGCAGGGAAGAACTGGTCCTTGAGAGCGTGGATGTCTTGGAGAATCAGGAAGGCCAGGTCAAATTAATCAGTATGTTCGGGGAAGAGGAGAAAATCAAGGCAAGGGTGAAAACTCTATCTTTGGTGGATCACAAGATTATCCTGGAACCTGTATAGGGCTCTTGCAATACTCGGACAGCCTCCTCGGTTTTCGCAGTACATAAGATGCGATACCAGCCAAAGGGCCGCGAATCTACCGGTTGGTAAGGTCTCGCAGGTTCCTTCTTCTGTTGTAATTATGACAATGCTTCTATGGTTTTTAATAATCTGATATCCGGAGGTGGTCGAAATGACAATCGAAGATTTTTCCGAAAAAATTCAATGGCTTGGGCATGACGGGTTTCGCATTGATACAGTGAAGACCATATATTTCGATCCATATGAGATTACCGGGGGACCAGAGGCCGATCTTATCTTCATTTCCCATGAACATTTTGATCATTGTTCGCCCGAAGATGTCGCAAGGATTCA
>JAFDDR010000201.1 GCA_019310785.1 Deltaproteobacteria bacterium
CCCAATGAGGCCACTTATGCAACCAAGATTGATCGGGGAATGTCTTTGATAAAATGGGACCAGCCGGCAAACGCCATATCGGGTCTTATACGGGCACTGGATCCCTGGCCAGGGGCCTTTACTACCCTGGAAGGAAAAGAGATCAAGCTCTTTTTGTCCCGCGTCACGGGTAAAGAAGCCCGTGACGAGGTGCCGGGGAGGGTGGCGGGACAATCGGAAGGGGCACTTCTGGTGGAAACAGGCAAGGGCCTTATAGAGATAACGGAACTTCAGATCCCCGGCAAGAAGAGATTGCCTGCCGGCGATTTTCTAAGGGGATTTGCTTTGGAGCGGGGGACAGTGCTGGGAAGTTAAGATGAAAGACCTGCAACAACCCGATAAAAAGACCTTTGTCTCCCTGTTGTTAGTGGCCTGTGCTGTCATGGTGGGGCTTGCCTTTTTTCTCTGGTGGATCCCTTATGTGGGGCTTTCCAACATCCATCCGAGCCTCCCCCTTATATTAGCCGTTGCTTTCGGCTGTGTCGTCCTTTTCTGGTTCGGCGGTGCCCTGACACTTGTCTTTACGATTATAAGGGGCAAGAATCTTTTTTTTAACCGTCGTATCCGGGGGGTGGTTATCCGGTTTCTGTTCCCCCTGTTAGTGTTTTTGGGCAAGTGCCTTGGCATCAGCAAGGCAAAGACCCGAAGGTCCTTCATCGCTATCAATAATCAACTTGTTCTTGCCGAGGCCAAAAAGGTTGCCCCTGAGAGGCTACTTTTACTTCTTCCCCACTGTCTCCAAAATCATGAATGCAAGGTAAGAATTATATGGAATGTGGATAACTGCGAGGGCTGCGGAAAATGCAAAATAAAAGATATCGTAGCGCTTTCCAAAAAGTTCGGCGTACCCGTTTCGGTTGCGACCGGGGGGACCCTGGCCAGGAAGATTGTTGTGGAGAAAAGGCCTGATGTTATCATTGCGGTGGCATGCGAGCGGGACCTTACAAGCGGGATTCAGGACAGTTATCCGATCCCTGTTTTCGGCATATTCAACAAAAGGCCCTTTGGACCCTGTTACGATACTGATGTGGATATGGAACTGGTGGAAAAGGGAATTGTCACCTTCTTGAAGGACTCGCAAAAAGTCCCTCAATCCCGCATGGCGGGAGGGTTGGCCTCCGGCGCATAGCGGCTTTGGTAATAGTTCAGCCGTCTATTTTTTTGACAGGATTTACAGGATGGACTGGATTAATTTTATCCTGTAAATCAAAAGATATATCCTGTTTTTGAGAAACTTTCCTGTTAGCATTGACAGTTTCGTAAAATGGTATTTCATCAGTCATTACTTCGCTACTCTCGCAATGACTGCATAAGAGACTTTTCACGAAGGTAGTAATATTGTTTGCATAATAAAAACTATATGCATTTACCCAACTATGGCCTGAAATGTCCGGGAAAATATATTCTTTTAACACAGGATTATGATTAAGGATGCACAGGATAAAAAATCTTGTTTATCCTGTAATCCCGTCTAAAGGTTTTTTTAATAGATGAACTATTACTCAATTTGATATCGAGGAAAACGTGACAGCGAGGGATCTGGCCCTAAAGGCCCTGAACAACCTGGATTTTGGTACAGGCTTCCCGGAACCCTACCTGGACCGTGCTTTTAAGGGTGATCCCAATCTGAATGAAAGAGACCGGGGCTTTACGGTTCACCTGGTTCAAGGAGTTTTTCGGTGGCGGCTTCGATTAGACTGGATTATTGGAAAGACCGTTAACTTTCCTTTTAAGAAGATCGAACCCCCGGTTTTAAACATCCTCCGTATTGCCCTTTTTCAGATACTTTTCATGGACCGGGTACCTGAATCCGCTGCCGTGAATGAGGCGGTCAGGCAGGCCGGGGATATGGGCCGGCGTCATGTGGCAGGTTTTGTCAATGGCATACTGAGAAACATCTGCCGCCGAAAGGACGGGTACGATTTCCCCGACCATGATAATGATCCGGTGGGTTACCTGGCTGTTTTTTATTCCTATCCCCCCTGGTTAGTGAAGAAGTGGATCAGGGAACTGGGAATGGGTTCCGTCGGGCATCTGCTTGAGGCCGGGAACCGGATCCCCGGCCTGGTTATCAGATGCAATCGCTTGAAGATTGACAGGCAAGGGCTGATCAAACGCCTGAAAGAGGAGGGAGTAACCGGCAAGGAAACACCCCATGCGCCCGAGGGCCTGAGAATTTCAGGTGTAAAAGGACCCGTGAACAACCTGAAATCCTTTAAGGAAGGTTTGTTTCAGGTCCAGGATGAAGCCGCACAGGTCTGCGCTCATCTTCTTTCCTCCGGACCAGGGGAGCGGGTCCTGGATCTCTGTGCGGGCCTGGGAGGCAAGTCAACGCATATTGCCCAGCTTACAGGGAACAGTAAGTTGGTTGTCGCCCTTGACATAAGCCATAACAGGCTGATAAAGCTTAGTGATAGTTCATCCCGTCTCGGTATCGGTTGTATTCGTCCGGTCGTTGCAGATGCGAGGGACCGCCTTTCTCCCCTGTTTCGTTGTTTATTTGACAAAATTCTTATTGATGGGCCCTGTTCAGGACTTGGAACTATTTCCAGGCATCCGGACGGGAAGTGGACCAAGACTGAAGGCCACATCAACAGGTTGGCGCAATTACAGAAAAGCCTCCTTAACCAGGCAGCGCCCCTGCTTCAAAAAGGAGGCAAGATGCTTTATGTGACCTGTACCATCTCAAGACAGGAAAATGAGGATGTGGTCAAGAGTTTTTTGGAGGAAAACAGAGGAATAGGGCTCGAAAATCTGAAAGAACATGTTCCTGACTGGGGTCTCGATCTGATTGATGATCACGGTTTTTTAAAGACCCTTCCGCACGTACACGGTATGGATGGTTTTTTCGGGGCTCTGTTTACGAAGGAGTAAAAATCCGGGTATAGAGGACCAGAGTTTGGTTATCTCCAGAGGGGATTTGCTTTGTTGGAGTTTCATTGGCTTATTGAAATTCCAAATATCAAATCCCAAATATCAAAAAAATTCCAATGACCAAAATTTAAAATAACAAACAGGAAAAAGATGAACATGCTTGCGCGCCTATGGCGAGTTGGACGTTCGTTTTTTAATCCGGTTTTGGTCATTGGGTATTGGAATTTGAGATTTATTTGTAATTTGGTACTTGGAATTTGTATTTTTAGACACAAAACTCCAAGGCAAAGCCATCTCTCTCTGATTTGGCCCAAAGGACCATGTTTTCAATGTAAAAATGAAGTATGCACGGAGGAACCCACATGGGAAAAATTGCACCCTCGATTCTTTCGGCGGATTTTACTCGTCTTGGAGAGGAAATCAGGGCAGTGGAAAAGGCAGGGGCTGACTATATACACATTGATGTTATGGACGGTCACTTTGTTCCCAACATTACCATAGGCCCTATGATCGTCAGAGCAGCCCGGAGAGTTACAAACCTGACACTGGATGTCCATTTAATGATATCAGACCCGGACGATTTTATTGATGAGTTTGCCGGGGCAGGGGCTGACATTATAACCGTGCATCCCGAGACCCTGGAACACCTCCACCGGACGATTCAGCATATAAAAGCAAAAGGGGTGAAATCAAGCGTGTCCTTGAATCCTGCCACGTCCCTGGATTGCCTGGAGTATATTTTGGATGATCTTGATATGGTTATGTTGATGACTGTCAACCCGGGGTTTGGTGGTCAGGTATTTATACCGGAGGTGATCCCCAAAATAAAAAAGCTGAGGAACATGGTTGATAAGAGGGGTCTGGACATTGAGGTCGAAGTAGACGGAGGTATTGGTCCGGAAACAATCGGTACGGTTTCCTCGGCCGGAGCCAATGTGTTTGTGGCGGGTTCGGCTATTTATCACAGTGATGATTATGAAAAAATCATACGTCTGATGCGGGAAAGGATTTCTTCTTAAGGCGCCCTGAAGAAAGAGATCGTTCTTTTCAAATCGAAAGGAGAAATTTAGTGCAGGAAAAACGTGGAGTATTATTTTGGATGGTTATAGTGGGCCTGTTTCTAACATGGGTTGCAATGCCGGCACTGGCCGGAGAAGCTCAGCCTCCAGAAGGCAAAGTTGCGGCGGTTAACGGATCAGTGATCTCACGTGTGAGTTTTGACAGGGAGTTGAGCGGTGTCCGGCAGCGATTCTCAAGCATGGGAAAACCGCTCTCTGCCTCGAAGCTTCAGGAACTTGAAAAAAAGGTCCTTGATAACCTTATCAACATTGAGTTGCTTTATCAGCAAAGCCGGAAGGTGAGAACCAAAGTTGACGACGCAGAAGTCAGTGTGCAGTTCGAGACACTGAAAAAACGATTTCCCACTGAAGCCGAATTCAAGAATGCCATAAAAAAAATGAAACTCACCGAGGCCATCATGAAATCGCAGATAAGAAGGGGAATAGCGATCCAGCGCTTTCTTGACAAGAAAATGCTCGGGAAAGGGGAGGTTTCTGAAGAGGAAATCAAGGCATATTATGACAGACATACATACCTTTTCAAAAAGCCGGAGCAGGTTCGGGCGAGCCATATCCTGATCAAGGTTGAACCCGGGGCAAATGAAAAGAATAAGGCAAAAGCACGCAAAAAGATTGAAAAGATACGGCAGAGGCTGATAAGGGGTGAAGACTTCGGCGCGCTTGCCAAGGAATTTTCCCAGTGTCCCAGCAGCGCCAAGGGCGGGGACCTGAAGTATTTCGGGAGAAGACAGATGGCCAAACCTTTTGAAGATGCCGCATTTGCCCTTAAGGTGGGTGAATTGAGCGACGTTGTGGAGACCCGTTTCGGATACCATCTGATCAAACTCACAGACAAAAAACCTGTAAGCACATATAGTTACAAGGACATGAAAGACCGGATCAGGAAAAATCTGATGCGGGAAAAGATCCGGGTAGAAGTAAGCAACTACGTTCAGGAGCTGAAAAGAACGGCAAAGATTGAGATATTTCTTGAAAAAGATGCAAAGTGACTGAAAAGATAGCAGGATCATTCCTTACTGGTGGCGGGATGAAAAATTTTGACTATCAAGGCAGGGCCTGTTATAGTTAAAAGTAAATATGCTTGGAGGGATGGCCGAGCGGTTGAAGGCGGCGGTCTTGAAAACCGTTGTCCCGAGAGGGACCGTGGGTTCGAATCCTACTCCCTCCGCCA
>JAFDDR010000202.1 GCA_019310785.1 Deltaproteobacteria bacterium
TCTCCAATACGGGCAAAGCCCTTTCAAAATCCGGCTTATCACCTCCCACCATAATAGCCAACGTACCTTCATGGGCGCCTTCGGGTCCACCGGAGACAGGTGCGTCCAGCATTTTTATACCTTTCTTACCGAGTTCTTTGGCCAGATCACGGGTAGCGGACGGGCTTATGGTGGACATGTCTACGACAATCGAACCCTTTGAAGCTCCGTGGATGATCCCGTTTTCGCCAAGAATAGTCTCTTCGACATCGGGGGTATCACTGACGCACATGACAATGATTTCCGCTCCCGCAGCCGCATCTTTTGGTGATTTCGCCCGTTTGGCCCCTTGCTCGGCAACAGGTATTTCCTTTTCGCTGGTGCGGTTATGCACGGTAAGCTCATTACCGGCCTTGAGTATATTAAGTGACATGCCAAAGCCCATTGTTCCGAGACCTATAAATGCAACTTTCATCATTTCCTCCTTACTTTAATGTTTATATAGTTTCCAAAAAGAAGTTTCTGGGTAAAGAATCATTTGAGCGTAACCTTTTTTCGTAGCGCAAAGCTTTAGCTCTGCTGTATTGATGCAGGCTTTAGCATTTGCCTATTGATGCAGGGCTAAAGCCCTGTGCTACGTTATACGTTATAGGAGAGAATGCACGCAAAAAGGTTACACTCAAATAATGTTCTTATTTTTCACGATCATTAGTATCCAGGCCCAGGGTCCCGCCCGGGTTCATTATATTGTTGGGATCGAGGTGGTCCTTTAGTGCCCTCAACACATCCATCTGGACCGTTCCCAGATGTTCTTCCATCCATGGTGCAATCATCTTGCCCACACCGTGGTGGTGGCTCAATGATCCCCCGTGTTTTTGAATCTGATCAATAATCCCTTGCTGAAACCCCTTGTATTCATTCATGTCATTCATCCTTGCCATGAAGATGAAATATAGGTTTGTTCCCTGGGGATAAAAATGTGACGCGTGGCTCATACAGATTGTATTGGGTCTGCTTTTTATATACGTTCTTACGCCTTCGTGTAACCTGTGTAGATTATCCCATGTTACGCCTGATTCCAGGGTATCGATCATGATGCCGAAATCATTGAGGTCCTCTCTCATGTAGGGGTCAGAGTATCTCCCTTTGGCCCAGCTCTTTACCGGATAGCCGGTAATGTACATGGCGCCATGCTGACGGCAGATTCTTTTTACCTTTTTCTTTACATTTTTTGCAAAACCCTTTTCACCTTCGGTATGTCCGATATAGAGACAGCGTTCACCATGTTTTAACCCCTTAAGGGTAATCAGCCTGTCAATGACAGTGCCTTCAATGCCATAGAGCTTTAAGGCGACATTCGTTTCTTCGGGATCGGAAATCCTGAACACGGAAGGTATGCCGAACTCCCCTTGTGAAATTTCACGGGCCGCATTGACCGTATTCTCCCAGTTGGGAAATATGAATGCAAATCTTCTTTGGTTTTCCGGCATATATCTGAATATCTTGAGGGTTGCGCTGACCAGGATACCAAAGGCCCCTTCGCTCCCCTTCATGATGTCATTGAGCTTCGGGCCAGTGGCCGTGGCAGGGTAATCATATGTCTTAAATACGCCGGCAGGCGTCACATATTCCTGGCTCAGTACAATATCGTACATATCGCCGTAATATGAGGATTGCTGGCCCGAGCCGAGGGTGACAATCCAGCCGCCCACGGAAGAATACTCAAAAGACTGGGGGAAATGGCCGCCCGTGTAGCGCCTTTTTGCATTAAAGAAATCCGGCGCATTATTGAGCACACTTTCATAGGCAGGTCCCATTATGCCGGGCTCGACCGTAATGGTCTGGTTGGTTTCGTTGAAGGAAAGCACCCTGTTCATATGGGTATTCATAACGAGGGTAATACCCCTTTTAACAGGTTTGAAGCCTAAGTTTACCGAAGACCCGCCGCCATAAACATATACGGGGATCTTGTGTCCATTGCAGTAGGTCACTATTTTGCTTACATCTTCCTTGTCGCGGGGATGAACAACAATGTCCGCAACCTCTCCGGCAATTCCTCGCCTCAACTGCATGGCCTCTTCCATGGTCTTGCCGCTGGAATATTTTGTCCGGGAATAATCATCCGAAGAAACATTTTCCGGGCCCACAATCCGGATGAGTGGCTCGACATGTTGATTAGTAAGCTGGGGCGGTCTGTCTAATCGAACCTGTTCGTTTCCCTGGTTTTGCGGTTTTTTAAAATCCGCATCCGTCATTTCAAACTCTCTTTTTAGCATGGCGTAAAGCCTGTTATTCGGATGCTTGAACCTGTCCGGCGCACCCCACTTGAAAATGGAACGATATGTCCCCTTCGGAGGGGGATCGTTTGTCCAATCCGGTTTGAAACCTTTTAGTTTAAACATGTTTTCTCCCTATCCCATTCATCCCCTCCCGCCAGGAGATGGAATTAATGGGTTTTTTACTTTTTGTGCATTTTGCGCACCCTCCGTAGCAGGCTGCTGCGGAGGACGGGCGCCTTTTTGTTTATCCAGTTAAATCTCTTTTGCACTTATTTAACCGGGGCGGCTATACCAACTTTATTATCTAAGATTTCATTTGACAACCTAACAGATAACTGGTATGACCTCCTACCAGTTATAAGAAAAAAAGTAAAGGATAAAACGTGAAGTAAAGGATTTTGATGCAGATTTACATGATGAGTATTGGTTTTTTAATCCTGAATATCCCGTTAATCCTGTCAAAAAGTCTCAGCTATGAATTTTAAACCGCCGATTCGACCTGCCCTGTATGTTGAGGACCAGATCGTAACTTCAATCCTGAACGGAACGTACCCGCAGGGTGCGGCCCTGCCCAACGAAAGGACCCTTGCCGAAAAGATCGGAGTAACAAGACAGACTTTGCGGGAAACCCTTCAGCGTCTTGCAAGGGAAGGATGGATTACCATACATCATGGAAAGCCTACCGTAGTAAACGATTACTGGGAAAAGGGCGGCATGGGCATGCTAAGTACCATGTCGAGATACAGTGAGTATTTGCCCAATGGATTTGTCATTCACCTGCTTGAAGTGAGGTCCAACTTGGTGCCCGTTATCGCCAGACTGTCCGCGGACAGGGCCCCTGAAGTGATCTTGAAATATTTATCAGGGGCCGGAAAGCTCGAAGATAAGGCCGATGCATTCAGCATGTATGACTGGGATCTGCAGTTATTGATGGCAAGCCATGCCAAAAATCCCGTATACAGGCTAATCTTAAATGATTTCTCCTCGATGTTTGAATTATTGGGCCGTAAATACTTCAGCCTTAAAAAGGCGCGAAAGATCTCCCGCGACTATTACCTGGCCCTGCACGATGCCATCGATCGGGGAGGTAAAGACGTGGAGGGCGTAGTCCTTTCGACCATGGAAAAGAGTATTGAAATATGGAAAATCCTCGTGGAGCAACAGGATTTTGCCTGGGGAACATCGAGCCGTTCTTCAAAGCTGGTTCACGGCGGCCTGCGCTATCTCAAGGAAGGTAAACTTTTCCTGACCCGGGACTCCATTAAGGAGCGTGAGCGTCTTTTGAAAGAGGCCCCCGGCCTGGTTGAACCGTTAGGATTCATGTTCCCGGTTTATAAGGGCAGGGGGCTCGGGAAGTGGAGTCTTGAAGCGGGTCTTGCCATCTATGATGTTATTGCAAAAAAACGGCAGCACAGGTTTTACGATCTTGAGGAATTCGTCAAACTTGAGCCCCATATAGACCGGAAAGGCCTTACCGGTGCTTTTCACTTTTTTGACGCGCAGGTAGATGATGCCCGCCTGGTGCTGCGCCTGATTTTAGAATCAATCGAGTCCGGTGGCCATGCACTTAATTATACTGCGGTTGAAAAAATAAATCGGAATGATCGGGGAGAAGTTGTCGGGGTGACCATTAAAGATGTGGAGACCCATGAAATAAAGGAACTTTCCACCAGCGCGGTGATCAATGCCACCGGCTGCTGGGCGGAAAAGATTCATCCTTCACCAAAGAAAAATTTCCATCTGCGCCCCTTGCGGGGAAGCCACATGATATTTCCCGCCGGGGTTGTTCCTGTGGACCAGGCCGTCAGTTTCAGCCATCCTTCGGACAACAGATCAGTGTTTATGTTTCCCTGGGAAGGGGCGGTGATTGTGGGAACCACGGACCTTGACCATAAAGAGGACCTTTCCATAGAGCCCGTGATTACGGAAGAAGAAGTATCATACCTGATGGAAGGCCTGCAGACTATATTTCCTTCCCTTGATATCTCTCTTGGAGATTGCCTTTCTACTATTGCGGGTGTGAGGCCGGTGCTGAGTGAAGGTAAGCTGGACCCATCGCATGAATCCCGCGAGCATGTGGTCTGGGTGGATAAGGGTCTTGTAACCATCACCGGTGGTAAACTGACCACATTTCGCAAACTCGCTTTTGACGCCCTGAAAGCGGCCAAACCTTTTTTGCCGCCCGTTGAACTTCCGGATGCGCATGAACCGGGTTTTACGCAGTCGTCCATGATCCCAAAACAAGACCCGGGCCTGTCTCCGGAAACCTGGCGTAATCTTTTTGGCCGGTATGGTGAATCCGCAAACGACCTTGTCCGGACGGCTGCCCCGCAGGAACTGCAAACTATTCCCGGCACTCGAACACTCTGGGCAGAACTGCCCTATGTGGCAAAAAATGAAAAAATCAGGCACTTGGCCGACCTTCTGTTAAGGAGGGTGAGAATAGGGCTGTTGACCCCGAAAGGGGGAAGGGAATATCTTGGAAGGGTTCGAAAGCTCGTGGCTCCGGTATTGCCCTGGGACAGGAAACGATGGAAAAAGGAAATCAGCGGCTACCTCGACCAGTGGGAATATGCCCATTCGGTTCCGGGTGTAAAGCCCGAGTTCAACGGTAAGGTGAGAACATTTTACAATAAAATCCGGAATGGAATAAAGGCGGCCGCAAAAAGGCGCAAATGACACAAGGCAAGCAATGAAGATAGCCGCTAAACAGCGCAAAATACACAAAGCAAGTAATAACAAGGTGGTCTTTTTGCGGCTATCCATCCTTTCAGGGACTGCAGTTACGGGGTATCATGGACAACAAAGACCTGATATTGGCCATTGACAATGGAACCCAGAGCCTGAAGGCCCTGGTCTTCGACCTCAAGGGACGGCTTGTGACAAAGGAGCAGATTCGGTTTAAACCCTACTACTCCAAGAATCCCGGGTGGGCGGAGCAAGATCCTGAGGTTTTCTGGCAGGCACTGTGTTCGGCATGCCAGGGGCTGTGGAAAAGCGGGAAGGTCGAAAAGGGGCGCATTGCAGGCGTAGCCCTTACTACCCAGAGGGGGACCGTCATCAATGTGGACAGGGAGGGCAGGCCCCTTCGGCCGGCCATTCTCTGGCTGGACCAGCGCAAGACCCATGGAATGAAACCGGTGGGAGGTGCCTGGGGTCTGATATTTAAAATTGCACGCTTGAGCAATACCATTTCCTATTTTCAGGCAGAGGCCGAAGCAAACTGGCTTTATACGTACCAGCCGGATATATGGAATAACACCCATAAGTATCTGCTCCTTTCAGGTTACCTGACCCATAAACTTACCGGGAAATTCGTCGATTCCATTGGTTGCCAGGTGGGATACATCCCCCTCGACTATAAACATATGCGCTGGGCCCCTGACTGGGATTGGAAATGGCGCTGTCTGCCCGTTAAACGCCATATGCTTCCAGATTTGATTCCACCGGGTCAGGTCCTTGGTCACGTTACAAAAAGCGCGGAAGGCGAAACCGGCATTCCCGAAGGCCTGCCGATTATTGCCGCAGCAGCGGACAAGGCGTGTGAGGTAATCGGTTCAGGCAGCCTGGAACCTTCCATAGGCTGTTTGAGTTATGGCACAACCGCCACAATCAACGTGACCCACAAAAAATATGTTGAACCGATACCTCTGCTCCCTTCTTATCCCTCGGCAGTGCCGGATCACCATACGTTGGAGGTTTTGGTCTACCGGGGATACTGGATGGTAAGCTGGTTCAAACACGAGTTCGGCTATCCCGAATGCCAGGAGGCCGCTGAACACGGGCAGGAGCCTGAGGCCCTATTTGAAAGGCTTCTGGAAAAAATACCCCCCTGTTCCATGGGACTCGTGCTCCAGCCCTACTGGACCCCAGGCCTGAAGTCACCGGGGCCCGAGGCAAAGGGCGCTATTATAGGTTTCGGGGATGTTCACACCCGTGCGCATGTTTACCGGTCAATGTTGGAAGGTCTGGCCTATGCGCTCAGAGAGGGCAAGGAGCGTATTGAAAAGCGGAGCCGCACGCCGATTACGAGTCTTCGCGTGTCGGGCGGGGGTTCACAGAGCAACAATGCGCTTC
The DNA here is from genome assembly GCA_019310785.1 of Deltaproteobacteria bacterium. Lineage (GTDB taxonomy): Bacteria > Desulfobacterota > DSM-4660 > Desulfatiglandales > Desulfatiglandaceae > JAIOSR01. The sequence goes on from JAFDDR010000202.1 coordinate 6,336, forward strand.
AATTGACCGCGGATGTATTCGGAATGCCCACGGCCAGGCCCCACCTTTATGAGACCTCGGGGCTCGGTGCGGCCATAGATGCGGCAGTGGGGCTCGGGCTTCACGAGAATTTTGAATCAGCGGTCAAGGAAATGACCCGTGTGGGAGAGGTCTTTGAGCCGGACCAAAAAAATCACGAGCTTTATGATGCGCTTTACCATGATGTATATAAAAAAATGTACAAACGGCTTAAGCCATTATACGAAAGGATCAGGGAAATCACCGGATATCCGAAGTAATATAACACCAATTTTGATTTGCCTGTCCCCTTTTTCTATCAAAGTCTATTCTTAGCCTTCCCGGCGTTTCTGCTGCATACGCTCCCGGATATTACTGACCCTGGCCTGTGTGTTTAACACATACGCCGACTCAATCTGTTTGGGCCAGGGCTTTGGATCCCATTCCACAGCCTTGACCCGGGCTACAGTGCGGTCTATGTCACCCTGTTCTTTCTGCAAAAATTCTTCCACCATGAACAGGTACTTAGGAGCCTGTTCCAGGGAGCGATGCATATGCTCTTGAGCGTCTTTGCCCGTAAAAACTAGCCTGTGTCCCTGGCAGAGGACCTGGACGTCCAATTGAGAGAGGCGTTTCAGGGAAGTCAGGTAGGAATCGTAATCCACCAGGAATTCGGTGTAGATATACCCGGAACCGTCGTCGCACCCCACCGCCTCCGAGGCGATCAGGATCTTCTTCTCCGGCACCCAGTAACTCGTGAAGTCCCGCGTGTGGCCCGGAGTTTTGATGACTTCAACATGGCGGTCCGGGTTCAGTTCAATCGTATGGTCGCTGTTTAGCTTCAGGTCGAGATCAAAGGGCTCAAAGGGTCCTTTATAGATCGAAACCCTGTTTAAGGATTCCATGAGCTGAGCGGCTTCCTGGTTTAGCGACCTGATTAATTCAATAGCTTTGGGCCTGCCGAGGATTTCCTGGGTGCGGGCTGATCCGGCGATTCGCATTTCTGGATACACGGTCTTCAGGTAGGCGGCAGCCCCAATATGGTCGAAGTGGGAATGAGTAAGGAAAAGGTAGGCCGGGCTGCGGTTACCAAGTACCTTGGCGATATCCTCCTCATAGAGCCGGCACAAGGAAGTAAGGCCGGCGTCAAAAAGGGCCGGGACAGGTCCGTCCAGGAGATAGACGGGCATTGCCGGGTTACCCGTCACGTAAAAGTCGTCGATGATTTTTCCTGCGTGTTCAAGCCTCATCTTTTCATGTGGGAATCTATTTAGTGCATGTTCTTAATCGGTTCAAAATGCCTGTTCCCCGTAGCTTGTCAGGAGTCGGTTTTGGGTAGTTATGCAAAATAGTCACTATGGGATAAGGATAGTCGGCAAATACTTATTTGATCCTGAAATGACCGCCGATAAAATGATTTTTCTTACTGGCCCGCGTCAGGTCGGGAAAATTTTTCAGTAAAAATCGGTCGGCACGGCCTCCGGCCCGTAGGGTAGTCGACCCTATGCCGGATTGTCAATCGCGGCCTGACATCGCCAATGCCTTCTCGACCGCCCGCTCCGGGGTAATGCCGAATTTTTCATAAAGGACCTTGTACGGTGCCGAGGCCCCGAAACGGTTGACGGCAATTACCTCGCCCCTGTCGCCGACATACTGGCGCCAGCCTTGCGCTACCCCGGCTTCAATGGCGATCCGGGCCGTTGTTTCAGGGGGTAATACCCGGTTGCGGTATTCTTCAGGCTGCTTGTCGAACAGCTCCCACGACGGCATGCTGACAACGCGCACGGCCAGACCCTTTGATTCAAGCTCCCGGGAAGCATCCAAGGCTATCTGTACCTCGGAACCGGTGGCGATCAGGATTATGTCCGGCTTTTTGCCCTTTGAATCTTTAAGGACATACGCACCCTTTGACAGGCCTGTTGCAGGGCCGAAGGTGTTTCGATCCAGGACGGGCATTCCCTGGCGCGTCAGTGCCAGGGCCACGGGGCCATTTTCCGATGACATGGCGACCCGCCATGCCTCGGCCGTTTCATTGGCATCGCACGGCCGGATCACCGTGAGATTCGGAATTGTTCGCAAGGATGCCAATTGTTCCACGGGCTGGTGGGTTGGACCGTCTTCACC
>JAFDDR010000203.1 GCA_019310785.1 Deltaproteobacteria bacterium
CCTATAAAGGCGAATTCCTAAAGCCGTGCCCGGGAACCAGGGAATATATCTGCTGCGGTTATCAGATCCTCAATGTGGCAACAAACTGTCCTCTTGACTGCAGTTACTGCATATTGCAGTCCTACTTTAACCAGCCCGATTTAAGAACATTTGTCAATATTGAACAAGGAGTTGAACAGGTTCTGAAGGTTATTGATTCAAGTCCCGACCTGATTTTCCGAGTAGGTACCGGTGAATTTACCGACAGCCTTGCCATTGATCCCATTACCCGCTGGAGCGGTTTACTCCTCCCACTGTTTTCAAGGAGAAAAAACGCGGTATTGGAGCTTAAAACCAAGACAGACAACATTCGAGGACTTCTCAATTCCAAATTCCGGGATCGTATTGTCGTATCCTGGTCCCTTAACAGTCCTTTTATAGCGGCACAGGAGGAACACCGGGCAGCCAGCCTCAGGAAAAGGCTTGAGGCAGCCCGGCAGTGTCAATCGGAGGGGTTTGTTTTGGGGTTTCACTTTGACCCGCTTATCCCACATCCAAGATGGAAAGAGGGGTATATAAAGACCCTTGAATTGTTAGACAAATACATTGATCCCAAAGGAATCATATGGATAAGCCTGGGCTCCTTAAGGTTCATGCCGGGACTCAAACCGATCATCAGGAGACGGCATCCTGACACATGTGTGCTTGATGGTGAGTTTATCATGGGATTGGACGGAAAATTGAGATATTTCAAGCCTATACGCATGGAACTTTACAGTTATATGCGTAAGAACCTGGAAAAATGGCACCCTGATTCGGGTCTTTATCTCTGCATGGAGTCGCATGATGTGTGGCAGAAAAGTATGGGTTGGTCTCCTGAAGATTCCTTTGGTCTTAGTCGATACCTGGACAGAAGGGTCGTAGAAATTTTTGGGTAGCATTTCATTACGACATATGATATTCAAAAAAGCTGTAAGTTATATACACACCAAAGTAAAGAATCCACGCCCATCGAAGATACCGCTGTGCGAGGGAGGATGTGACTTTGGTTTCACCCCCTAAGGGGTTTAACGGTTTTCGTTGTTCGGTTGAGCGGCTCATTTCGTCTTTCGTCTGTCGGTTGCGGGTTTTTTTTACCGAAAACCGCTTTACGAATACCGATACGAGCGTCACAACCTCAACCCTATCCCAAATAACATAGAGTTTCCTGAAATCATTAAGGCAAAGCCCACAGACTCTGACCCCGACCAGCCTCCGGCCCATAGGGCCTACGGCCCGGAGGGAGGGCGGGGTTTTCCAAGTTCCAATAAAATTAACTGTAATAGGGAGGTAAGAAGCATGGCATTGAAGGAACTGGTTGAAAGTGCACTTGAAAAAGTAAGACCATCACTCCAGGCAGACGGAGGAGATGTCCAATTGGTGGATGTGGATGATAATGGCGTGGTTAAGGTCATGTTGAAGGGTGCTTGTGCAGGGTGCCCCATGTCCCAGATGACCCTCAAAATGGGAATTGAGAAGATCTTAAAACAGAATATTCCGGAAGTAACAAGCGTGGAATCAGTGTAAATAGAGTAGATATGCATTAGATCGATAAAACGGGGTAAGTCCCTTGCAAAGCCGCTTTTCTGGATTCCCGCTTCCGCGGGAATCCAGGAGGCATTATTCCGAAAAAAATGAATAAAACGAAGGAGGGATTATGGACATTAAAAAGTTAGGCGTTGTCGGTGCCGGGGCAATGGGAAATGGAATTGCGCAGATCGCAGCACAAATAGGCTGTGAAGTCGTGATGAGGGACATTAAGGATGAATTTGTAGAACGGGGAATGAAAAGCATAGACAAGTTTCTTTCCAGAAGCGTGGAAAAAGGGAAGCTTGAAGCCGGGGAAAAAGATGCAATATTAGGAAGGATTAAGGGAACCACGGACATGTCCCAGCTAAAGGACATGGATTTTGTGATTGAGGTTGTAATTGAGGATCTTGAATTAAAAAAGAGTGTTTTCAAAGAGTTGGACGAGCTGTGCCGTCCCGAAGTGATTCTTGCATCAAACACGTCATCAATGTCCATAACCGAAATAGCCGCTTCAACGAACCGACCGGAAAGGATATGCGGCATGCACTTTTTTAATCCCGTGCCGCTTATGAGGCTGGTTGAAGTAATCCGCGGATTCTCAACAAGTGATGAAACAATCGCTGTTACTACCGAGCTCGCAAAAAAGATGGGCAAGATAACCGTTGAGGTCAAAAAGGACTCACCGGGATTTATAGTAAACAGGATTATGATCCCTCATATGCTGGAGGCCATAAAAATAGTTGAAGAGGGGATTGCCAGCATAGAGGATGTGGACACGGCTGTAAAAAATGGTCTCAATTATCCCATGGGACCCTTTGAACTGATGGACCTTACAGGCATTGATATCGCTTATTTCGTTTCTGAGTACTTTTACAAGGAATTGAACAAGGAATCAAAGTGGGTATCCCCGGGTCTGCTGAAAACCATGGTAAGGGCGGGAAAATTAGGCAGAAAGACAGGAGGCGGGTGGTACGCATTTGACAAATAACAATTTTTGACTTTTGCGCGTTTTTGCGGCTTCACCAACCAATTACATCATAATAAAAGGCAGTTCCTCCCGGAACTGCCTTTTTATTGTGCCCTTAAGCTCGAAAAAGGGGTTATTTGTTTTTATGACGCATCTTCCTTCTCAATTTCTTATATTTATGTTTTCTGATCTTTTTGCGGCGTTTCTTGACAACACTACCCATTAATTTAAACCTCCATGTTAATAATCCGTTATTTTTATATGTTAGCGCTTAGGATGTCAATAGGAATTTGAATATCAATAAGTTTACATAATATATCTTATCGGACTTGGCATTATCTCAGCTTCGTAGCCCCAGGCTTTTTTTCTCTCCCTTAAATTTGAACAGGAATTCATCCGCCTTTCCAACAAAATCTTCCGGTCTCATACCTTCCTCAAAATTTGCATACCCAATGCTTGCGCCTATTCCGCATTCTTTTTCAATGGCCTTTTCAATCCTCTTTCCTATGGCACGACCAATATCCGTATCCGCATCAATTAAGATAACGGCAAATTCATCTCCTCCATACCTGTACCCCGAATCAACACCTTCACGAATGCAGGCATTGATAATAACACCTACCTTTTGAAGAAGGTCATCACCTGCCAAGTGCCCATATTTATCATTAAAATTCTTAAAATTGTCCAGATCCATGAGGATCAAGCCGAGCTGTTGTTTTTGTTTCTGTCTCTCGGAGCGCTTGATTTCGTCTTTCAGCCGGCCGTAAAAATGTCTCTGGTTGAACAGGCCCGTCAATGAATCCGTAATGGACAATCTGCTGAGTTCCTGCCTTATGTCCCGCTCTTTAACGGCCCTTTTGACCTTGGCCTCAAGCTCTTCCAGGCTAAATGGCTTATTGATGAAATCAGTGGCGCCCGCATTTACCACGTCCATGTATTTGTATTCCTTTGTGTACCCGGTCATGGCAATGCTGCAAATATGGGGATAATCGCTTTTCACATGTCCTATCAATTCCAGGCCGTCCATTTCGGGCATGTTCATGTCGGTTAACAAAAAAGTGTAAGAAGGCTCTTTGCCCAATTTTTCGAGGCCTTCCTTGCCGTTAGCGGCAGAATCAGCCCGAAAGCCCAAATGCTTCAGCATTTCAACAAGGGGTTCTCTTACCGATTCTTCATCATCGACCACAAGAACCCATTCATCATTGTATTTTATTTTTTCTGCGCCCATTAATTCAGTCCACACCGGCCAAAACCATTACGCGCGTATCCTGCCATCTTCTGTCTAAGGAGGAGATGTTATCGCCTCGGTCAGGATCGCACTTGCGTTTGCCGACTACGTCAGCTCACCTTGCAGAGAATTTAAAAAACCATATTTAATAAAAACATTAAGTAGACTACCTATCTTATTTGTATTACAGGTTAAATTAACAATTTTATTTGTTACAGTACGGCCTTTCAACTGCCCTTCTCTCTTGCTGTAGCCTTCAATTAACACATCCATTCGCTTTCCTTCAAGATCTTTATTTTTTTTGAGTGTAATCTGTTTTTGAAGAACTTGAAGCATACTTAGTCGGGAGCCTTTTTCGTTTTCTCCGACTTTGCGGTCCATTTTTTCTGCCAAGGTACCTTTTCTGTCGGAATATTTAAAGGAAAAAAGCCCGTCAAATTGAACTCGCTTAATAAGATCAAGAGTCATTTCAAAATCCTCCCTCGACTCTCCGGGAAAACCGACCATTACATCACTTGTGATTGCAATATCGGGCCTGACCTTTCTCAGCTTTGCGATGCGCTCCATATATTCCTCCCGTGTATACCCTCTCTTCATGTGCTTAAGAACCTGGTTTGAGCCCGCCTGAAACGGCAGGTGGATGTGGGGGCAGAGCTTGTCGAGATCAGCGAAACATTTAATTAGACCATCAGAAAGGTCCTTTGGGTGTGACGTGGTAAAGCGCAGTCTTAAAAGACCTTCTAATTTATTCAATTTTTTCAGCAGGTAAACAAAATCAACATTCTTCCCCTCATTCCATCTGTAAGAATTCACATTCTGGCCAAGGAGGGTGATCTCTTTGACACCTTCTGCGATCAGGTTCCCGGCTTCAATAAGGATTTTTTCAGGTGAACGGGAAATTTCGCGGCCCCGGACATAAGGGACAATGCAGTAGCTGCAGAAATTGTTACACCCCTCCATTATAGAAACAAATGCGGTTATCCTTCCCTTGAAGTATCCCCGGCAAAGGGTTGGTTGTGGTGGCGGCGCTTCCAGACCCGTGGCAACAATTTTAGTCCTTCCCGAATAGATCTGTTCCAAGATCTCCTGAATGCGGTCAAGTTCCCTCGGACCCATTACGAAATCAATCTGTGGAAATCTCTTTATCATGCCTTCACCCATTTGTTGGGCAAGGCACCCTACAATACCCAGAATTAAGCCCGGTTTTCTCCTTTTGATCCGGGCCATTCGGCCAAACAAACTGAATGCCTTTTGCTCTGGTTTTTCCCTTACAGTACAGGTATTTATCAGGATGAGATCTGCACGCGCGGGATCATCGACAGGCAATAAGCCGGATTGGATCAGGGATTGGGCTAAAAAGTCCGAGTCATACTCATTCATCTGTTATAAAAAAGGACTGTGCCCCGGATTTGCTTCTATTAAACAATACTAACCCCTTCTTCTCTCAAGGAATCCAATAACTCAAGGACCTGATCCTCGCACCCCGGGGAGATCATGATTTCAATAAATGCTGCATAAGGATCGATTGTCCTGACCACGGCCATGCCGTCGTAAGATTCAATGGTCCACCTGAGATAGCTGATGTCGCTACGATTCACACGGAAGTGTCGCTTAATGGTCTGCATGGTTGTAGGTGACTCCGCCCCACATGAGCTTGGTCCTGAGGATTTCAAAATAGCTGTGATCTTTTGGTCTTAAGAGCTTGATCTTTTCTTGTGACTTGTTGATAATCACCTCATCTCCATAATGAAGGTCAAACCCCACCTGTCCGTCAAATGTCAAAAGAACCGTTTCCTCACTCTCCTTTCCCATCTTGATCTGAATAACGGCGGTATCGGGAACAATGATGGGGCGGTTTGTCAATGTAAAAGGGCAGATAGGATTCAAGACAAACGTTTCCATCGTAGGATAGAGTATGGGACCGCCTGCTGCCAGATTATATGCAGTGGAACCTGTTGCAGTGGAAATGATGAGTCCGTCGGCCCTGAAAGTAGTCAGAAATTCTTCATTGATCGTTACATCGAGGTCTATTATCCTCGCCAAGGTCCCTTTGTTTATCATTATCACCACGTCATTTAAGACCTGAAAACGGCATACCTCTTCGCCCATTCGCATCACTTTGGCCTCGAGCATTATCCTGGTTTCAAGTTCAAGGTGTCCTTCGATCATCATCTCAATCACCGGATAAAGGCGCTTCAAAGGAATCCCTGTAAGAAAGCCTAAGCCCCCTAAGTTTACCCCCAAAAGAGGGACCCCGTAACGGCCAACCCGGCGAGCAGCCCCCAAGAGGGTTCCATCCCCGCCAAGGACAACGACCCAATCCACGGTCTTTGGAATGCCCGACGATTCTTCAAGACCCTTGTGCAAGGATTCTGTGGCCTTCATCTCTTCTGAAAAAACCTTGATACCCTTTTTCTTAAACCAGACTTCAAGTTTTTTAGCCTCTGATTTTGCAGGCGCATGACGATGCTTGTATATGATTCCAACTGATGCGGAATGCATGGAAAAGGTCCTCCAAATTCATCAATTCCCGGAAAACAGGGGAACTATTTCAAATTTATTCACATCCACAAGTCCCATATCGGTCAGCTTGAGTTCAGGGATAACTGGAAGGGCCAAAAAGGAAAGTGCCATGAATGGTTCTTCAAGGGCACAACCCAACCCGGCCGCAGCCTTTTTGATCTCCCGGAGCTGTCGAACAAGGGTCTCCAGTGGTTCCCCGGACATAAGACCTGCAATTTCAAGGGGTACTTTTGCGAGCGTCTCATTTCCTTCAACAACGCTGAGTCCCCCGCCCATAATCCTCACTTCTTCAACGGCCCTGAAAATTTCCACATCGGTTACACCCACCACAATGACATTATGGGAGTCATGGGCGACCGATGTGGCCATAGCGCCACGCTTAAGCCCAAAACCCGTGACCAGGCCCAATCCTATATGACCGGTGGCCCTGTGTCTTTCCACCACACACAGTTTCAGGACATCCGATTCAGTGTCTGTCACCACATAACCCCTGTGTGATCTGATTTCTTCAACCCGCATATGCGTTATTAGCTGACCGGGTACCACCTCAATCACCTTAGCCTTGCCTCCCGAATAAGGAATACGAAAGCCCTCAGGACTCAACGAGGATATGTTCAGGGGTTCGGGCTCCATTAGCGTGGCACTGTCCTGACTATTGGGGAAATTGATCAGGGACCCCTTGTCAACGACCATACGGCCATCTTTATAAACAGAATTCACTTCAAAGCTTTCAAGGTCATTCAGCACGGCAAGATCTGCACGAAAACCCGGAGCAACAGCTCCCCTGTCTTTAAGACCGAAGTACTCTGCCGGGTTAAGGGTGGCTAACTGAATCGCAGTGACAGGGTCCAGGCCCGATTGAATCGCTTTTTTGACCATATAGTTCAAATGACCCCGCTGCTGAATGTCTTCAGGATGCAAGTCATCCGAGACAAAACAGAAACGCCTGGCATTCCCCCTGTTAACCAGGGGGACCAGTTCGTCCAAGTTTTTAGCCGATGTACCTTCCCGGATCATGAGCATCATACCGGTTTCAATCTTTTCAAGGCCTTCCGAAAGGACAGTTGTTTCGTGATCCGAGCGAATGCCAGCGGTCACATATGCTTGAAGATCATATCCTGAAAGCGAGGGACAGTGGCCATCTAAGACCATATCACTAAAAAGGTCAATTTTTTCAAGAATTTCCTGGTCTCCCGACAGGACACCGGGAAAATTCATCATCTCGGCCAATCCTAAGATACGCGGCTCATCTTTGAGCTTCAATAGATCCGAAGGTCCTAAGTATGCACCTGATGTTTCCAGATGGGTTGCCGGCACACACGAAGGGGCCATAAAAAATATATCAAAGGGGATGTCCTGGCTCTCCCTTAACATAAAACGGATGCCTTCAAGCCCCATTACGTTCGCGATTTCATGGGGATCCGAGATAATGGCTGTCGTTCCGTGAACCAGCAGGGCGGCTGCAAGCCGGGAGGGAACGAGCATGCTGCTTTCTATGTGTATATGCCCGTCAATCAGGCCGGGGATAATACATTTACCTCCAATGTCCCTTTCTTCCTTACCCTGATAACCGGAACCGACCCCCACAATGACACCATCATAGATTGCCACATCCTTTTCACTGATCTCTCCGGTAAATACATTAACCACCCTTCCCTTTTTCAGGACGAGATCGGCCGGAATTTCTCCTCTCGCGGCAGCAATTCTCATTTTAAAGGCTTTGACCTTGCTATACATCCCGCAATATCCTTGTGAGCGTCATAACGTATAATATGTCTGTACTTTGTGTGTCTTGCCCCTTTTTGTTCATCCCCCGTAGCAGGCTACTGCAGAGGACAGGCGGCTATTTCAATATTCAATCGTCAATCTTTGGATTGCGGTCTAAGCATATAATGCCTAACGGGTAACCATGCTGACCACAAACCACTCTTCCGTCAAATCTGACGTGGTGTCCACCAAAAGATGGACAATATTCAGTTCGGGATGAAGACTCTTCAAGTCGTCCAGGTCAACTGTCTCAAACTTTTTTACATTATTTGTATATGCCTGTTCTGTCAGGGCATTTGATTCATAATTTTCCTTGGTTCGAGCGGATATCCTCCTCAATGACACATCTTTCGAACATTGGGTTTGTTGAATGACAAAAGACATTCGGGCCTTTGCCGCTACTTCGGCGGCCCTCCTTCTCAGTGACTGGGTAACAAAAGTGGCATCCAGAATGACCCCCTCCCCTTTTCCTGTTAGCTCATGGGCCATTCTGAACATTTCGTCATATACGAGCGTCCTCTTGTTCATGCTTGAGGCCACCTTTTCATCGAAGATGTCTTCGTTTTTCAGGACCTCGAGCCGGATCATGTCTGTCCTCAAGATCCTGTACCCCTTGATCTCTGCAATAACTTCAGTGGTTTCCGTCTTATATGATGCTGGAAGTCCACATGCTATTAAAACCGTTTCAGGCCCCAG
>JAFDDR010000001.1 GCA_019310785.1 Deltaproteobacteria bacterium
CCCGTCTTTTCATTGGCACAGCTAAAAAATATGCCCGCTGAATATTAAATGCAAGCGTTCACCGTTCAGGGTTCAAAGGTTTCACGTTGGCTGTTTTTAGCCCTGAACCTTTGAACCATGAATCTGTGAAAAATTACTACTGACGAGTTAGTGAAATATTTATCAATCTCCTTTCCCCTATATGTCAGCCCTGATATATGTAACTATCTGATTTTTATATAAAAATATATAAAAAATAGTTGACAAACCGATTCTTATAGGGGTATCTTCATTTTCAGTAAATAAACTTTTCTTTATTAACCTCTGATTATTCATATCTATTTTGAAAGGCCCTGCGTGAAAATTACTGCATTGAGTCGGCTTCGCAAGGGTCTCATGTTGAAAACCCTGAGACGTCTGACTTTGGCTTTGACGTCTTTATTATCAAATATTTAATCTGTAACCCTTAAGCGAAAGGAGGCTTTATGAACGTTACTCGTCGCGATTTTTTTAAGATCACGGGAGCTTCTGCGGCGGGCGTAGCGGCCTTGGGTTTAGGTCTTGATTTGAAACCGATCAAATCACATGCCCAGACCCTGAAGATCCGCTTTGCCAAGGAATCGACGAGCATCTGCTGCTATTGTGCAGTCGGGTGCGGTTTGATCGTTCACACCGGAAAAGCAGGAGCAGGGAAGGTTATTAACATTGAGGGTGATCCCGATCACCCCATTAACGAAGGAGCGCTATGCTCAAAAGGCGCGGCACTTAGTCAGTTGGCCAATAATGAGAATCGTCTCGTAACACCGCTTTACCGTGCACCTTACAGCACACAGTGGCAGGAGGTATCCTGGGACCAGGCATACTGGATGATTGCCAAGAGGATCAAGAAGAGCAGGGATGCCAGTTTCACCCACAAAAATGCCAAGGGACAGGTGGTGAATCGCACCAACGGGATTGCCAATGTAGGAAGCTCTGCCCTTGATAACGAGGAATGCTGGTTGATCCAGGCCATGATGAGGTCTCTGGGGCTCACTTATGTCGAGCACCAGGCCCGTATCTGACACAGCGCAACTGTTGCGGCTCTGGCAGAGTCGTTCGGACGCGGCGCAATGACCAATCACTGGATTGATCTTAGAAACAGTGACTGTATCCTTATCATGGGTTCCAATGCGGCAGAGAACCATCCGATTTCCTTTAAATGGGTAACCGAGGCCATGAAACGCGGGGCCAAGCTGATCAGCGTGGACCCCAGGTTTACCCGTACTTCCTCAAAGGCCGATTTCTATACGGCATTGAGGTCAGGAACCGACATCGCCTTCTTAGGCGGGATGATAAAGTATATCCTTGAAAACGAAAAATACTTTAAGGAGTACGTGGCAGAGTATACCAACGGCGCCTTTATCATTGCCGATTCCTTCAAATTTGAGGATGGCCTCTTCTCCGGTTACGATGCAAAATCCCACAAGTATGACAAAAGCAAGTGGGCCTTTGCAAAGGATGCAAACGGAATACCAAAGAAAGACAAATCCCTTAAAGATCCCAGGTGTGTCTTACAGTTGCTGAAAAAGCACTACAGCCGTTACGACTTAGACACTGTATCGGCCGTTACCGGGACACCCAAAGAAGATCTTAAAAAGGTGTATGAGCTTTACACGGCTACCGGCCTAAAAGGCAAGGCAGGGACCATCATGTATGCCATGGGCTGGACCCAACATACGGTGGGTGTGCAGAACATCCGGGCTATGGCCATGATCCAGTTGTTGCTTGGCAATATGGGAGTTGCAGGCGGAGGCGTCAATGCCCTGAGAGGCGAATCCAATGTCCAGGGTTCAACCGACCACTGCATTCTTTTCCACATCTGGCCCGGCTATTTAGCCAACCCGAGCACCAAATGGCCGACACTTGGGGATTACCTCAAGAGAAGACCAAAGAGCAAAGACCCATTGAGCGCCAACTGGTGGCAGAACGAACCCAAGTACATGGTGAGCCTCCTCAAGTCTTTCTTTGGGAACAAGGCGACCAAGGCGAATAATTTCGGATATGACTGGATGCCAAAACTGGATGCAGGCAAGACCTATTCCTGGCTTGACATCTTTGACGAGATGTACAAGGGGAATTTTTCAGGCCTCTTTGCCTGGGGCATGAACCCGGCAGCGTCGGGAGCCAATGCCAACAAAAACAGGCAGGCCATGAAAAAGTTGGACTGGATGGTCAACGTCAATATCTTTGACAATGAAACAGGTTCTTTCTGGAAAGGACCCGGCATGAATCCCAAAAAGATAAAGACAGAGGTCTTCATGCTCCCATGCGCGGTTTCCGTGGAAAAAGAGGGTTCCATAACCAACAGCGGCAGGTGGATGCAGTGGCGTTACAAGGCCGCCCAGGCACCGGGAGATGCAAAGCCTGACGGAGATATCCTGATAGACCTGATGAAAAAGGTCAAATATCTCTACAAGAAAGACAAGAATGCGATTTTCCCGGAACCGATAGTCAACCTGAAGTGGGACTATACCACTAATGGTACATTTGACGCCCACAAGATGGCCAAAGAAATCAACGGCTACTTCCTGAAGGATATGACCGTCAAAGGGAAGAACTTCAAGAAGGGAGATCTGGTTCCCAGTTTTGCGTATCTCCAGGCCGATGGCTCAACAAGCAGCGCCAACTGGCTGTACTGTCAATCTTACACCAATAAGGGGAACATGTCAGCCAGGCGGAAGAGAGAGAAGTCCGGTATTGGCCTGAACCTTGAGTGGGCCTGGTGCTGGCCGGTCAACAGGCGCATTATTTACAACCGTGCGTCCGTGGACCTTCAGGGAAATCCCTGGGACAAGGAACATCCGGTTATCCAGTTCAAGGGTGAAGTAAAGGACGGCAAGTATGTGTCCAAGAAGTGGGTCGGTGACGTACCCGATGGCGGTTGGTACCCCATGCAGAATCCGGACGGCTCCATGCGAAAGGATACCAAGTATCCATTCATCATGAAACCCGAGGGCCATGCGCATATCTTTGGTCCCGGCAGGGCGGACGGGCCTTTTCCGGAACACTACGAGCCGATGGAGTGCCCGGTGGAGAAGAACCTGTTCTCCGGCCAGCTTGTCAATCCAGCGGCGCCCACATACAGCACCGATATGGATATCTACAAGACATGCGATCCCAGATACCCCTTTGTCGGCACCACATACCGTGTAAGCGAACACTGGCAGACCGGTGTTATGACCAGGTGGCAGCCCTGGCTTCTGGAGGCTCAGCCGCAGGTCTTTGTGGAGATGAGCAAGGAATTAGCCAAGATGAAGGGAATCAAGAACGGAGAGAAGGTCATCGTTGAATCGGCCCGTGGAAAGCTAAAAGCGACTGCGATTGTGACTATTCGCTTCAGGCCGTTCAAGATCCAGGGGAACATCGTCCACCAGGTGGGGGTCCCATGGCATTTCGGATGGGTCCATCCCAAGGACGGCGGCGATTCAGCCAACCTGCTGACTCCATCAACCGGTGATCCTAATACCAGGATCCCTGAAACCAAGGCCTTTATGGTCAATGTGAGAAAGGCATAAAGGAGGTGATCTGATGAGTGGAAAGGCTTTTTTTATAGATACGACGTTGTGTACCGGATGCCGGGGCTGTCAGATTGCCTGCAAGCAATGGAATCAGCTACCTGCAACCAAGACGGAGAACTGGGGAAGTTATCAGAACCCCAAGGACCTGTCCTTTTATACCTATAAACTGATACGGTTCCAGGAACATATGGGACCCGACAACAAGCCTGTATGGTATTTCTTTCCGGACCAGTGCAGACACTGTGTTGAGCCGCCCTGTTTAGAGGCTGCAGAGGACGATGCCCCTGGTGGCATCATCATTGACAGCCAGACCGGTGCAGTGCTCTATACGGATAAACTCAAAAAGGCCAAGGCCGCGGACATTACCGAGGCATGCCCCTTTAATATCCCAAGGGCGCAAAAAGGCACCGGATACATGTCCAAGTGCACCATGTGTGTTGACAGGGTCAATAACGGGCTCCTGCCAGCATGCGTCAAGACATGTCCCACCGGTGCCATGAGTTTTGGGGACCGGGATAAGATGGTGGACATGGCCAAAAAGCGATTGGGTGAGGTTAAATCCAAATATCCCAGCGCTGAGGTAACCGGCCTGGATGATCTCAGGGTCTTCCATCTGTTGGCCGACAAGCCGAAAAAATACTATGAGTATGCCAGTGTGGATATTGTTCCCAAGGGCATGGACCGCAAGATGGCCCTCAGGAAGATCGGAAACTCCCTGAAGGACCTGTCTAAGGAGTGGCAGATCATCCATAAACTGGTAAGTTAATTAATTATTAACGTTGACTGTAGACAATAAGAGGGATGCCCGTATGGGTATCCCTCTTATTTTTCTTTCGCTATTCAACATTTCAGGATATATTAAAATGTTCTCTCCCTCGACGGGAGAGGGTTGGGGTAAGGGTGAATAAAAATGATAAGGAGAAAATCTTATGATTGAACACCTCTTGGAAAATATCGACCGTCTCATACAGCAAAGACCCGTATGCAAAGAGGCCCTCGAATCCTACCGTGAATTGGCAGGCCTGATGAAAGAAGTGCAACCCGAACCTCAAGACATTAGATTCGAGGAGAGGCTGAAAGACATGAAGAAAAATGAGGGTTTTCCACTTTTTTCAAGGGAAGACCTTCCTGTTGACCTTCATGCCTCATCGAAATTGTTCGCAAAATTCATGGAACATTTGTCAAATACCGAAAGAAAGGACAAGGATGGTCTGAAAAAGGTCCTGGAGAAATCAAAAAACGATTTAGGGTGGATAGACAGCCTTTTGAAGGCTGTACTCGGGAAAGACGATAAGGTCCTTTCCAAAGCCGGCAAAGAGCTTGATCTGGATCCGGCGACACTCAGTTTTTTGGCACAGGAGGCGCTGAGGCCCTCGCTCTACGCCCTGCGAGACGCCACATATGATAAGATAGATACAGATAACTGGAACTATGGTTATTGCCCTGTGTGCGGCTCTGAACCGGACATGGCCTATTTCACAAAAACCGGCAAGCGTTATTTACACTGTGAACTATGCAGCCAGGAATGGGCATATCCCAGGATCAAGTGTCCATTCTGCCAGAACGAGGAACATAAGACGCTTGGTTATTTTGACGTTGAAGGCGAAGAGGGGTTCCGTGTTGATTTTTGTCGGAAATGCCAGAGATACCTCAAGACCTTAGACAAAAGGGTCTTTGAGGAAGCAGCCCCCATGGAATTGGAGAACCTGGCCACAATACATCTCGATATATTGGCCAATGATCATGGGTTCAAGTAAAAACTTTGGCCCAAAGGACCAGGCTTTGGTTATTCTCCAGAGGGGCTTTGCTTTGTTGGAATTTCATTGACTTATTGAAATTTCAAATATCAAATCCCAAATATCAAATGGTTCGACAGGCTCACCATCCTGAGCGAAGTCGAAGGACAAATTCCAATGACCAAAATTCGAAATTACAAACAGGAAAAAGATGAACGTCGAAGGCCTACCATAATTCAACGTTGGAAGTTCGAAGTTCGATGTTGGACGTTCGTTTTTTACTGCGGTTTTGGTCATTGAGTATTGGATTTTGAGATTTATTTGGAATTTGGTGCTTGGAATTTGTACTTTTTGAAACATGACCCCAAGTCAGAGCCATATAGCTCCAATCTGACACGGAGGACCAGGTTTTCAATGCAAGAATAAAAAGAGGGCACCGCAAATAATGGTGCCCTCTTCTTTTTATCATCAATAGATGCAGAATTTATTCAATCGGATATCCGGCTTTTTCCCATGCCATCCAACCGCCTGCCATATTCTTGGAATTTTTGTATCCCATCTGGCAGAGGGTGCACGTACCTAAACAGCCCCTGCCCCCTTTTTTGCAGTACATGATAATTTTTGCGTTCTTATCCGGCACCTTCTTGCCAATCTTGAATTCCAACAGGCCACGCGGGATATTGATGGCGCCGGGGACATGGCCCATCTTGAATTCCTTTGGCTCACGGCAGTCCAGAAAGATATATCCGCCTTTGTCAAGCATGGCCTTTGCATCAGAGACCGAAACCTCACAGATATTCTTTTTGGCTTCACCAACAAAATCTTTTGCCGTCATGTCCTTGGCAATGGCCATGGGTGCACAAAGGGTTAGCGCTGCGAATAATGCAATGGCAATGGAAAACAGAGAATGTCTTTTCATGGTAGTACCTCCTTTTTAATGTATAGATAAATGCCTCAATAATGGATCGACTTATACCTTATTGTACTAATCTTTCCGCCTCTTTTCAGGAAGCAGATCCATTGATACGATAACATCCTTATTCGCCTTCAAATATTTTTCTTTGACGTCTTTTTTAAGCAGGAACAGATCCTTATTCCCGTGACAGGCATTACATGCCTTGTTCTGGGGCGTCTGCCGCCTGATATTGTGTGGTGTGGCCAATTTCCATGTTGGGAGTTTATCAAAGTTAGTCAGCCCATTCTCCACATAGAACTTGAAAGATCCCTGGTCTACCGGAATATGACGGACTGTGACAAATTTTTCGGGCCTTTTCTCGGATTGCAAGGGATTTACACCGATCTTAAACTCAAGGGGAGATCCCTCGGTTTTAAAATATTTATATCCCAGTTTGTCCTTCCCAAAATGACAGGCATAGCAGTTCTTATAAGGCTGGGAATGACACACATTGCAACTCACCTGGTCCTTATGAATCCAATGGTTTTTTGCGTTCTCAGATGCCGGCTCATAAATCTTTTTATGGCAGTCCGCGCATTTCGGGCCGTTTTCCACCTCATAGCGGTTTGCATAATCCTTGCCGTCCCCATGCATCTCATCCGCTTTATGACACTTATTACATTTAAAATATTTCTGTCTGTGGATATCAGGGGCCATCCCTTTATTCTTGCCAAAATACTCTTTTTGAATACGGCTTCCATGGCAGGCCGTGCAGACCAAATGCATTGGCGGCCTTTTCTGAAAGAGGTGCCCCTCCAATAACCCGCCTTCCACGGCTTCCGGACGGCTGATATGGCACTGGCCGCAACTGCTGTGGCAGGATGTGC
Source organism: Deltaproteobacteria bacterium (assembly GCA_019310785.1). Taxonomy (GTDB): domain Bacteria; phylum Desulfobacterota; class DSM-4660; order Desulfatiglandales; family Desulfatiglandaceae; genus JAIOSR01. The sequence continues at coordinate 7,055 of JAFDDR010000001.1, forward strand.
AATGTAACTCCCTGGCCTTATCCAATTTTGCATGCGCGGCCTTTGCGGTATTGGCCCTCATGTCTATCATTTTCTTGATCGGGGCCGCACTCACGTGAAGGCTGGTCTTATAATTCTCTGCAATATCATCATGACATGACCCGCACGTCTCTGAAGGATCCGGATATGACGGGTCTTTGACCACGCCTTTATGGGCTTTACGCCAGTCTGGTTCGTTTGGATCGCCGCCATGGCATTCATGACAACAAAGTTCACCGTGGTTTTCATCCTCGGCAAATTCACTGTCAACGAAAATCTTTTCGTGCGGAGCCAACGGCTCCACTTCTCCGCCTCACCCTTCTCCTTCGGTTGCTACAGAGGCCCCTGGTTTGCCTTTGTCGGCTCTGGCAATCTCCCTTGTGATCTGTATCAGCTTCCGTGCGCTTGTGTGACAGGTGAAACAGTAATTCTCTTTCTCGACCGATCGCGCCGTAGGGCTGCCAAAAAGCAGGGAAACAGCAAAGACCAACCCTACACCTATTACAAATTTAATGGCTCTCATGGTCCTGCTCCTAAAATTTCATGGATCATTATAAAACCGACAAATCAACACACCCCTCAAATATTATTTCTATCTACCACCCCCTTTACGCGTACAAGTAAAAAGCCTTAATGTTCAGCCTTGAATCCAGGCATATGAAACCGCGGCTCATCCAACCTTTTATGCAAATACGCAGTCACGACCTGGTCTATCTCTCCGGCTATTCCGGTTATAAGATAGATCTTTGCACTCTGAAGCATGTTTTGAAGCATATCACTTATCCCGCCACATATAACGGTTGTCACGTTCGACTTTTGGAGAATAGTCATGCGTTTGGTCAAAGATAATTCGTCGAGATACATCTCGCTTCTCTCAATTTCGCGATTATGCTCAATTTCCACGAGCAGGACTCGAGTGCATGAATCAAAGACCGGTGAAACCCTCGATCTGAATGTAGGAATGGCAACTCTTACCATCTTAGGCACTCTATTGCTTTGCTCAAGAAAGTTTAAAATCTTAGGGTAACAGCTTAATTTTAGGCAATATCCATGCCAAAACCATAGGCGGTGACTATGGGCGAGATAATTAGCTGAAAATGCGGGACTTATTTCATTTTCAAATGACAGAATGGATGTCTATGGGGGCAAAAAAAGAAACGATATGAACCATCCTCCCATAATTAATGGGAACAATGTGAACCTATCTTATGGCTGGATCGGCACGGTTTTGCATCTTAGAATTGACCTTTATGGGCTTTGGTTGTTGACAGCAGATAAACGCCCCTGTTAGAAGGAGAGTAGGCGTTCACGGGTTCAAAGGTTCAGGGGTTCCCCGCCCAGCGGGATCTTCGGCAAGGCTTGCCCGCCTCCGGCGGGTTCCATCCTCGTCCCAGGAGTGCCTTTGGGATGCTTATTTACGAGAAAAGCGTCAGCTTCGTCATGCCTAATCCAAAATTTGGAGCGAAATTGGCAATTACTTGGGAAAATGAGCGTTTTTAACGAGTACTTCGGGTCTTCAATGCCTTTTTGTCCTTAACCCTGAACGTTGAACCCTGAACCTGTGAACCGTTACAATTTATGAAACAATTCGAAAAATCAATTCAGCAACATTATCAGATTATATTGGACAGTATTGCGGATGGGGTCTTTACTGTGGACCTTGATCTGTTTATTACTTCATTTAACAGGGCGGCAGAAGAGATCACGGGGATTTCAAGGGATGAGGCTATTGGAAGACCATGCTTTGAAGTCTTAAGGGCCAACGTTTGTGAAACGGATTGTCTTCTCTGTCAGACTATGGAGACAGAAAGCCCTATAGTCAATGTGCCCGTCTATATTCTTCGCTCCGACAAAAAGCGCATCCCTATCAGCGTAACAACGGCCCTGCTGAAGGATTCAACTGGCAGAAATATAGGGGGCGTAGAGACCTTCAGGGACCTGACAGTGGTCAACAAACTGAGGAAGGCTCTTCTTAAGCAGCATTCGTTTGAGGATATAGTCAGCAAAAATGGAAAGATGCTCGAACTTTTTTCGATTCTACCGCAAATAGCCGAAAGCAGCAGCACTGTGATGATTGTAGGGGCAAGCGGTACAGGAAAAGAGCTTTTTGCCAGGGCACTTCATAATAACAGTCTGCAACGGAAAGGGCCTTTTGTCACTATAAATTGTGGAGCCCTGCCCGATACCTTGTGTGAATCAGAACTCTTCGGATACAAGGCAGGTGCCTTTACAGATGCCAAAAAGGACAAACCGGGTCGATTTGCCCTGGCCCAGAACGGGACTATTTTTTTGGATGAGATTGGCGATATCTCACAGGCTGTACAGGTACGGCTTTTACGTGTTTTAGAAGAAAAAGTTTACGAGCCATTGGGGTCCACGAAAACGATCAGGACCAATGCCAGGGTGATTACCGCAACCCATCGCAACCTGGAAGAGTTGACAAAATCAGGCAAGTTCAGGGAGGACCTGTATTTCAGGATAGATGTAATAAAGCTGATGCTGCCAAAATTATCAGAGCGAAAAGAGGACATTCCCCTGCTGGTGGATCATTTTATAGAAAGGTTCAACCACTTGACTGGAAAGAATATCATGGGACTGTCCCAAAAGGCAATGGCCGCATTAATGCTTTATGACTGGCCTGGAAACGTACGCGAGCTTGAAAATGCAATAGAACACGCCTTTGTCCTCTGCCAGAGCGATTTAGTCCGTTTACAAGACTTACCCGATCGCCTGATCCCTGAAAATGATTCCGTGCTTGTGGATTGAAAAATACACCATTGAACAGGCATTACAGAGAAACCAGTGGAAAAAAATGTCCACCGCACGTGAACTTGGAATTGACAAGAATACCCTGCGCCGAAAAATAAACCGGCTTGGTATTGACGTGCCAAAGCCCTCAGACAGGGGTGGTCACCGCACCTTCAAAAGGTCTCGGCGGTCAGAGTCAAAATCATCCAAGACAACTTAGATAAAACCTGATCAACTCTTCCTGTTCCCCGAATTGTGTTGAATTTTTACTCTCCTGAATATCCCCCAAAAGCTTTACAGATATTGCCCTGGCATCATCAATCCTGCCTGCATCCGTGAATTTGCGGAAAAGATATTCATAAACGGATGTCCGGGTAGCCAAATCGCTCGAAAAAAACATGGAACTTACATCTTCCCATCTGTTTTGATCAGCAAGGTAAACAATGGCAAGGGCTCTGAACCGGGCTTTATCATAAAAATTTTGATACGCCACAGGATAGGGAAAACCCTGCTGAATATATTGCTTCAATTTCATGGGTGATTCGGGACTGCAGTAATAAAAGGGCTCTAAATAACCATCAGATTTCAAGCCGTACCTTTATCCCTCTCAACTAGCCCGCACAGGGATGTGCCCTGGTACACTCTGCCCCCTATGGTATACTCGTATCTTCTCAAAAAACGTGGGGGATACCTGTTCATTTGCTCAAGGGAATGATTCAGTGTCTCATAGGTCTCCCCGGGAAGGCCGAAAATCATGGACAGGGTGCAGCTTATTCCGTTTTCCTCACATAGTCTCAGGGCGTTGGTGATATCCGCCTGGCAATATGAAACCCGGTTTTTTTCCAGAACTATGTCAGCAAAACTATCGCATGTGAGGATGATGGAAAAACCCGCTTCAGCCAAAATCTTTGCAAAATCATTATCAAAGGGCTTGGGCAAAAACTGTGAAGAAAAGCTGAAGCGCCGATGTAAATCCTCTTTCATGATCCTTCTAACCAGTCCGGAACAATATACAAGGTCGGGCACGTTGAACTCCGTATCCACAAAAAAAATAGTGTTGACGCCCTCATGGGTCTCAGATATAATTTTTAGTTCCTCAATGACCTGATCAATGTCCCTGAAAAAGAATTTCTTCCCTTCAATGATGGGCTCCACGCAGTAACTGCAAGCCTGATTACAACCCCTTTTCACCTGTACGGGGAGTCCTGCTGTTTCAAATGCAAAACTAAACTTCTTATCCCTTTCAAATGCCCACAAATCCCCCCTAAAATGGTAATCCTGCCTTGTATTGATCACATAATCATCTTTTAAGCAGGCAATATTCGGTATCTTAGATATCTTTTCCGTGTCGGGAAAGGCATCTATAAACCGGAGCAGGGGTTCCTCTCCTTCACCCACGACCCCGCATTCAATGCCTAAATATTTCAAGATCGCAACCGGGGATATGGTAAAGGCCCCTCCTCCTGCAATAATGGGCAAACCGGGTGCATGCTTTTTGATAAAATCCACAAGCCTTTTGACCTCCGGGAGGAAATAGAAGGTCTTATAGCCATCCCCCCCGTAATCGCCATACTCTTCGCAGGACATGCAGGTATCAAGATTTCTAATGCCAAGGCCGATAATATCCGGCGATGTCCTTTCCAAAATACTCACCAGATTTATTTCCGGATCTGGATCGGGCAGGTAAGGATATTCGATTGTCACATCATGTCCGCATTGGCGCAAATAATTGGCAATCAGGTCCAGCCCAAAGGGATAGACCTGCTTGATCAGATAATATTTGTCCGCATAAAGGAGTAATATTTTTTTCTTTTCCATTTTGACAGTTTCGTAATAACATTACATACTCATTTTTCTCAAGAATTAACGTAAAAAACAATTGACAAATATGACATAATTAGCAATAAGTTTACTATCTGATAAAAATTCCACTAACCAGCATCAAGGAGGTGCCGAATGGAAGAGGAAAGAGAATTTTACCAGAGGTTGTCGGAAAAGGGGGTCTCACGAAGGGATTTCATGAAGTATTGCGGCGTCCTGACCGCTACCATGGGGCTCTCATCATCCTTTATCCCCAAGGTGGCGGAGGTGTTTGCCGCGCCAAAGCAAAGGCCCCCGGTCATCTGGCTGCAATTTGCCGAATGTACCGGTTGTACTGAAGCCACTATTGGAACCATGTATCCCTGGATTGACGAACTGATTCTTGAAATCCTGTCCATGGAATACCATGAGACCATCATGGCTGCTTCCGGGCATCAGGCAGAGGAGACCCTTAGCGCAGCAGTAAAGAAATATAACGGGAAATTCATCTGTGTAGTTGAGGGTGCTATTGCAACTAAGTACGACGGGGCCTACGGAAAGATCGGAGGGCGCACATTTTTAGACATAGGTAACGAGGTATGCAAGAAGGCCCTTGCCGTAATCTGCATTGGTAGCTGTTCCTCTTACGGAGGCATCCAGGCCGCAGCGCCGAATCCGGGCGGGTACAAAGGCGTTGGTGATGCCTTGGGCATCAAAACGGTCAATATCCCCGGTTGCCCGGCCAATCCGATCAATCTTGTAGGAACCATCGTCAACTATCTGCTCTTGGGGAAGCTTCCGGCGTGTGACGAACTTGGGAGACCCCTCTTTGCCTATGGAAAATCCATACATGATCAATGTCCCAGAAGGTCCCATTACGAAAACGATGAATTTGTGGAAGAATTCGGATCCAAAGAGGCCGCAATGGGTTACTGCCTGTACAAAATGGGTTGCAAGGGCCCTGACACTTACAACAACTGTCCTATCGCCAAGTTTAACGACGGAACAAGTTGGCCGATTGAGGCGGGCCATCCCTGCATAGGGTGCAGTGAACCCGGTTTCTGGGACAAAATGACCCCCTTCTTTCAGGAAAGCAAATAGGTTTTAAAAATACTCTTAAGAAAAGAGAGGAGAAAAAATGGGCAAAAAAATTATGATTGATCCGGTTACAAGGATAGAAGGCCACTTGCGCATCGAAGTGGAAGTGGAAGGCGGCAAAGTTGTTAATGCCTGGAGCTCCGGACAGATGTTCCGTGGCATTGAGCTTATTTTGCAAGGGAGGGACCCGCGCGACGCACCGCTCTTTACGCAACGCACATGAGGCGTCTGAACAATGACTCATTACCTGTCCTCGGTGAGGGCAGTCGAAAATGCAGTTGGCGTAAAGATACCTCCTATTGCCCGTATCGTCAGGAACCTTTTGCACGGAGCACAATTTCAGCATGACCATATTGTTCATTTTTACCATCTCCACGCATTAGACTGGGTGGATATTGTCAGCGCCCTGAGCGCGGACCCCAAAAAGACGGCGGCCCTGGCAGACAGTGTGAGCAATGACCCATTTGGAGGGACTGTCTACTTCAAGGGCGTCCAGCAAAGGATTAAGACCTTTGTGGACAGCGGTCAATTGGGACCTTTCACAAATGGCTATTGGGGCCATTCGGCCTATCAATTGCCTCCCGAAGCGAATTTGATGGCTGCTGCACATTATATCGAGGCATTGCGCATGCAGGCCAAGACACGCAGGCTGCACGCCATATTCGGCGGCAAGAACCCGCACCTCCAGTCCTTTGTAGTCGGGGGCATCACCTCTGTGAAGGACCTTACGCCGGATCGTATTGCGGAATTCCTCTATATCTGGAAAGAGACACAGGATTTTGTGAAAAACGTATACATTCCGGACATCTTAGCCGTGGGCTCCTTTTACAAAGAATGGGGGGCAATAGGTGGAACTACCAATTTTCATGCCTGGGGAGATCTGCCTGAATCGGATAACGAACCTGAGAGCCTCTTTATGCCGCGGGGCGTCATCTTTAATCGCGACCTCAAAGGCATCAAGATGGCCGAGGAATCCAAGGTCACTGAGCATGTGACACACTCCTGGTATAAGGGAAATGGGGCCAAACACCCCTATGACGGGGAGACCAATCCCCAGCACGGAGACTATGATACCGGGGACAAATACTCATGGATCAAGGCGCCGCGATATGAAGGCGAGCCGTGCGAGGTCGGTCCACTGTCCAGGGTCTTGGTCGCCTATGCAAGGGGACACAAAGGGATTCAGGGCCTGGTAAACGACACATTGAAAAAGCTGAGTATCCCGGTAACGGCACTGTTCTCCACCCTTGGCCGAACCGCTGCACGCGGGCTCGAGACCGTGGCCATCGGCGATGCCATGGAAGGCTGGATCATGGAACTGGTGGGCAGACTGAAAAAGGGCGATAATAAGACTTATCAGCCATGGGAGATGCCTAAAACCGGGATGGGTGTAGGGCTTAATGACGTGGCCAGGGGCTCTCTGGCCCACTGGATCCGGATCGAAGACAAAAAGATCAAGAATTATCAGTATGTTGTGCCTTCGACCTGGAACCTGGGACCGCGCTGCGCAAAAGGTAAGCTCGGACCTGTTGAGGAATCTCTGATCGGGACGCCTGTAGCCGATCCGAAACGTCCCTTAGAGTTACTTCGAACCATCCACTCCTTTGATCCATGTATCGCCTGTGCGGTCCATGTCATAGATCCTGATTCAAACGAGGTTTATAAAGTCAAGGTACTTTAAAAACCTGAAATTTTAAAACCCTTCAGTCTTCCTTTATTAGGGAAGGCTGGAGGGTTTTCTGTCTTTTTGGCCTTTAAAAAATATGACGAATCAAAATGAAAAACATATAATGGTCTTGGGCGTGGGCAATCTTCTTTTTACGGACGAAGGGGTTGGGATCCATGTGATTAGAAAATTGGAGGAGCGCTATAGTTTTCCTGAAAATGTATCTATCCAGGATGGCGGCGTCCTCGGCATCAATCTCTTGGGGGTTATCTCTGATGCCGATCACCTGATCGTTGTAGATGCCGTAAAAAATGGGGGTAAGCCTGGTGACCTCCACCGGCTTGAAGGGGAACAAATACCTAAACGTATTCTTGCAAAAAACTCGCTCCACGAGGTAGATCTTTTGGAGGCATTGACACTCTGCCAGGCCCTAGATAAGGTCCCTGAAACCGTCATTGTAGGCGTGGAACCCAAAGACATCGAGAGCGTGGGGCTCGAACCCACACCTCCGGTTCAGGAAAAGATGGATAAGCTTATTGACATGGTTCTCAAAGAACTTGAGCGTTTTGGAATAGTCCCCTCCCCCTTGTCGGAGATTCCGGTCTAATGAAACCCAGCTTCTCCCCCCTTTTGTAAAGGGGGGGGTCGGGGGGGATTTTTAGGGGCATCTTACCGAACACGACCTTAAGTTAATAGTGTTTAGAGTTGGGATAGGTGAAACAAAGACGAAATTTCAGTGCGTAAGGAGAAAAAACATGTGCCTGGCAATACCGGCAAAAATCATTGAAATCGAAAATGACATGGGCACCCTTGACATGGATGGAACCGAGAGGGAGGTAAGTCTTCTTCTCCTTGAAAACGCAGAAATAGGGGATTATGTGTTTGTTCACGCAGGTTTTGCCATCCACAAAATTGATGAGACAGAAGCCATGGAATCCCTGAAGGTCCTTCGCGAGATGGCATCCCTGGAAAATGGGGAAAAAATATAAAAAAAGATATTTTCTTGACAATATTTTGTGTTTTTTACTATATTTTAAACTACATTTAATTTAGAAAGATAATCTTTTATAACGATATGAAATAATTAACTTTTTTCGAAAAAGGAGGTAGAAATCGCAATGAACAAGAAACTCTTAACCCTTTTAATTGTTGTATTTACCGGCCTACTCTTCCTGGGTGTGGGTGTCCTCACAGCCGCTGATGTGCCCGATGAGGTCACGATTGAAAACGAGGGCTACAAAAAAGATAAAAAGGGACCCGTTAAGCTATCGCATAAGAAACATCATGCGGAATACAAGGTCGCATGTACGGATTGCCATCATGACTACAAAGACGGCAAAAACTGCTGGAAGGAAGGGGACCCTGTAAAGAAATGCAGTGCATGCCACAATCCCCTGAAAAAACAGGGAAAGGTGAAGAAACTGCAAAATGCCTATCACAAGAACTGTAAGACTTGCCACAAGGCCTTAGTTAAAGAAGGGAAATCAGACAAGGCACCATTTAAGAAGTGTAACCAGTGCCACGCCAAAAAAGCCAAATAGTAACATTATACCTTTCAAATAACCCCAAAAGCCGCTCCTAAAAGAGAGCGGCTTTTTTTTGTGAAATCTCTATCACTCCAGCTCGGACCTATATGCATTGAATGAGGCAGATAAGGCATTAGTGAAATTTATGGAACGGAAAATCAGGGGAGCTAAGGTCTTGAGAATGTATGGTCCCTAAGACTGTAATAATTAGTGACCGCAAATTATAACCCTCCTATTTACTGCAATTGTTGTAAAGCCACCGAACCACTGATTGACCAGTTTTCTGTATAATCTTCCAAATAAATTATCTTTTACCAGTAAAAATTGATTTTTAATAATTTTACTAACTGTACAAAACCCCATTTCGGATGATAAGCGGACCGCTCCGCGCCCCGCTTATCGGGCCGGGCTGTTGTTCCTAACACCATTGACAGTCTCCGCACTCCACCTATCAACGGCGTTATGTAGAAAGCTCCTACTTACTATCATAGCAGTGTGGTTCAACTTCAAATTTGAAAGAATTTGAAAAGCTTTTAAACATCTTGTTTCTCACTTCTCTTTTTTAATGACAGGGCTTTTGGAAAGATGAAATATTCCTTTTATTATCAACTAAGTTATAACTGCCTTTATACGATCTCTTAAATCTTTTTCAAACTTGGATAAATCATCCTTCGTATCATTCTTCCATTCAATACGGTTTCTATGCTCAAGATCGAAATGGATACCTTGTTGTATAATCGGATGTATTTTGCCGCTTTCATTTTTTATTTCTTTCTTTATTTTCTTAATCCAATCTTCTCTGCATGTATAGATAACCTCTAATCCTAAACCATAAGCAAAACCAGCTTCCCAATATACTCCACCTCTATAACCAGTTAGATCACAAACCATGAACCTGCTTCTTCGGATTTCAGATATTATCTCATCGTTAATATCGTTTGTGTGTTCCTTTTCTCCTATTATTAGAGCTTTAAATCTTGATTCTTTCTGGCCTTCTTCCTTGTATTCTATTGCAGGTTTTATTGCTATTTCGTAAACAGTCAACATCTCATCTTCTAACCACATTGCCACGAAACATTGTCGAGAGTCCTTGCCAGTCTTTTTTAATTCTCTTATTCTCTCATATCCTTTTGGAGTAATACAGAGCTTCTCGTGGATGGTTTGTCTCTGATAAATATGATCTGCTGAAATGTATTCAGATTCAATAAACCCACTTTCTAATAGCATCACTAGCAGAGGGTGCAACTCTTTTTGTTCGAAACAATGATAATATGGATAATCATTTTCGAGATTAACTGAAATATAATCACCAAAGAATTTGCATTTACTGTCAATGTTTAAAAGAGCAATCTCAATCTTTTCAATAGCGTCATTCTCACGATATGTTGTGACGATTTGCTTTAGGTTTGGAAAAGTAAGTATTTTGTTAGAACCTTCTGGCCCTCTTCTCTCAAAAATATTCCGAAGACAAATACTTATAATCCTCCTGTCATTTTCTGGTAAATGAGTGGGCTCGCTAATGTATTGACACGCGTCCTTATGAAGACGTACAGGACCACATCTCGGACATCTATAAATAATACTATCTTCTTCCTCTGGGTTAGCAGTAACGCCCTGTGTTTTTTTACAAAAATAGCATTCCATAATTCTACCTCAATTTTTAATTTAAAACCGATATCTTTCTTAAAACTCGCCAAGCTATGAGAGGTAATAAAATTTGAATTGAAACATTTTTGTAGCGAATTCAGTGGGGTTATAGCGTTAGGATTTGGAGTTCACCAGCACAACAAAAACCCCACCTCTCTATTTGAGAAACGGGGTTTTTGGCGATCATTTAGCATTTGCAAACCTTGTTGAGATTGAAAGAAAGAACGTCTTTTTTGAATTACTGACTGGTTATATATGAATAAGGAAAGGTTATTTTGAATGAATTTTTGAAAAAAACCTATATTTGTCAAGCATTTTCGTATTTGGTGATATCGAATTGAATGCGTAAGCGTGATTGTGGCAAACAAACTGGAAACGATGAAAAGAGCGCCGGGTATTTAGGAAATATCGCATTTCCTGAGTAGCTCCCGGACAAAACCCGCAACGTCGGCCTGCAGTTCGTCGCTGGGAGCGCGATAGAGGAATTCGGCAACCCTACGAGGTCCCACTCCGTCAGGGTCAGAGAAGTCACTACGCAGGATCTGAAGCCCCTTTTTAGCCTCCTTTTCGTGAAGGAAGGGATTGAGGCATTTGAGAACGTCATCAATGCCAGAGCCATAGTTGCGAATCACGTAATAGAGGTCGTATGCATCTTTGTTTTCACCTCTCGTACCAAACGCGAGGGCCTTAAGTATGACAAACGCGCCAGGCCCGCACACCCATATCTCGCGGCTTGCCTTTTCCCCCATGATCGTACTTCCCATCAAGGAAAACCTCTGCCTGTCTTTGAAGGCGAGGTGAAGTCCAGGCGTTATCACCGCTGCAAAGTCATTCTCGATATGCCGAATCTTGCCCCCTTCATCCTCATCGAGACTTGGAGGGATAACAAAATCGACAGTCACTTTGATGTGCCCCGACTGTTCGATTTTCCAGCGTTGAAAGGTCTGGTTTCCAACTTCATTCACGTCCGGTTCAAAACCTGCTCGACGGAGTCTTGCGGTGAGCTCCTCATATCGATCGGCATTCAGCAGTGCCAGTGAAAGCCCCAGATCAAGATCCATGGTCCCGACATGAGCGTCTTCACCTCTCGGAAGGGATTCCTCGGGGATCAGAAGTGAAGGGACGAGCCCACCAACCACGACGAGTTCATCCAGGAGATCCCCGAGTTTTGTTGCGACGTAGAGGCAGGTTTGCCGCACAAGCTCCGCCTGTTCCCTGGGGTATTCAGAAGCGAATGAAGGTTTTTCAGTCATCCTGTCTCCACTTCAGGTAGTCTTGACGCAGTCTCGACGCCGCTTCTGAAGATCTCTCCGGATGGGCTTTCAGATCCAGGTAAACCTGAACGGGGTGGACACAACGAATACCCTCCCGGACCTTTGATCCGTAAAAGATCCCCTTGTCGTTGGGAAGGACAAGCCAGGTGTTCGCGCCTCGATCCTCTTCACGAAAACCGAGCACATTGCCTAATTCATCCGCTGGGGCATGAGACAGGTAGAAGGTAGTTAGCCGGAAATTGGCGAAATGGGTGTAGAGCCAGGCAGCACCTAAACCGGTGGCCGCATAATCAACATGGTGCTGATTGAAAACTTCGGCGATCCGATGGAGCAGTTCGTCGCCGGATCGGGCAGCAACGTGCCCTTTAACGATATGATGTTTTCGGAAGTCGTAGCCTTCACTCCAGGCATCGAGGAGTTGATCCGGATTTTCAGGTTTCAAGAGAGATCCATCGTCTCTTACTACTAACCCGCTCTCTTCAAGTCTGCGTACAATCCGGCTCGTGTACCCCTCATCCAGGCCGGTAGCCAGGGATAATTCCCTCTGAGTGAAGCCCGGACCGGACTCGATCAGCAGTTGCCGAACTATTCTTGAGCTTTTGGGAGCGAACAGATTGGGAGGTCTGCCGGGGCTTTTGAAGCGGTTCGGTTTGCCTGCGACATTTATGAAGAGGCCGGGAGCCTTGATACGGGCATTCCCTGAAAGGTCGAGCCAGGTAAGTTCGTGTTCTTCGCAAAAACGGCGTCCTGTTTCTCCCATGTACGGGACGACCAGAAGAGGGACCACATGCTTCCCCTGATTTTTCCTGCGTTCCTTAAGCTTGGTAACAGCCAGAATCAGGGGTGCCCGAGCACTTGAACCCTTGGTTTCTACGAGGAAAGTGTATTTGCCCGCCCTTACCATAAAGTCGGGACCAGATTCTTTTCCTCTCTCCGGAATGGTGACCTGCTCTTCCGGCAACTCAAGGAATTCAGCGAGCCTGCGGGGGAGTTCAGAGAAAGCCAGTATTTCAAAAACGCTTTGCATGCTTGACTAAATACCCTAACTTGACTTTTTTGTCAAGTAAATAGGTTTTGCCAAGCCTGTCCAGTTTCGAAGGCTTGTTAACTTCGGGCACAATCCGTGATTTTGGCATAAAAAAGGGGTTAGCCGAATTAGGCTAACCCCTTGATTTTACTGGTAGGGGTGAGAGGGTTCGAACCTCCGACCAATTGATTAAGAGTCAACTGCTCTGCCAGCTGAGCTACACCCCCGTAATTTCCATTTCAAAAAGCTATGGCGCGCCCGGCAGGACTCGAACCTGCGACCTACGGGTTCGAAGCCCGGCGCTCTATCCAACTGAGCTACGGGCGCCAATAAAGAAGTATATTTTTAGCAGCAATAGTATTTCATGTCAACAGGATTTCAACCAGCCCAGCAATTCTAATTATGATTAGAGGTTTACCACTAAGGACACGAAATACACGAAGTAAAAAAGTTGTTTAAAAAAGGGATATATGGCATTATCATTCCATTTTTAATCATTATTTCATTTAGGAGGGTATCAAAATGAAAAGATGTCTACTCAAAGCATCTTTGTTTGTCCTGGTGATGGCCGGCCTTGTCCTGCCTGACAATGCCATTGCTGAATCCAAATCTAAAATGCACATCAAATTCAGCACCTGGCATCCACCCGTTTCCAGAGAGGTGAAAACGGTCTGGATACCAATGCTCGAAAAACTAAAAGAAGAAAGTCATGGCCGGATAACATACACCCTGTATGCGGGCGGCGCTCTGGGAAAAGGCCCTGAACATTATGATATTGCAGCCAAGGGACTTTCCGACATGGGCTATTTTACGGCCACATGGACCCCCGGTCGCTTTCCTCTGAGCGACGTACTGTCCCTGGCAGCCGCTGTAGATGGCAAAGACGTAGGTGTTGACATTGGAAACGCCATGTACAAACGTATCCTGAAGCGGGAATTCCCGGGCGTGGAAATGATTGAATTGAACGGGTGTATTTCAGCCTACCTGTGGACCAGGAAACCCGTGAAAAGCCTTGAGGACTGCAAGGGACTCAGAATAAGATCGCCTGGCGGCCATCAGACCAATTACATCAAGGCCATTGGGGCCGAGCCGGTTTTCATGCCCTTAGGCGATGTCTACTTGGCCCTTGAAACAGGCACCATTGATGGTCTTGTAACCTGTCCGCCGTTGGTCCTTGCATTCAAACTCTATGAGGTCGCAAAATATGGGGCACTGTGCACCTTTGGCTGTGTTACCGAGGGTGTGATCATGAATGAAAAGAGCTGGAAGAAAACACCTGATGATCTGAAGCCGATTATCAAAAAGGTGTGCAGCAATCCATTTCGTACAACAGGCGGGTTGAATCGCAACGTGTACAAGGTCATGATGAAGGAAATTGAGGGCAGGGGCGTCAATCTCTATACCTTGCCGGATCAGGAGGCAAATCGCTGGTACGCAGGATTTCAGGCCGAAACAAAAAAATGGGTAAAGGGTCTGGAGGCCAAGGGACTTCCCGCAAAAAAGACCGTAATTATGTACAATGAGGAATGCGAGAAGAGAGGTGTGAAATGTGTGGCATTTCCGCCCGAATGGAAGAAGTAATGAAAGGATTAACAGCAATCAGAAAGATAATACAACGGATGACACTTTTTTTGTGTTACGGGGGCATGTTTCTGCTCATTCCCATGATGTTGCTCACAACCGGCGACGTGGTGTCCCGTACAATCTTCGGCCTGCATATCCCCGGCACGGTAGAGCTGTCCAGCTACATGTTGGCCGTTTTTATCCTCTTAGGTGTTGCATACACGCACCAGGTAAAAGGGCATGTGCGTGTTTCGTTTCTTGTCTCTCGAATTCCCGAAAAAGCAGGATTAATAGTGGATATTGGCACCACCCTCCTGAGCCTTTTTATAATTGCCATATTGGCATGGCAGGGCTGGGTTTTAGGAACAGGAGAAAAAACGGTTTCAGACATGCTGAGGATCCCCCAGTTGCCTTTCAGGCTGCTTGTATCGGTAGCAGCCTTTTTCCTTTGCCTGGAACTCTTGATTGACCTGTGGGTTTGCGCAGGAAAACTTTTTGGGGTCCGGCAGGGAACTTCGGCTGGGAACTCATTAGCGTCCATCCATAAATAACCAATTTCCGGATGGAGCTTTCAGCGGTCAGCAATCAGCCAATACCTTGTTTTTAGTGTCCTTTGCTGAAAGCCGAAAGCTGATGGCTGATAGCGCGAATCCAAAAACGTTAGTTTATGGATGAGCACTAATTTAGGAGATAATAAAAACAAAATTGGATCCGGTAATTGCAGGTATAATCGGCACGATTCTCGTTTTTCTCCTGCTGTTCTTGGGAATGCCCATAGCATTTGCGTTGATGTTTGTGGGATTTGCTGGAATCGCTTATCTGTCTTCTATGGAGGCGGCGCTGCCGGTCGTCGCGAGGACGGTCTATGGGGTTTCGGCCTATTATCCTTACACGGTCATCCCTCTCTTTATAGTTATGGGCGGGTTCGCCGGCAGCTCCGGCATGACCCGGGAACTGTATACGACCTTTGACAAATGGCTGCGCAGGTTGCCCGGGGGCCTGAGCATAGCGACCATTGGCGCCTGTGCCGGGTTTGCCGCGGTGTCCGGTTCATCTGTTGCTACGGCAGCCACCATGGGGACAGTTGCCCTTCCCGAAATGAAACGATTTAACTATCATCCGAGGCTTGCAACAGGGAGTATTGCCGCGGGTGGGACCCTGGGTTTTCTGATCCCACCCAGTATCGGGTTTGTGGTCTATGGAATGCTGACGGAGCAGTCCATCGGTAAACTCCTTATTGCCGGCATGATCCCGGGTTTGATCCTTGCGTTAGCCTATATAGGGATCATCATTGTCTGGGTAAAACTGAACCCGAGTCTTGCCCCGGCAAGTCCCGAAGCAGTCGGCTGGGGTGAAAAGTTCTCTTCACTTTTAGGCGTATGGGAACCGCTGGCCATCTTTTTTTTGGTGATGGGCGGCATATACTTGGGCTTTTTCACGCCTACCGAAGCCGGTGCGATCGGAGCGACGGTTCTTTTCCTGGTTGCCTTAATAAAGAGAAAACTGGGATGGGAGAACCTGACAGGGGCGCTAAAAGAGGCCGTGCGCATTTCGGTTATGGTCCTGTTCCTTGTAGCAGGGGCCAATGTGTTCAGTTACTTTCTGGCACTGTCAACAATTCCCGTAAAGGTAGCGGCATGGGCCGCCGGTCTTGATGTATCGCCATACCTGATTCATGCAATTATTGTCGTAATATATCTATTTTTAGGTTGTTTCCTTGATGCCATATCCATGATGGTATTGACCATGCCGGTCATTTTTCCGGTCGTACTGGCTTTAGGCTTCGATCCTATCTGGTTCGGCGTCATCGCGGTACTGATGATGGAGGCAGGGCTGATAACCCCGCCAATGGGGCTAAATATTTATACCGTGGCCGGAGTGGCAAAGGACACGCCTGTGGAAACCATTTTCCGTGGTGTTGCCCCTTTTCTCTTGGCAATATTTGTCATCGTATTTATCATTACACTTTTTCCCGGGATTGTCCTTTTCCTTCCCGAGATGATGCTGAAGTAAAGGAGGAGTAGACAACAATGGACAGTGCCAGCGGAAAGACAGGAGTCATTGTGACGGATGTCCAGGGAGATTTCACCACATGGAAAGAGGGATCACTGGCAGTCAATGGCGCAGATCAAGCCTTTGTTCATAAAGTACAGAACGCTACCGAGACCCTCGCCAAGAAAGGCTGCCTTATCTTCGGCATACAGGATTGGCACCCCGCAGATCACGTCTCCTTTTTTACAAATCATCCGGGGAAAAATGCCTTTGAGGTTATAAAGATCGAGGGAAGGACCCAGATCCTGTGGCCCCCCCATTGCATACAGGGAACGGAGAATGCGAGGATCCTTGTGGACAATAACCTCTTCATGGCCATCGTGAAAAAGGGGAAAGACCCGAGGTATGACAGCTACTCCGGTTTTCAGGACGACGGGGGAACCGAAACAGAGATGGATTCCATTCTCAAGAGAAACGGGATTGAAAAGGTTATCGTCTACGGGCTCGCAACCGACTATTGCGTCAAGGCAACGGCCATAGATGCGGCCAATGCCGGGTACAAGGTCACAGTTGTAGAAGGCTTATGCAGGGGCGTGGCACCTGATACAACTGAGAGCGCGCTGAAGGAATTGAAAGACAGAGGGGTAACGATCCTAAAAGAACTGTAAGAATTGTAGGCTCGTCAATTGATTTCTCATTTGCACGCAACGCATATTCGCAACTGAGATATGATAATTTGGCGGGTCTAAATTACAAATCACAATAATCAAATTACAAGTAAATTCCAAACTCCAAGCACCAAATTTCAAATACCATGCCAAAGGCAGGCAAAAATCTCAAGCTACAATACCCAACACGCGGCGCAAGCGCCTGCGCTGCGCGTGATCAAAACCGTTTGTTATTTCGAATTTTGGTAATTGTTATTTGTTTGTTATTTGGGATTTGTTATTTGAGATTTATTTCGTATTCTGCTTTAGAATATCTTTAGCCTCCTGCCTATTGGGTGAGTGGGGCGTCACAATTAGTTGAGCAGATACAAGGAGCCTTATCCTGGGTAAACGCAATCATCAGATTAAGATAGACAGCTTAAGCCGCTTCCTGGTCTATATGCTTGGCCACAGGCCGTATGAATTCGGGCTGGTACCGGACATGGACGGGTTTGTTACATACAAAGAGCTGCTCCAGGCCATTCATGAAGAACCGGGCTGGCATTACGTGAGACAATCCCATATAAATGAAGTTCTTCTGAGCAAGGACAGGTCCCTGTTCCAGCCGACGGAAAAACATATCCGGGTCATGGAAATAAAATGGCAAATGGACCGGGATCGTCCCTCAAACATATTGCCAAAAATACTCTTTACCCCGGTGAGGAGAAAGGCCCATCCCGTGGTCATGGAAAAGGGCCTGAAACCGGCCGAGGGCAAAAATATTGTCCTTTCCCCTGATCACGACATGATCCTTCGGATCGGAAAACGCCGCGATCAAAAACCTGTACTTCTGGAGATTATGGCTGCATCAGCACAGAGTAAGGATATCCTGTTCTATTCCTTTGGCGACCTGTTCTTATGCCCCGGGATCCCTGCCGGATTTATCGCCGGACCCCAGGTCTCAAAGGAAGTACTGGAAAGCCTGCGGGCTGCTGCAGAAGCAAAAAAAGAGGCAGCCAAACCGAAACCCACAGACTTCACTCCCGGTACCTTCGTTTTAGATCCGTCTAAGGATCCTGATCTTCAACGACGGGCCAAGGGGAAAAAACCCAAGGGATGGAAGGAAGAGGCCAGGAAGGTCAGAAAACGTAAACGGCGGTGAGCTGTTGACATGCCTAAGCCATTTTTCTATTATTGAATTACGATTTTTTGTCATCAGGAGACGTTCCATATGTGGACACAGTTGGCCTTACAGACAGATCTTTATCAACTTACCATGGTGGGAGGGTACGTTCATGAGGGAAAGAAGGATCAGTGGGCTACTTTTGATTATTTTTTCCGCAGTATCCCCGATGATGGGGGTTATTGCGTACTGGCCGGCCTGGCCGACGTGATAGAGTACATACGGAGACTCCGCTTCAACAAGAAAGACCTCTCTTATCTCGATGGTCTTGGCATCTTTTCCGATGAGGTCTTGGAATACCTCGATAATTTTAAATTTACCGGGGACCTGTGTGCCATTCCCGAGGGAACTGTGGTATTTCCCCATGAACCATTGATCCGGGTGACCGCCCCCCTGCCCGAGGCCCAGATAATCGAGAGCGCACTGCTCAACATAATGAACTTCCAGACCCTCATTGCCACTAAAGGGGCCCGGGTAAACTGGGCTGCTCACGGGGATCCGGTGATGGATTTTGGCCTTCGAAGGGCCCATGGACCGGACGGCGCTTTGATGGCGTCCCGCGCCGCTTATGTGGGTGGCGTGGATGCAACCTCCAATGTGTTAGCGGGACGAATCTACGGCATTCCCGTCAGGGGGACACACGCCCACTCCTGGGTTGAGAGTTTCCCCAGCGAGTTGGAGGCATTCCGCGCCTACGCCAAAGTATATCCCGATGCCTGTCTACTTTTAGCCGATACTTACGATACGCTCCAAAGCGGCGTGCCTAATGCCATTCAGGTGGGACGTGAGTTAAGGAAAAAGGGCCATGAACTCCTTGGCATTCGCTTAGACAGCGGTGACCTGGCCTATCTGAGTAAGGAGGCCAGGAAAATGCTTGATGAGGCAGGCTTTCCTGATGCCGCTATCGTGGCCTCCAGCGATCTGGATGAATTGATTATAGAGAGTCTTAAGAGACAGGGATCTCGGATAAATATCTGGGGGGTTGGAACACGTCTCGTTACATCTTTCTCATACCCTGCTCTCGGTGGCGTCTATAAACTGACTGCCCTCGATGACGGGAAAGGAATGGAACCCAAGATTAAGCGCTCAGATAATCCCGAAAAAATTACCAATCCAGGGCTCAAAAAGGTGGCCAGGATCTACGACCAGAGAGGAAGAATGAGAGGCGATGTGCTGTTTCTGGATGAGGAGGAAATCCCTATGGGACGCTCTTTCCGTGCATATCATCCCCTGTTCTCACATGTTTTCAAGACTTATCCAAAACGTTTCAAGATCAGGGAACTCATGATGCCCATATTTCAAGAGGGGGAATTGGTCTACAAGAGCCCTTCTGTCAAAGCGATCCGGGAAAATACCATGAAAAACCTGAAGCAATTAGATGCCGCTTACAAGCGTTTTCGTAATCCCCATACTTATCATGTGAGTCTTAGTCCTTCTCTCTTTAAAATCAAACAACGCCTGCTGCGTGAGGCCGCAAGACGGAAATAAACATCTTTTAATCCTTCACTCTTCCCTCTGCAACCTGCCTGTCACTTTACCATTCTCAACCCTCTCCATGTTCACGGGAACAAGCCTGCCTTTCATATCTTTGTCAGAGGGAAAAACCACCGGCAGGTAATTGTCACTCATGCCCTGAACCATGTTTTTTTCTGCTGAATGGCATTTTTCTGCAAGAACTAAAAAGTCCTTGTTCAGGCAACTGTGATAAAATGCATTTCTCTTGATCTGCCCCAGATTTCTCAATTCTGCGGCCCTTTTCTTGATTTCCCCTGGGTCCAATTGGCCTTCAAAATCGGATGCCTCGGTTCCCGGTCTAACTGAAAATGGGAAGACATGGAGATATGACACGGGCAAATCTTTGATTAGGGAGCATGTGTTTTTATGGGCCGCCTTAGCCTCACCCGGAAAACCGGAAATGATATCAACTCCCATGGCGGCCAGTGGGATTCTTTCATAAATGGTTTCAACCAATTTAGCAAACGCCCGTATTGTGTAATTTCGATTCATCCTTTTCAGTATTTCGTCATCACCGCTCTGAAGAGATATATGGAAATGCCTGCAGAGCCATTTTTCAGATGCGGCCATGTCTATAAGTTCTTCGTCTATTTCATCAGGATGCAGGGAACTGAGCCTTATGCGAACGGGGAAACCTTCCCTTCCGAGAGATCGAAGCAGCCCATTAAGATTCATTCCTCCCATGAGATCCATGCCGTACTTTCCGAGATGAATTCCGGTCAGGACAATCTCCCTGTAGCCCTCACCTGCTAAGGATTCGACCATGGATAAAACCTTTGAATGCGGGAGACTCCTGTAGGGACCCCTGGCAAAAGGGACAATGCAATAGGTACAAAATGCTTGACAACCGTCCTGGATTTTCAGGTTGGCGCGGGTTCGACCGGGAAACCGCTTTATCGGAAGAGACTCAAAGTCCATTTTCGGATCAAAATCCTTCAGTACAACGGTTTTCTGTCCCGATTCCGCTGCATTTAAGAGAAGTCCGGGAAGTTCACCTTTTGCCCTGTTGTCCGCGATCAGCCCAATCCCCTGGATCCGGGTAAGCTCATCAGGGAAAACCTGGGCATAACACCCGACAGCCGCGACCATGCCTTCAGGGTTCTCCCTGATTGCCTTTCTTATGGCCTGTCTTGACTGGTGGGAAGCCCTTTGTGTTACGATACAAGTATTTATAACAGCTATGTCCGCCCTCTCTCCCTTGAGCGCCCGGCGCAATCCTGCATGAGTAAGTGCCTCACTGAGATATGCGGATTCATACTGATTGACCCTGCATCCGAGTGTTATGATTTCAAAGGATTTGGGCATTTGTTAACCTGGTGATGGTTTACTGAAAATTAAATCACATCCTTTTTTAAGCTGAAGGCTGAACGCATATCGCCAAGAGCTTCCTGTTTGAGCGTTAATCCAATTAAGGTAATATGCAATTTTATTTAAGAAATCAATCAGGAAGGGACACAATCTGTTATTTGCACTTCCATTTAAGCTGTGATAAACTTTGCAGGTATTTAAAATTGATGAAAGAGCGTTGCAAAGGGGGATTTCGGTGGAAGATGCGAATGAAAGCAAGGAGCTATCCAGGAAATTTGATATTGTGCTGGAAATGGAGAAGGCTTTAGATGAAATGGACAAAGCATTCGATTTAGATGATATTGATGATGTTTCGGAATCAATTTCTTATATAAAATTTCTGGTAAAAGACCTGGATGATATCTTTTCAGGAGAATACGAAAATTTGAGATACAGAGAGTTTATTTTTAGAAGAAAATGAGGGAATTAGGAAACATTACCTATCCCAGCACCGATGCCGGTGCCTTAACCCTAACGTTGCATAAAATTTGAGTTCAAAACGCTTTAGATTAGGTCAGCAAGGGACGTATGGTCATTTTCAAGGGTGAAAATGTACCAATGTTTCTTGATGGTCTGATATAGAGCGAGCATAGCGCTTTTGGACCAAAGATTTATGAAACGTTAGGGTTAAGCTTTAATTGCGGTTTCAGTATTCCTCTTTATCCACCCCCCGCCTATCACCCTGTCTCCATCATAACACACGAGCGCCTGGCCCGGTGTGACGGCCCACTGTAGCCCATCAAATGTGAACCTGACCTCGTCAGGAGAAATGACCTCCAGGCTGCCCGATGCCGCCCGGTGCCTGTACCTGATCTGTGCCTGCACCTCAATAACCCTCTTTGCAGGTTTCCTTCCGATCCAGTGAAATCTATCCGCTTCTACCCGTCTTGAAAAAAGGGCCTCCTTTCTTGCCACCACCACTTCCTTTGTCTCCGGCCTGACTTCTATCACATAATAAGGACGTGAAGAGGCAATCCCCAAACCATGCCTCTGACCTATGGTATATCTGAAGGCCCCGGAATGTTCCCCTAATTTTGCACCGTCAACGCTTATGATGTTTCCGATCTTATTCACCCCGGGACCCCTCCGGGTCTCGACAAAAAGGCGATAGTCATTTTCCCGTATAAAACAGATCTCCTGGCTTTCAGGGATAGAGTGAACGGGCAGTCCCATTTCACGGGCCTGATATTTCGCCTCATCTTTGGTTATCTCCCCCAAAGGGAAAACAGCCCTTGAAAGATGGGCCTGCCTAAGCCGGTGCAGGAAATAGGACTGGTCCTTGTGCCCGTCACTGCCCCGCAAGAGCTCAACCCCGGAATCTTCATCTCCGGTTCCAAGCCTGGCATAGTGTCCGGTGGCGATAAAATGAATTCCGTTTTCCTTAGCATATCGCAAAAGGCATTCGAATTTGACCAACGCGTTACACCTGACACAGGGATTGGGGGTAATACCCTGAACATAGGCATCCACAAACGGCTCAATGATCAGCCGCTCAAAGTCTTCTCTTATGTCTATCATTTCAAAAGGGATCTGCAGGTGCTCGGCAACCCTTTGAACCGCCTTTATTCTCGCATCCGTAATTAAAGCCGGGGCCGGAAGGAGAAAATGGAGCCCATGCACTTCCCACCCTGCGGTTTTTAAAAGTGCCGCACCCATGGAACTGTCCAGTCCCCCGCTCATGGCCACCACTACTGATGTGGGTTTTGCTTTCATTTGTACGACCTTAATATTTCGGCTCCTCACAAAAATCTGTGGGTAATAAGTTGTGTTTAAAGGGAAAGGGAATCAAGGAAAAGACTTCATAACCCGGTCATAGGGTATTACTGCTGTTACAATTCTAATAATATGACCATAAACAATCGTGATTTCAATCTATTTCCTAATTTTTTATTGAATCTTGGCCCACAGATTCTAATGAGGAGCCTAAATTTCAATTCATTTTAACATTTGATTTTTGAATCATTAATGTTTATGGTATAGCCCTTAACTTTAAAAAATCACTTGATTTATGGTTCATCCGGTTAATGAGTACGCCTCAAGATAACACATGATTGCGAGGTTGAAGGTTGAAGCGGTCTTTTTGTAGTGACTGCTTCAACCTTCTCATGTGCCAACTTCATACCTGAACAGTTTCGAGGTACTCATTAACCGGATGAACCTGATTTATTGTAAACGAAGGGGCGGATATTTCTTGATGACTTCGACAGAAAACATTAAGGATTCCAGCCGGCCTGATCTTTCAGAAGGCGGGTTGATCGCCTGTCACGAATGCGATTTGCTGCACAAGATCGAACCTGTTCCGGTTGGCGGGAAGGCCCTTTGTACCCGATGTGGAGCGTTACTCTATCGGAATATCCCCAACAGCATTGAAAGGGCCCTGGCATTAAACTTAGCCGGTTTAATGTTCTTCGTCATGGCCAACGTATTTCCCTTCATTTCCCTTAAGCTGAGCGGCCGCGTCGAGGAGAACGTTTTCCTCTCCGGTGCCATTGCGCTTTACCGTCTGGGCATGGGCGAAGTGGGCTTACTGGTGATTTTCACAAGCTTTCTCTTCCCCTTGCTGACCATTGCCGGCATGCTTTACATCCTCCTTCCACTGAAATTTGGACACCGGCCCTGGAAAATGGCCCCCGTATATCGCATGGTCCGGTCCTTAGCCCCGTGGAATCTGCTTGCGGTCTTTATGCTTGGGGTCCTTATCGCCATTGTCAAGCTCCTCGACCTTGCTACCATCATACCTGGTATCTCACTTTATTCTTTTGTAGGGCTTATGGTGGTATCGACAGCGGCCCACGCAAATATGGATCCTTCTGTGATCTGGTCCTCCATGAAAATAGAATCGGCGGGGAACGCATCCGGGGCCACGGCCGCTGAAAGAGGCCTGATCGGCTGCCATACGTGCGCCTTGCTCGTTCCGAAGACAACCATTGATGAATTCGGCCATGGCGACTGTCCCCGCTGCGGAACCTCCCTGCACAGCCGCAAAACCAATAGCCTTGCACGGACCTGGGCACTTATCTTTTCCGCTACCCTCCTTTATATCCCGGCCAATGTCTACCCGGTAATGACGGTAATCCGATTCGGTCAGGGGCATCCGAATACCATTCTCAGCGGCGTGGTTCACTTGATTGAAGGTGGGATGTGGGTCCTTGCCATGATAATTTTTTTCGCAAGCATCGTGGTCCCGGTACTGAAACTGATCGTGTTGTCCTTTCTCCTGATTACGATTAAGAAAAAGTCATCGTGGCGTTCCCGGGACCGGACCCACCTCTTTCGCGTCACCGAAGGCGTGGGTGCATGGTCTATGGTAGATATTTATGTGGTTGCAGTTCTGGCCGGTTTGGTAAACCTTGGCGCTCTGTCGACCATTAGACCCGGAATCGGCGTTGCATTCTTCGCCGCCGTGGTGGTCATTACAATGTTAGCCGCTCACAGCTTCGACCCCAGACTGATCTGGGACAACACTGAAAGGGCAAGATGAAGGATCCCCTTACTGACTCAGACAAGGCCGCAACGGCCCCCTCCCCAATGATCAAAAAGAAGTCGGGGTTTTCCTTGGTGTGGTTGATTCCTATTATCACAGCCCTTATTGGCGGCTGGCTCATCTTCAAGACCCTCTCTGAGAAGGGGCCGGATATCACCATCACCTTCAAGACCGCTGAAGGGATCGAGGCAGGTAAGACCAAGATAAAGTACAAAGAAATTGAGATCGGTGTGGTAGATTCCGTGCATTTCAACAAAGACTTCTCCAATATCATCGTGAAGGCCGGCATGGAAAAAGGGTCACAGTCGTTCCTTAGGCGAGGCACTCGCTTCTGGGTAGTCAAGCCCCGTCTCAGTCTCCGTGGGGCCTCGGGCCTCGGCACCCTGCTTTCGGGTGCCTTCATAGAAATCGAGCCGGGTCAGGGGGCTCCCCAGAAGCGCTTTGTAGGACTCGATGTGCCGCCGGTAATCAAGGCCGATGTAGCAGGAATAAAGATCGCGCTCCTCGCTAAGAAGCTCGGTTCCATCGACACGGGTTCACCTGTCTACTATCACGGGATCCTTGCAGGCGAAACTCTCGGGTGGGAGCTTGGAAACAACCAAAAGAGCATTTTCATCTACGCCTTTATCAAGGCACCTTACGATAAGCTTGTTAAGAGCAACACACGATTCTGGAATGTAAGCGGGGTGGATGTTTCAATCGGATCTGAAGGCATCAGCGTGCAAACAGAGTCTCTCCAATCCCTTCTCTACGGCGGCATCGCATTTGAGACCCCCGACAGCCTGGAACAGGTGAAGGAGAATGTAGAAGGACTGGTTTTCACCCTCTATGACGATCTGAAAAGCATCCAGGAGCAGTACTACACAAAGAAGATTACTTTCATCCTCTTTTTTAATGGGTCTGTTAGAGGCCTTAACGTGGGTGCTCCTGTTGAGTTCAAAGGCATCAAGGTCGGCTCGGTGAAGGACGTCCGTCTTGAATTCGACAGCCGCGATACCTCGTTCAGGATTCCGGTCCTGATCGAAATCGAACCCGAACGGGTCATCGAACGAGGAGAAGATAAGGTCTCATCGCCGTTCCAGACATTGAAAAAGCTGGTTGACCGTGGCTTGCGGGCCCGGTTAAGGTCCGGCAGCCTCCTTACAGGAAAGCTGTTCGTGGAGTTAGACATGCATCCCGGCACCCCTGTCCGGCTGGTGAACGCGGCGGCACCCTACCCGGAATTGCCAACCATTCCGGCAAGCATGGAACAAATGACCACATCCCTTAAAACTATTCTTGCCAAATTAGAAAAGGTGGACATGGAGAAGATCGGTGCGGAACTCCTTGCAACCCTTCAAGGGGCCAAAAAGCTGGCACAAGGGGCAAGCGAGTTGGTCAACAAACCGGGACTCCAAAACGCAGTGGGCGATCTAACGGAATCATTGCATGCATTAAAAAGTATCTTGCGTAAATTGGACCAGCACGTTGAGCCGGTTGCGGTGAACCTGAAAGATGCCCTTAGAACGGGCCGTCAGACCCTGGAAAAGGCCCGGACCACAATGGGGCTGGTCGATGACGTTCTCAGGCCCGATTCACCCCTCCAGTACAGATTTATTGAGTTGACCGAGGAATTGGCCGAAACGGCCCGCTCCATCCGTGCCCTTGTTGACCTGTTAGAGCGAAACCCCAATGCCTTAATCTTCGGCAAAGATTCTTCAGGAGAGAAATAATGCCGCTTTTATTTTTGCGAATACGGATTGTTCTGTTTTTGGTATTAGCAGGGAGCTTCCTATGCAGTTGCATTACGACATCCCACCCGGCCACACGGTTCTATGTCCTTAACCCGCTTGACCCCGGCGTAAGCCTTGTAAGCGAAATTGAACAGAAAGGGGCATTGTCCGTGGAGGTAGCCTCACTTCGCCTGCCCCAGTACTTAGAAAGACCGCAGATAGTCACCCGGTGCAGCAAAAATCGGCTGGAACTTTCAGAATACCGTCAGTGGGGAGGTAACCTCAGGAAAAACATGATGCGGGTCCTCGCCCGGAACCTTTCCCGGCTACTTGCCAGCCCCCATATCGCCATCTACCCCCACCGTCCCACAATCCCACCTGATTTTCGTGTTGAACTGGAGGTGATGCAGTTTGAAAGGGATCCCGGTGGACAGGTGCGTCTTTCCGCCCAGTGGCGTCTTTCGAGTGGAAAGAATCGAAAACCCCTGACCACCCGAATCACTGACCTGGCGAGCCCGGTTTCTCTCAAAGGAGGAGACTTCGAGCACACGGTTGCGGCCATGAGCAAGCTTTTTGGTGAGTTAAGTCAAATCATAGGCAGTGCAATCCTGGAACACGTTCATGGGAGGCCCGGCTCTTGATGCGGTATAGGCTGCCAAAATATGTAAACGCCCTGCTGTCCGGAATCATCCTGCTCCCGGCACTCCTTTTTTTTCCGTTATTTTCCGAACCTGCCCTGGCCAATGATAAGTGGACCGGATATTATATCATGGATGAGGTTTTCAAACGCCACGAAATGTTCCCTTATGTCTTCGAAAAACAGACCATTATCATGACGGACAGTGCGGGAAACCGTGACGTCAGGGAGTCACGACGCTTCTCCCGTGTGGAAAAGGATGGAACGGTCAAATTTCTTTTGGTCTTCGACAACCCGTCAGAGGTCCGCGGGGTAGCGCTGCTGGCGATTCGTCACGCTGGTCGTGTAGAAAGCATGATATATCTGCCCGCTTTCGGAAAGAAACTGAAATCCAACATCGGGAAAAGCAGAGGCAGTAATTTTTTAGGTACCGACTTTGCCTTGGAAGATATGGCCGCAGAGGTTTTATCGGATTTTCGTTATGTCCGTGTAGCAGATCAAAAAATCAATAAGATCGCCCATTTTGTCGTTGAGGCATTTCCACAGGACAAGGAGATCGAACGGATTACGGGTTACGGCCTGCGCCGGCACTTTATCAGACAGGACAACTTCTTCATCATTCGTACCGACTATTACGACCGTCGCGGGCGGTTTTTAAAGAGCCAAACCCGCCACGATCTGAAACGGGTGGATGGCGATATGTGGCGTGCCAATATGATCCTCATGGAAAACCACAAGGACCGGCATAATACGTTAATAAAGATTGATCGGCGTGTCTTTTCCCACGACTACGTGCCCCCGGAGATGTTTACCTCGGCCTGGCTTCTGGAGAACCGACACATTCAGGTCACGGAAAGGTCTCTTTTCCAGGCTGCCTACAAGGCTTCCGAGGAGAATAAATAATGAATCTGTGTCATCCGTTTTTATCCGTGTCCCATTTGTGACGAATAAACGCCTAAACTGGAGCAGTATATGTTTTCCCGATTACTCATGCCTGGAGTGAACCACCGCCTGGCGACCCTTATTTTTTTGGTGTTGGTTACATGTGTTGCCGGTTTGGGTCTGCCAAACCTCCGGGTGGACACCGGCTTCAACAGTCTGATACCGGATAGCGATCCTGACCTGCCGGTCTATGATCGCATTTCCCGGGAGTTCGGGTCGGACAACCGTACAATCGTCTACGTACGGGACACCGAACTCTGGTCCCCTGATAAATTGGCTGCCTTAGAGGACTTGCATTACGCACTTGAGGGCCTCAACTTTGTCGAGCGCGTGGACGATCTCTTCACTTTGCGAAACATTAGGGGGTCAGGGGGAAAGATCGACTCGCGGATTATTTTGACGGAAGCACCTAAGGACCAGGCAACAATTGACCAGGCCCGGGCCGACGCGCTTTACAATCCACTCATCGTTGGGAATTTTCTTTCTAAAGACGGGACCGTGACGGCCTTGATAATTTCGGTTCGCGAGGAACGCGACGACAATATATCCAACCGCCAGATCAACGAAGTCCTGGAACGCCTCCTCAAACCGGCCCGATCATCCTTTCAAGAGGTTTTTCAAGTGGGGCCGCCGCGAATAAACGCGGAGCTCAAAGCCATTCTCTTCAATGATCTCGGACTGCTGGGACCGTTGTCGGCATTCATGCTCGTGGTGGCGATCCTCTTTTTCCTTCGCAGCGGTTTTGCCGCCTTGATCCCTCTTGTTACTTCGGCCCTTAGCATCCTGTGGACTTTCGGGATGATGGGCTGGACGGGTATTCCCCTCAACATTCTGAGCGCCATGTTACCCTCCCTTGTCGTCGTAATCGGCTCCACCGAAGACACCCATATGATCGCGTCCTATTTTCATGGCGTCTCACAGGCGGAGAAGGACCGCCGCGCCTTTGC
This sequence comes from Deltaproteobacteria bacterium, assembly GCA_019310785.1. GTDB lineage: Bacteria > Desulfobacterota > DSM-4660 > Desulfatiglandales > Desulfatiglandaceae > JAIOSR01. The sequence continues at coordinate 35,828 of JAFDDR010000001.1, forward strand.
CACTCGCTTTATGATGAAACACTTAGGCGTGCCGGTGGTCCTGACCGTCACCACCACCGCCATGGGTTTTGCGAGCAACATCTTCAGCAACATGGGTATAATTCAGGATTTTGCCATTGCCTCCACCTTTGCCATCCTGGCAAACGGTGTGATCACCATACTGTTTGTCCCCATGGTATTATCAACCATGGGACCGCGCAATCCCCTGCTCTTCCGAAATGGGGATCGGGTTATAGGTCTGCCGGGTTTGTTCGTCAGGATGTTCGGTTTTACCAAACGCCATTTTCCACGGTCGATCCTGTTGTTTACGACAATCCTCTGTGCCTTCTTCATTTACCAACTCTCAAAACTCTATGTAACGAACGACCCCCTGTCCTATTTCCAGGAGGACCAACCCCTCATCCAGGACATCCGTCAAATCCACAGGGACCTGTCCGGCATGAAGGTATTCTTCATAACCTTAGAGTCAGAACGGGACAAGGCATTTCAGGAGCCTAAGAACATCCAAAAGCTGGTCACCATCCAAAAATTTATGGAAAAACAGGGGATATTTGATTGCAGCATCTCCTTAGCCGACCACCTGTCCCTCGTCAATCGTGAGTTCCACGGGGGTGACACAGAGTACTTTAAGCCGCCTGCCAGGCGTAAGCTTCTGGCCCAGTACCTCCTCTTCTTTCACCGCCGGGACCTGGAAAGCTACGTGAGCCACGATTTCCGACGTGCCAACATCGTTGTTCGCCACAACGTCGGCGATTCCAATACCCTGAACCGTCACATACAAGAGCTAAAGAAAGTAGCGTCAAACATCGCCGGTGGCCAAATGAAGGCCTACGTTGTCGGTGAAAACCTGATGATCAACGCGGCCGCCGAAAGCCTCATGATTGCCCAGGTCAAATCCCTGGCAATTCTGCTCTGTGTGATCTTCTTGATCATGTCGGCCATGTTCACCTCTTTAAAGGGCGGCCTCATCTCCCTTATCCCCAACCTGATCCCGATCATTCTGATGTTCGGAGTAATGGGGCTTTTAGAGATCCCCCTGAATCCGGGGACCGCCATGGTAGCGGTTATCGCAATCGGCATCGCCATTGACGGGACCCTTCACCTCTTTTCCCGATACAACGAACTGTGCAGGCGAACCTCCGATTACGAAGGCGCAGTGCATACCGCGGTTCGGGAAGAGGCCACGCCGATGGTAGCCACCAGCCTGGCCCTTGCGTTGGGGTTCGGCATCCTCATCCTGTCAAATTTCACCGTAATCGCCCAGTTCGGAGCCTTGTCCGCGGCCACAATGCTTTTCGCACTTTTCGCCAACCTCTTGATAACGCCGATCATAATGTCACGGGTTCGTTTGATCGGGCTCTACCAGATTCTTGCCTTGAAAATGCACAAAGAAGTCCTTGAAAAAAGCCCTCTGTTCCAGGACATGACCAACTACCAGATGCGCAAGGCAATCCTGATCTCGGAGTTGATCGAATTCGATGAAGGAGAGCTGCTGGTGGAGCAGGGTACGTTCGGACGGAGCATGTACCTTATTCTGTCCGGTAAAGTAGATGTAGTGCGGCGAAGTGAGGACAAAACCAGGTCTGTTGCGGTCTTAGGGGTAGGCCAGCTTTTAGGGGAGATCGGTTATATCAAGAAGATCCAGCGAACTGCGAATGTACGGGCATTGACCCCTGTGGAAGTACTGCGGTTCGATTACAAGAAACTCAAGAAAGACCTGAAGTTCTTTCCCTTTATTGTGGCCAAGCTCAACTTTAATATAAGTTGTATCTTAGGCGAACGTCTGGCCGATGTGTATGACATGATGGAGAGGAACGGCGATCAACCGGAAAAAGAGGAATTTACAGACTAAGGTTGATATAGCCGTAAAAAGTCCCGTTTCCCCTCCCCCTCACCCCAACCCTCTCCCTTCTCCCGCACTATGTGCGGTGATCTACGACAAGGGAGAGGGGGTTTTTCGACTTTTTACGCGACCATCAAGGTTTACCGTGCGATTTAAAGAGCTGTTTCAGGGTAAACCACTTCCTGGTGATGGGAATGGCATTTCGAATAAGAGGCAATTTCTCCATGGCAGCCCTTTCACCTTCTTGAATCAGGTGTGTGGCCTGGGAAAAGCTTGACCAGTGAAGATCTCCCACCTCCGGCTGGATCAGGACATCCGCATCCATGAGTTCGTAGTCCTCCAGCTCATGAGACATGATCTCACTCGCCCTGTAATATATATCGATCACATTGTTGAGAGCCTCCGCGGAGCAGATATCCCGGTCCACGACCACGGCCACTACTATATCGGCCCCTTCCTTCCTGGCAACAGAGATAGGGACGAGGCAGATGATGCCCCCGTCCGAAAGCAGCATGTCTCCCTCCTTGAAGGGCTCCACAACCCCCGGCACGGCGCAACTCGCCACAACGGCCTGACGCAGGGACCCGTTTGAGAAGACGATCTGTTCCCCGCTCACAAGATCAGTTGCAACGGCTCTAAATGGTATTTGGGTATCCTCGATTTGAATATCGGGAATGAAATAGTCAATAGTATCCTTGAAATCCTCGTTTGAAAGGATCCCCGGTTTCAGAAGGGCCTGGACCATGTAGAAACGGTTTCTGAAATAATTCTGAATCTTCTGGGCCAGCCCCTCTTCCCCTTCCCGCTCATGGGCTTCTTCAAATGCCTTTATTGCCGAAGACTGAAACTCAGGGGATTCCAGGTATTCCTCCAGCCGCTTTTCTATGGCGTCGGGGCTCATGCCGGCTGCATAGGCACCGCCAACGAGGGCGCCTATACTGGTACCTACAAGGATGTCAACGGGAATATGTTCCTTCTCGAATACCTTTAGGACACCTATATGTGCCAGACCCCTGGCCCCGCCGCCACCAAGGGCCAGGCCAATGCGCCTGCCCCGCCATTTCATACCTTAATATGCCTCCTGAATTGAGACTATAGCCGCTCCGAAAAGGATAAATTTGGATTCGCGCTATCAGCCATCAGCTTTCGGCTTTCAGCAAAGAACATTAAAAACAAAGAGTCGGCTGAAAGCTGACCGCTGAAAGCTCCATCCAGAAATTGGTTACTTCTGGATGGACACTATAGAATTTTTAGGTAATTCTGTCACTACAAAACGAATCGGAGCGATCAAATCACAAATCATTTTTACTTTAGAAAGCCAACTCATCCAAAACCTCGGGTCTTCTTCAAGCCTCAGGGGATATTCTTGCAAATGAAATCGAAAATGATATTATGAATACGAACATGAACAGAAGGCTTGTTTTGGTACGGGCATTTTCATCTCCCAATTGCCCAATGTTGATACCTGATCATAATCGGGTTTACTGCGTCTATTTTTTTTCAAAGGAGTAAAGCAATGGGGATCGATACCGACATAAAACTGCTCATTTACCGTAGAACCAAAATTGTAGCAACCGTTGGTCCGAGCTCAAGCGATAACAGCACCCTCGAGCGCCTCATCACAGCCGGTGTCAACGTTTTCAGGCTCAACATGTCACATGGCACCCATGACGATCATGCCGAAACCTATAAGCGTATTAGTAAAACTGCTGAAAGACTCGAAAGACCCATTGCGGTGCTGGCAGATTTATGCGGCCCGAAAATCCGCGTCGGGGCCTTTCAACATGGCCGGATCGAGCTGGCAATAAGTGATTCCGTCACTGTGACCAGCCGGGACGTCATTGGCAGCACGGGGATCATCCCTTCGCAGTATAGAGCTCTGGCAGATGATGTTGAGGTCGGGAATCGCATACTCCTGGATGACGGCAATATCGAACTGCTCGTCAAATCAGTTGATGGAACCGAAATCACATGTCAAGTAGTAAGCGGCGGTATGCTCAGCGACCACAAGGGAATGAACCTGCCTGGCGTCAATATCTCGTCTCCGTCACTAACGGAGAAGGATCGCATTGATGCTCATTTTGCATTGCAATTGGGGGTTGATTTTCTTGCGCTTTCGTTTGTTCGTCAAGGCTCGGATGTAGAGGACCTTCGTGCCCTTATACCGGAAACCAACTCCCACGTTGCCATTGTTGCGAAAATTGAAAAGCCGGAAGCGCTCGACAATATCAATGAAATTCTGGATGCCGCAGATGCAATCATGGTGGCACGCGGCGATTTGGGAGTAGAGTTACCGCCCCAGGCCGTACCCAATGCCCAGGATCAGCTCATCGACCTGGCTCGATTACACAGAAAACCTGTAATTGTGGCAACCCAAATGCTCGAATCCATGATTGATCATCCACGACCCACGAGGGCTGAGGTTTCTGACGTTGCGAATGCGGTCCGCGGTGGCGCAGACGCGGTAATGCTTTCTGCAGAAACAGCAGCAGGAAAGTATCCGGTTGAAGCGGTCAAAATGATGGATGATATCGCCCGGCAGACCGAAGCATACCTTTGGCGCCAGGGTGCATTCGGGTCCTTGACCCGGCATTATGAAATCGCAATGCCATTTCAGGTTGAAGATGCCCTCTCAAAATCAATGGCGCAATTGTCGCGCGACCTTCTCGTTCGAGCCATTATTGTAATATCCCTGCAAGGCCATTCCCTCGCTGTTATGAGCTCTTCAAGACCTGCCGCACCCATGATCGGCATCTGTCTCGATCTTAGATCGAGCCGCATTGCAAGCCTCCTATGGGGCGTAATTCCGGTAACCGTCGATCCGGTCGAGATTGACAATCCCAATTTACTCGCAAGACGCATTATTTTAGAACTCGGCCTCGCAATAGAAGGTCAAACCGTTCTCGTTGTGCGGGGATTCAGCAGTAACCCGAAACAAAACACACCCAGTGTAACCGTTGTTACGGTTTGAGAAGGCTGCGGAAGAACAAAATACATAAAAAGTAAGTTTACATTAAGCAATATCAATTGGTAGAGTAACAGACGCATAGGGTATTTATTTTTATTGGGATATTTACAGTTGTATGGAGGGTCCGCGTGCTGAAAGAATACCTTAAGAACATCTCTAAGATTGTTAGACAGGGAGATGCCAGAGAAGAGAGTTACTACTCGATTCTTGCTGGACTCCTCAGTCAATATGCAGAATCTGCAGGCAAGAAAAAGGTCCACATCACCACGCTCCCCAAAAAGGTCGAGGCCGGAAACCCCGATTTCCGGGTCTGGGACGGGAAGCAACATATTGTCGGTTACATCGAGGCCAAGGCCCCAACAATCGAAAATCTGGACCATATAGAACATTCCGAACAGCTAAAACGATACAGACATACCTTCCCGAACCTGATCCTGACCAACTTCTTTGAATTCCGGCTTTACCGGGATGGCGTCCTGATTGACAAGGTCTTGATTGCCAGGCCCTTTATTGCCCACCAGCTAAAAACAGTCCCGCCTGTTGAAAAGGAACCCGAATTCTTCAAACTCCTTGAAAAATTCTTCTCGTTTTCCCTGCCCAAGGTTCACAATGCCAGGTCTTTAGCCGTTGAACTTGCCAAGCGAACCCGGTTCTTGAGGGACGAAGTCGTTGCTCTGGAGTTAGAGGAAGCAGAGAAACATGGGAAAGGATTTATCTTAGGCTTCTACGAGGCATTCAGAAAATATCTCATAAGCGGGCTTTCAAAAGAAGAATTTGCAGACCTATATTCACAGACCATCACCTACGGACTTTTTGCAGCCCGGACCCGTTCCGCTGACGGATTCAATAGAAAATTGGCCTATGACCACATCCCACGCACTATAGGGATACTAAGAGACGTTTTCAACTTCATTTCTCTTGGAGACCTGCCCCAACAAATGGAATGGGTTGTGGATGACATTTCCGAGGTCCTGGCAGTCACTGATGTGAAGAAAATACTTCACACATACTTCCATGAAGGCAGGGGAAAAGATCCAATAGTCCATTTCTATGAGACCTTCTTAGCCGAATACGACCCCAAAACCAGGGAAAAAAGGGGCGTGTATTATACGCCTGAACCGGTTGTCTCCTATATTGTGCGTTCGCTCCATCATATTTTGAAAGAGCAGTTTAACCGTTCCGATGGGTTTGCCAGTCAATCGGTCACCGTCCTGGATCCTGCTGCCGGTACCCTCACTTTCCTGGCCGAGGCCACAAAACTGGCAGTGCAAGAATTCGTGGCTAATTATGGAGAAGGCGGAAAAGAGAATTTCATCAAGGAGTATACGCTTGAAAATTTTTATGCCTTTGAATTGATGATGTCTCCATATGCGGTGGGACACCTGAAAATGTCCTTTCTCTTGGAAGAATTGGGCTATTCACTGCAAAAAGACGACAGGTTCAAACTTTACCTCACAAATACCCTGGAAATGGAGGACCTTGAACAGACCGAACTTCCCGGCATGGCCTCGCTTTCCGAAGAATCTCATCTCGCCGGCAAAGTGAAGAAAGAACAGCCTATCCTGGTAATATTAGGCAATCCCCCGTATTCCGGGATGTCTGCAAACAGAAGCGAGAAAGAGGTGACATTCAAAAAGGGAGACAACTACACGTCCCATTATGGAATCAAAAGGGTAAACAATCGTTTCGATCTCATCCCTGAAACAAAAAAGGCGACAAAAGAAATAACCAGGAAGCAAAAAACCTGGATCGGGGCCTTAATAGAATATTACAAGATCATAGATGGAAAATGGCTCAAGGAAAAGAATCCTAAATGGCTGCAGGATGATTATGTAAAGTTCATCCGCTTTGCCCAGTGGAAAATCGACCAGGCAGGAGAAGGCGTTTTGGGATTTATCACCAATCACAGTTATTTGGATAATCCTACGTTCAGGGGTATGCGCCAGTCGCTGATGAAGAGCTTTAACGAGATATATATCCTTGATCTCCACGGCAACAGCCTCAAGAAAGAAAAATGCCCGGACGGTTCCAAAGATGAAAACGTCTTTGACATCCGGCAGGGAGTCGCCATCGCCCTGTTTGTAAAAAAGCAAAGAAAGAAAGGGTGCAAGGTATATCATTCGGAAAGATGGGGGCTTCGAGATAAAAAATATGAATGGCTTAATAAAAATGACGTTAAGAAGACCAAATGGAAAAGGCTGTACCCTAAATCTGAGTCCTATTTTTTCATTCCAAGAGACGAAAGGCTTCTGCAAGCTTATGAACGGTTTCCGAAGATAACAGAGATTTTTCCGGTAAACAGCGTTGGGATAGTCACTTCAAGGGACAATTTCGCAATCGATTCTGATAAGGATGTCCTTAAACGACGCATTAAGATGTTTTGCAATGAAAAAATGCCGGACGATATCATCAGTCAAACATTTAAAATGAAGGATAAATCGAATTGGAAATTGAAAAATGCAAGAGAAAATATAAGGAACGACAAAAAATGGGAAGATTCAATAACGAAACTTCTGTATCGACCATTTGATATAAAATGGGTTTGCTATCATGATGCTGTAATTGAACGTTCACGCAAAGAAGTCATGCGTCATATGATGCCGGAGAATCTTTCATTATGTGTTGGAAGGGCCGGGCAGGTCGTTGGCATAGATAAACCCTGGAATATTGTCTTTTGTTCGGACTGCATGGAGGATTTTAATTTGTTCTATCGTGGCGGCAATGTAAACTTCCCGCTCTATCTTTATCCCAAAAAAGCCAACCCTCAAAAACGGTCATCTGTCAGCACCCTGCTGCTCTTTGAACCGCCGGCAGAATATGTTTCAAAGACTCCGAACCTGTCTCCTGATATAGTGGAACATTTAAAAATGAGTTTTGGAAAAACACCAACACCTGAAGAAATCTTCTTTTACGTTTATGCTATCCTGTATGCAAACATCTACCGCACAAAATATTCCGGGTTCCTCAGGTCGGACTTCCCAAGGGTTCCATTCACGAAAAGGCCTGAACTATTTTCCAATATGGCCACCCATGGGAAAAAACTCGCTCAATTGCACCTGCTTCAATCATCAGACCTTAATCCGCCCATCGCGAAATTCCGGGGAAAAGGTGAAGGGATTGTTGAAAAGCTGAGATATGACAGTAGTGAAAAACGTATCTATTTCAACCAGGGGCAGTATTTTGAAGGAATATCAAAGGAAGTGTGGGAGTATCAAATTGGCGGATATCAGGTTTGTCATAAATGGCTCAAGGACCGAAAAGGAAGAACCTTATCAACGGACGATATCAAGCACTATTGCAGGATTGCCACAGCCATCCAAAAAACCATCAAAATTCAAAAAGAGATTGACGGTATTTACCCTCAAATCGAGATTGATACGATAGAGTTTCATTAACAGGCAGGGAAGAGCCTTTAATAGGGAATAGCATTCTTTCAGAGATCAAAACAAGCAAGAAAAAGAAGATACGGCACAAGCATAGACGTTTTGAAATAGGGTGCAGTATAGCAGGCGTGGCTGGGCGACCAAGCCGAGTATATCAAATTGATAAAAACGTATCGTTTGCTCTTATTCTGCCTAATACTTTTTTTACAACTGTATCGTGTATTTGAATATTAGTAATGCCCGGGTATTCTGAAAACGTGCGACGCCTGCGGGAAGCAACTTGTCACCACATATGGCCGGAAAATCTATTCTGTCCGGCAAAACGCTCTTTAGAAAACTGTTCGGGTTCTTTGAAATGGTCTTTAATACATCGATAATATTATGAATTTTGAGATTCGTAACGTCGGCAACATATAATTTTGGCGCGCTCCCAAGTGGCCTCTCGGTGCTTAAGGGCTAATGAATGGTTGGAAAGCTTTATAATACTTAAAATCTCACTACATATGCTTTTTAAAGCGTTTATCTGAAATTATTGTTGACTTTTATTAAAATTGTATGTATTTTAATTCTTAAATTAATAAAAAATACGCTTTATAAGGCATTACGTATGGCAAGAAAAGCCCGATCATGGACCCACAGAACTTTTTCCCTGAATGCAGAAGAAGAACTCAAAGCCCTGGGCCGCAACATTCAAATCGCTCGAAAACGACGCCGGATCGGGGTTTATGAACTGGCCGGTCGAATCGGGGTAACTCCGCGGATTATATCAAAAATTGAAAAAGGGGATCCTACCGTCACCTTAGGTGCCCTGGTTCAGGTGTTGGACCTGATGGGCATGTTAGAAGGATTGAATGCTTTTTTGACACCGGAACACGATCACCAGGCCGCCCGGTTGGAGGCCCGTAAAGCACTCGGGAAACCATCACAGCGGGTGTTTTCAGATAGCGAATTGGATTTCTAATGGAAGCACAGGTAACAGTTTTTGTTTTCCTCAATGGCGGGTGGGTACCGGCAGGCCGTTTAAAGTACTTTTCCCGGGGCCGCCAGTCTTACAGTGTGTTTGCTTACGGGAAAAAGTATCTCGAAGACCCCGAGGCCGTAAGCCTCGACCCTGTTCAACTTCCCCTCGGTTCAGGTGAATTCCATACGCCGGATGGCTTTGAGATATTTAATGGAATACGGGATGCCGGAGCGGATCAATGGGGCCGTTATCTGATAGACAAACGGTTTTCCAGCACGGATGAACTTGATTATATCCTCGCCACCAGTTGCGACCGTGTGGGGGCCCTGGCCTTCGGAGATGATCCAGCACAGGGTCCGAAAATCTTTTCCCCTCAAGGCTTTGAACCATTAAGCCATAGACGGTTTGACCTGGGAAAAGCCGCCGGCGCCATTCACGGGGTAATCGAAGATGAAGACACCGAAGAACTCAAGGATTTCCTCCAATATGGCCCATCGTTAGGCGGAACAAGGCCCAAAACAACCGTTAACTGGCAGGGCAAACCCTACATCGCTAAATTTTCCGTGTCCCATGACCGGCGCAATGAACCACTGATTGAGTACGCGACCATGACGTTGACCAAAAAGTGTGGGATCAACGTCCCGGCCCTCGATAAAGCCCGTGTACTGGACCGGGATGTTTTTCTGATTCAGAGATTTGATCGCCGTTACAACAGCAAAACCCAAACAGAAGAGCCGGTCCCATTCATTTCAGCTCTCACCGCCACCGGAGTCCATGAATCCGATTTAAAAAGTTTCAGTTACCGCCGGTTGTGTGACGCCATTACCAAGCTGTGCAAAGAGCCTGATAAGGATAAAGAAGAACTCTACAGACGCATGGTGTTTAATATACTTGTATACAACAATGACGACCACTACCGAAACCACGGCCTACTGTACGCGGGAAAACAGAAATGGGAACTGTCGCCCCTGTATGACGTCGTACCCGCTGCAGTGGTAGGGGAAAGCCGTCACTTAGGTTGCGCCATAGGGCCAGGCGGGAATAAAGAAGCAACCCTTGAAAACGCCATGACCTCCTGTTCCTACTTTGGCTTAGAGCAGGTTCAGGCACGGCAAATCATCACGTCACTGAAAAGTATAGTAGGGAAGTGGCAAACCCATTTTAACAAATGCGGCGTTCCCGAAACCGACATTGAAAAACTTAAAAACAGCTTAGGTCTTATGATTTTGCCTGATGTGGGTATAAACCGGCGGGGTCAATAAAGCAGACTCTTGTCAAATTTTACCTTCATTGCACGGGCCAGGCAGGCCGATACGCACAGTTCACATCCACTGCACTTGTTTGTATCAAAAATGACCTCCATCTCCGGCCTCTTGATGTAAAGGGCACCGGTCGGGCAAACGGCAGTGCAGGCCCCGCACTGGAAGCATAGCTCTTCATCCCGCTTAATATCCTGCCCAATGCTCTCCACCTTGATCCCGAGGCCCTTCAGGTAACGGACGCCCCTTTGAAAATTTTTCTTGTGTCCGCTGAGTTGGAGCACCATAAAACCTTCCTTTCTCGGGTAAATGGTCGCCTTGAGAATATTGAAGGAGAGATCAAATTTTTTGACGAGATCGACGGTAACGGGATCGTTAACGACCGTTTTTGGGAACCTTAATGAAAGCATTTTGGAGTACATGGTCAATATCTCCGTATACGTTTGAAAAACTCTAAAAAATTATATGAGGTTTCATCTTACAATAGCTTTTGTCCCCAAATTGATGATTTTCGATTGAGGATTGACGATTTTAGGAAGATGCCCTTGATCTTAAAAATATTCAATATTCAATCGTCAATATTCAATATTTCTTCATGACCCTTTCAAATCCGGGCAATGCCTTTTCAATGGTCTCATCCGAGACGCAGTAGGCTATCCTGAAATGGCCCGGGCCACCAAAACCGGTTCCCGGAACTGTCAGGATGTTTTCTTCCTGAAGCGCTCCTACAAAGGCCACATCGTCCTCGACAGGTGTTTTAGGGAAAAGATAGAAAGCACCTTGCGGTTTCACAAAATCATAACCAAAAGAGGCAAGGCCGTCACATAACATATCCCTTCTTTTCTGATATATGGAAATATCAACGCTTTCTTCCAAAAGATGAGACACGGCCCTCTGCATCAATGCCGGGGCATTAACATATCCTAACACCCTGTTGCACAGGACCATGCCCGCCGATATCATGCCTTTGTCCGAAATATCGGGATGAGCGGCAGCATAGCCGATCCTTTCGCCCGGCAGCGAGAGGTCCTTTGAAAAAGACGTCACCACAAAGCTCTCATTATACACATTGAAGATACTGGGCACCGTAACACCGTCATAGGTTATTCTGCGGTAGGGCTCATCCGAGATCAGATATATGGGCTGTCCGAATTTTTCACTGAAATGTGAGAGGACCCCGGCCAATTCCTTCAGCTCCTCTTCCCCGTAAACATTGCCTGTGGGATTGTTGGGAGAATCAATCAGAATAGCCCTGGTCTTTTCTGTCATCGCTTCGGAAATGGCATCACAATCCAGAGAAAAATCCGGCTTTGTAGACACCAGCTTGGGTACAGCCTGGTGATTATCCAGGTAGAAGTTGTATTCCACAAAATATGGCTTGGGAATAATGACCTCTTCCCCCGGATTGAGAACGGTCTTGAGCACCACATTCAGGGCGCCCCCTGCCCCCACGGTCATCACGATCTCATCCGGTTTAAATTCAGGCATGTTAAACTTATTTAGATAATCCGCAACAGCCTGCCTGGTTTCCACAAAACCGGCATTGGGCATATAAGCATGCTGACCGGATGCCGGATCAGAAATGAGCTCCTGAAGGATTTGATTGAACCTGGGAGGCGGTTCCAGGTTGGGGTTTCCCAGGCTGAAGTCAAAGACATTTTCCGCCCCGTATTTCGCTTTTCTCTTACCCCCCTCTTCAAACATCTTCCTGATCCATGATGATTTTTCAATGGACGCCCGAATTTTCTCGGAAACAGACATAGTTTACCCTCCTTCTATTTCGTGAAGTTATAACCATAGCTTTTTACCCGCTCTTGTCAACAGAAAACCGAAAACCAGAGGTGATTGTGGCAGGCTTAATTGGAATCATCTTGACAGGGTCGGCCTGTTTTTCTAATTTAAATAATCGAAAATATAACAGGCTATACCATAAGAGGTTTCCAATGAAAAAAAAGACCAGGAATAGACAGACCATTGCCATTTTGACCGGTGGCGGAGACGTCCCCGGCCTTAACCCCTGTATCAAAACCTTAGTTTACAGGGGGGCAAGTGAAGGCATCAGGGTGATCGGAATAAGACGGGGATGGGCCGGGCTTCTGGAATACAACCCTGACGATTCCAAGTCTGCGGCTACCTGTTTACAGGAGATCCACCCGCAGGATGTACGCACCATTGACCGTTCCGGGGGCACCTATCTTCATACGTCTCGAACCAATCCTAGCGCAGTCAGGATAAAAGAAACGCCTGGCTTTTTAAAAAAGTCATTCAAAAAAAAGGATGACATAAAGGATTTTACCTTCCATGTCCTCAAAAACCTTGAACACCTGAAAATCGACGCCATTATCCCCATAGGAGGAGACGACACCCTGAGCTTTGGAGAAAGGCTCCACAGGGAGGGATTTCCCGTCATTGCGATTCCCAAGACCATGGACAATGATGTCTTTGGCACGGACTTCTGCATCGGCTTTTCCACGGCCGTGACCAGGGGGGTAAATTTTATACATGCCCTAAGGACCTGCGCAGGTTCTCATGAACGGATCGCCGTTATTGAACTTTTTGGCCGTTACTGCGGGGAAACATCGCTCATATCAGCTTACCTTGCGGGCGTTGATCGGGCCATTATTTCCGAAATCCCCTTTGATCCGGAAAAACTGGCAAAATTGATCATGAAGGATAAAAATGCGAATCCCAAGAACTATGCCATGATCACGATATCCGAGGGGGCTAAAATGGCAGGAGGAGAGATGCTTCTGTCAGGGGAGTCAGATGCATACGGTCACCGCAGGCTTGGCGGCATAGGGGAGGAAACAGGGGCTATTCTAAAGGAATTGACTGGTCAGGATGTCCTCAACCAGAGGATATCCTATCTAATGAGAAGCGGAGCGCCTGATTCTCTGGATCTCATGGTGGCCGTAAACTACTCGAACATGGCCATAGACCTTTTCTTGAAGGGCACTTTCGGCCGCCTTGTTGCCCTGAACCGGGGGATCTATACGGATATCCCATTGAGCACCATCACCACGGGTCAAAAACGGGTGGACATAAGAGAACTCTATGATGTTGAAGAATACCGGCCCAAGGTAATGCACGTGAGCGGGAAGCCTATGTTCCTGTATTAAGCAATAAAATCGCTGCACGATTTTATATAACGCGGCTTCGCCGCTTGGAATATTGTACATGCCCACAAACGTAAAAAGAAAAACCACACGCAGGATATACATCGGAGACGTACCCATAGGCGGGGGAGCGCCCATAGCGGTACAATCCATGACCAATACGGACACCCGGGATGTATCCGCTACTATTGGTCAAATAGAACGACTGTCCGACGCGGGATGCGAAATAGTTCGTATGGCTGTTCCAGACAAAAAGGCTGCAACGGCCTTCAGGGAAATCAAGGATAGGATTACAACCCCGCTTATTGCGGATATTCATTTTGATCATCGGCTTGCCCTTATGGCCTTAGACGCAGGTGCGGACGGGCTGAGGATTAATCCCGGCAATATAAGCGGAAAAGCAGCCGTTGAAAAAGTAGTCAAGGCAGCTAAGGGATTAAAGGTCCCCATTCGAATAGGAGTTAATGCAGGGTCTTTACACAAAGAGACACTAAAAAAATATGGACGCCCGTCACCCGAAGCCATGGTGGAAAGCGCCTTGATACATGTGGACCTCTTTGAAAGTCTGGGCTTTGACCGGTTCAAAATATCATTGAAATCCTCAAATGTACTGGATACCATCAGGGCCTATGAACTCCTGAGTGAGAAGGTGGATTACCCACTGCACCTCGGAGTGACAGAGGCAGGCACACTTATATCCGGTACCGTGAAAAGCGCCCTTGGCATAGGGTATTTGTTGGCAAACGGCATCGGTGACACTTTTCGCGTTTCTCTGACCAGGGACCCAGTTGAGGAAGTCAGGGTTGCATATGAAATCCTAAGGGCCACAAACCTCAGACATCGGGGCCCCGAGATCATTTCCTGTCCCACTTGCGGCCGCACCGAAATAGACCTTTTTTCCCTTGTTGAAAAAGTAGAAACGGCGTTGGCCGATATTAAGGCATCCCCAAAAGTTGCCATAATGGGTTGCGTGGTCAACGGCCCGGGAGAGGCCAAAGAGGCGGATATCGGGATTGCAGGGGGACGGGGATATGGAATCTTGTTCAGAAAAGGGGAAGTCATAAAGAAAGTACCGGAAAAGGAACTGGCAGAGGTTTTGATCAATGAAGTCAGAAAACTGGTTTTAGAATAAGTTCTTCGTGATTCTTCGTGTTCTTCGTGGTTAAATATACTGGCCGAACTTAGAACCATCCCCAATTATCGTATATGTAAAAAGGATAGGAAGGTTGTAGAGACTACCATGCGATACTCAAAATATTTCATCCCTACATACAAGGAAATACCGGCGGAAGCCGAGGTCATAAGCCACCAGCTTATGCTCAGGGCGGGAATGATCAGAAAATTGACCTCCGGAATTTATACGTATCTCCCGGCAGGTCTCAGGTGTATCAAGAAAGTGGAAAATATCATCAGGGATGAGATGAACCGGGCCGGCGCAATAGAGATATTAATGCCCGCTTTTCAACCCGCGGAACTCTGGCAGGAGAGCGGCAGGTGGGATTATTACGGTCGCGAGCTTTTGAGATTCAAGGATCGTCACAACAGAGATGCATGTATCGGACCCACCCATGAAGAAATCATTACGGATCTTGTGAGAAAAGAGATCCAATCCTACAAACAGATGCCCATCAATTTTTACCAGATTCAAACCAAGTTCAGGGACGAAATACGTCCAAGATTCGGGCTCATGCGCGGCCGTGAGTTTATCATGAAGGACGCATACAGTTTTGATGTGGACGATGAAGGCGCCAACCGCAGCTATGAGATCATGCACGAGGCTTACGCCAACATATTCAGGAGATGCGGCCTTAAATTCAGGGCCGTTGAGGCCGATACCGGCACGATCGGCGGAAGCTATTCCCATGAATTCATGGTCCTTGCAGACACTGGAGAGGATCAAATTATAAGCTGCACAAACTGCGACTATGCGGCCAACCTTGAAAAAGCGGAAGTCAAACCGCCTGACAATCTGCCCGAAAGCGACGGGCAGGAAATGCAGTCCCTCGAAGCAGTGGACACGCCGGATATCAAGAGCGTTGAAGAGGTGACATCCTTCTTAGACATTTCACCGGACCAGCTTATTAAGACCCTTATCTTCGTAGCAGATAAAAAGGTAGTGGCTGCATTAGTGAGAGGTGACCATGAACTAAACGAGGCCAAGCTCACAACCCTCTTGGGAGCCCAAAGCCTCGAATTAGCCGATACGCAATTAGTGGAGGAAACCACCGGAGCACCAATTGGTTTTGCCGGTCCTGCGGGCCTTAAGGTCAAATTGGTGGCAGACCACGCCATCAGGGAAATGATAAACTTCGTCACCGGAGGAAACAAAAAGGATGTGCACCTGAAGAACGTAAACTTGGGCAGAGATTTTGGCGTGGATCTTTTTGGCGATCTCAGAATAATTACTCCTCAGGATTCATGTCCCAAATGTGGCGGGCACATACAGTTTGGAAGGGGCATAGAAGTAGGACACATATTCAAGTTAGGCACAAAATACAGCAACGCCTTAAAAGCACTCTTTTTGGATGAACAGGGAAAAGAGATACCGATCATCATGGGATGCTACGGTATCGGCGTAGGGAGGACAGTGGCAGCGGCTATAGAACAGAACCACGACAGGGATGGTATTATTTTCCCCGTTCCCGTCGCGCCTTTTGAGGTGACCATCCTGCCACTCCAGATGCACGATTCCGCTGTAAAGGAAGCAGCGGAAAAAATCTACAGAAAACTTTTAGGTCATGATGTTGACGCCCTCCTTGACGACAGGGATGAGCGGGCCGGGGTCAAATTCAATGATGCCGACCTTCTTGGTATCCCTGTGCGCGTGACAATAGGTGTCAAAGGAATCAAGAACGGTCTTGTGGAAATAAAGATGCGTGGTGGACCCGAAAGCACCAGCGTTCCCGTTGAAGAGGCATCTGCCATTATCAGAGAAAAAGTGAAATTCCTGTATGATTCGCTTAAATGACATAACATCACAGCTTCTCGGCTATCATCCAAAGGCAAATGTAGAACTGGTTGAAAAGGCATATGTCTATTCGGCCAAGGTCCATCAGGGTCAGATCCGCCTTTCGGGTGAACCATATCTCTCTCACCCGCTGGAGGCAGCCTATATTTTAGCCAAAATGAAGATGGATGTTGTTTGTATTGTAGCCGGGCTTCTCCATGATACGCTCGAGGACACCGATGCAAAGCTCGATGAAATAGCGCGCCTCTTTGGCGAGGAAACGGCCAATATCGTGGATGGTGTCACAAAAATCAGCAAGATTCAGTTCTCCAGCCGCGAGCAGCGCCAGGCCGAAAATGTTCGCAAGATGATTCTTGCCATGTCTACTGATATCCGCGTTATTTTAGTCAAATTAGCCGACAGGATGCATAATATGAGGACGCTGGGTTTTCAGCCGCAGGCCAAGCAACAGCTCATTGCAGCGGAGACCTTAGACATCTATGCCCCATTAGCCGGCAGGATGGGTATTCACTGGATCCAGTCCAATCTGGAAGACTTGTGTTTGTATTACCTTGAGCCTGAGATCTACAAAAAGATCAAGGATCTGATCGCACAAAGAAGGGGGGAAAGTGAGGAATTTATAAAAGAGATCAATGAAGTGCTCTCCAAGAAATTAGGGGAATTCAGCATTCAGGCCAAGATCAAAGGGAGGGATAAACATTTTTACAGCACCTACAGAAAGATGCTGGATCAAAACCTTACGGTTAATCAGGTATACGATATTTTAGCGTTCCGGGTCATAGTCAACAGCATCAAGGAATGCTATGAGTCCTTGGGTCATATCCATTCCATGTGGAAACCGGTCCAAGGCAGGTTCAAGGATTATATTTCCGTTCCCAAGGCAAACATGTATCAATCCCTGCATACAACGGTGATAGGTCCCTTAGGTCAAAGGATGGAGATTCAGATCCGGACATGGGACATGCACAGGGTTGCAGAAGACGGAATTGCGGCCCACTGGAAGTACAAAGAGGGACCTATTACGGGCAAAACCGATGAAAAGCAGTTCGCATGGCTGCGCCAGCTCCTCGAATGGCAAAAAAATCTGAAAGACCCGGCAGAGTTTTTGGAGAGTGTCAGGATGGATCTCTTCCCGGATGAAGTCTATGTATTTACTCCCACGGGAGAGGTCAAGTCATTCCCCAAAGGCGCTTCGCCCATTGACTTTGCCTACGGCATTCACTCTCAGGTGGGAGAAAAATGCATGGGGGCCAAGGTCAACGGAAAGATGGTTCCGCTGAGATCCCAGTTGAAAACAGGGGATATTGTGGAGATCATCACATCCCCAAAACAGCATCCGAGCAAAGACTGGCTGGACTTTGTGAAAACACCCCGGGCAAAGAACAGGATCAGGCAGTGGATAAACAATCAGGAAAAGGATGAAAGCATCAACTTAGGCAGAAACATTCTGGAAAAAACCTTTGAAAAAGAGCATATGACCCTGCCCAATATCATGAAAAGTAAGCAGCTCTCAGCCATCGCAAAAGACCTGTCATTCCATTCAGTGGAAGACCTGATCGCCCAGATAGGTTTCGGCAAGATATCCCCCAAACAAATAATCGGACGTCTCAAACCTAAACTTGGAATCAAGGATGAAAAACCGCCAGGCATTGTAAGTAAAATGGTTGGTCACATAAAACGGCGAAAAGCCGACCATGGCATAAGGGTCAGGGGAGTAAGCGACATGCTTATACGCTTTGCCAGTTGCTGTCATCCCCTGCCGGGGGAGAGTGTTATCGGATTTATTACCCGGGGCAGGGGTATCACCATCCACCATCACGATTGCAGACATGTTCTCAGCGCTGATCCCGAAAGATTGGTGGAGGTATCATGGGAACCCTCCAAAGAGGATGTATATACCGCAAAACTGAGGGTAACCAGCGTAGAAAGGAAGGGAATCCTGGCTGACATAACCTCCGTCATCACTCAAAAGGACGCCAATATCATCGAGGCTGATGTCAAAACAACATTGGATCAAAAGGGTATCGCGATTTTTGCTATTGAAGTGGAGGATTATAAACAGCTTCAGGATATTATAAACGCCATAAAAAAGGTGAAAAGTGTCCTGGTCGTGGAAAGACTCTAAAATACTTTATAAGGAGTGACCTACCGCCAGCAGGGCTTTATGGCTTAACGATCCGGCCGGACTTGATACAGCTTGTACAGACCCTTATTCTTTTGATCTGGCCATCCTGGATGCACCTCACCTTCTGAAGGTTGGGATACCAGCGTTTCTTGGTCTTATTATGAGCATGGCTGACATTATAGCCGACCACAGGTTTTTTTCCGCAAATGTCACAAACCTTTGCCATTATGGGGTCTCCTCGTGAAATTATACTTAATTGCTTAGAATTTTTTAGTTTATAAAAATACAAAATAAATAGCAAGGATTTTTTATTAAAGAGGTGTTTCCATTCAAACACAGGGCACTAAAACAGAACTTCTCCCCGAACTAAACAAAGCACACGGAAAACCTCATCACATCCACCTGATGGGGATTTGCGGAACAGGCATGGCCTCCTTGGCGGGAATCCTGAAAGAGAAAGGGTATCGGGTGACGGGCTCGGATCAAAACGTTTACCTCCCCATGAGCGATTTCCTTGAAGCATTGTCCATCCCGGTTATGGAGGGTTACAGCCCTGATAATCTTTATCCCGGGCCTGATCTGGTCATTGTGGGAAATGTAATCACAAGGAATAACCCGGAGGCCAGGGAGCTTTCACGCCTCGCGCTCCCTTATCTCTCCTTTCCCCAGGCCCTGAAGCGGTTCGCTTTTAAGGACAAAAGCACCATTGTGATCAGCGGTACCCACGGCAAGACAACCACATCCGCCCTGGTATCGTGGGTATTAGAAAAGGCCGGCATGGACCCGGGATTCATGATCGGGGGTATTCCCCTGGATTTCAAGAAAAATTTTAAACTTGGAAACGGCCCGTATTTCGTTATAGAGGGCGATGAATACGACACGGCCTTTTTTGATAAAGGGCCAAAATTTCTTCACTACGGCCCATGGGTCACAATACTTACCAGCATAGAATTCGACCACGCCGATATTTACCGGGATCTGGACCATGTTATTGAGAGTTTCAGAAAATTGATCGACCTCATGCCGCCGGAGGGCCTGCTCATAGCAAACGGCGATGATCCGATAATCACGGCTGAAATCAACAGGGCAAAATGTCCCGTGAGCACGTATGGTCTTTCGGGAAACAGCCTCTGGAAGGCAATCGACATAACCGTTCAGGAAGATTTTACATGCTTCAAGGTTTTGAAGGCCGGCAAGGATTACATAACCCTTTGTACACCACTTTATGGCCGCCACAACATATCAAATCTTTTATCAACAATTGTTTTGGCCGACTTCATAGGGATATCCTTCCCTATCCTCTCTAAGACGGTAAAGAGTTTCGGAGGTATCAGACGGCGTCAGGAAGTTATTGGAGAAAAAAGTGGGATACTCGTGTTGGATGATTTTGCCCACCATCCCACAGCGGTCAAAGAAACCATACGTGCTGTGAAGGAAAAATACAAAGGCCGCCGCTTGATTGCCGTATTCGAACCCAGGTCCAATTCCAGCAGGCGAAATATTTTTCAGGAGCAATATGCCGCCTCGTTTGACAGCGCAGACCTGATCATGGTCCCCGAACCTCCCATGACCGAAA
The DNA here is from genome assembly GCA_019310785.1 of Deltaproteobacteria bacterium. Classification (GTDB taxonomy): domain Bacteria; phylum Desulfobacterota; class DSM-4660; order Desulfatiglandales; family Desulfatiglandaceae; genus JAIOSR01. Next base: position 56,027 of record JAFDDR010000001.1, read on the forward strand.
AGATTCCCATGGGAGAACGGTTTTCCTCGAAACGCCTTGAAGAGGACCTTGAAAAAAGGGACCTTGCGGCATTCTCTTTTCCAAACACAGATCCATTAATAGAGGCACTGGTGAAAGAAACCCGACCAGGAGATGTGGTCCTGATCATGTCAAACGGCGGATTTGATAACATCCATCACCGCCTGCTGGAACGTCTGTAAATAAAATCGCGAAGACGATTTTATTTCTTTTCTACAATTTTTCCCTTTTTCTTTCCAATCCAGTCTTTTAAGTCATCCAGTCCCCAGGGAGCCTCGATCACGAGTTTGCATACCGCTATCTTGTCGGATTCCATACTTACGGCCCTGGCCGTATATTTCCCAGGGGCTATTGGCGGCCGGCTCACAATGATAGTAGTCTCCAGCTTTTTGTTTGAGCCCAATCTGGCATTCAACAATTCACTGACCTTGGCTAAGGTACCGACCTTGGCCGTGAAAAACCCGTTTTTGTCCACATTCCCATCAGCAATGGGCACATGGACGAGCTTATCGCCTTTCTTGACGTTTAACAGGGTAATAAAAACCGAATCCTCCGGATCAAAGCCTTTCCCCTTGAATACAAGCGGGGTGCGCAGCATTGATACCACTCCAATCGAGACAACCCCTGGTTCCACAAGCATCTGCGGGCCTTTTATTCCGGGATCAAATGGCTTGGGTGGCGCTGCGCAACCTGCAAACATAAAGATTATAGCAACGGAAATCAGCCCACCTGTTAAACACACTTTTTTGGACAACAACTTTCTTATGACATTCATCATCTAACACCCCCTTTAAATTCATTCGATAAAGGCCCGACCCCACTTCTGTAAACACAAATATCAAGCAGGGACGAGGTCAAAGATTAATAACCTGTTATCTGCCGAGTTTTTTGAGTACATCCTGGAGATCAATATCAGAGGTCATCCAGTCTGAGAGACGCTCCATTTTGCCACCCTCTAAGCATTTAGCGAGAAAAAGGGATCGTGTCCCCTGTTTCTTGTCAGGACCATAGCTGATTTTGGGTCCAATGCCCTGGAAATCTTTTATGGAGTTCATGGCCTTTACAAAGTTGTCTGCCGTAAGATTTCGGCCACACCTTTTTAGGCCTTCCACCATAGGTTCCGCAAAATAGATTCCCGCATAGTAAAATATGCCCCATCGGTCTTTGGGGGCAAATTTATCATGGGCCGCCTTGTATTTTTTCATGAGGGGATGTTGAGAGCCGGGAAGTTCGGCAAAGGTAACGAAAATCACGTCTTTATAAAGACCTTTGCTGATCTTGTACATGATCGGAATATCACTCAACGTGCTTGTGGTCATCCACTGGGTTTTAAAACCCATCTTGGCAGCCGTAATAATGATGATTGCGCCATGCTTGGGGAGCAGCCAGTTGATCACACAATCGGCATTCGCATTTTTAAGTTTCATGCAATGAGAGCTCAGGTCCGTATCAAGGGCCTCAACAGAAACGGTAGTGACAAATTTCATGCCATGTTTTTTCAGAATTGCCTCTGCTCCAACCAGCCCCTCTTTTCCGTAATCATCGTTCTGGTAAAAAAAGGCGATTCTCTTTTTACCTAATTTTGTGATAGCGTATTCAGCCAGGATAGCGGCCTCATCAACATAGAGAGGGTAATCGGCAAAGAGATACTTTGTGGGCGGGTAGGCCCAGTGAGTCGAACCGGTCGCAGGACCAACCCAGGGAACCTTTTTTTTATGCAGATATCTTTTGACGGCCATGCCCGGTGAAGTGCCGACGCCCGAGGCCATTGCGAAGACCCCTTTATTTTCCACCAGTTCTTTACAGATTGCCTTGGTCCGGGGCGCCATATAGCCGTCATCCCTCAAAAAATATTTGATTTTGCGGCCATGAATGCCTCCCTCGGCATTGATCATGTCGAAAAGACACCCGGTCCCGCGAGCCACTGAGCCCCAGAGGGCCGCAGGGCCGGACTGGGGCCCATACTGTCCGATGCGAATCTCAGTATCCGTAACTCCCCTTTCTGCAAAAGCAGCAGGAACAATAGCCACAGACATGAGCACTGCGCAAGCAATCACAATAATCAGATTTTTCTTTTTCATATTCATCCTCCTTAATTATTTTTGTTCTTACATTGAAAACCTGGTCCTATGGGCCAGGTCAGAGCTAAATGGCTCTGCCTTGGAGTTTTGTGCCGAAAAATACAAACTCCAAGCACCAAATTACAAATAAATCTCAAATTCCAACACGCTGCGCGTTTTCAATGACCAAAACCTTCATAGACAACATATCGTTTGGATTTTCTAGTTTTGGTCATTGGAATTTTTTTGTTATTTGGGATTTGTTATTTGGGATTGCTAATATTCCATAAGCAGTTTTGACCGATTACCTCCTCTTATACATGGCCTCGATCAGGTCACCGAATGCCTCATTTATATATTTTCGTTTCACCTTCATGGTCGGCGTGACTTCGCCATCTTCCTCATAAAGCTTCTTGGGAAGAATAGTGAATTTCTTTACCTGCTCCACACGGGCCAAGGTGTCGTTTACCGCGTCCACCTCGCCCTGGATAAATTTTATTATCTCCGGACTCTGGGTCAGGTCATTGTATGTGGAGAATTGTATCTTATTATCCTGTGCATATTTGACCACATTGTCCTCATCGATCATAATCAGGCAACTGATGAATTTCTTCCCATCCCCGATAATGACCGCGTCATTGATATACGGGCCGGCCTTCAGCTTGTTTTCAATATACTGGGGGGTAATGTTCTTTCCTCCAGCCGTGACAATAATATCCTTTTTCCGGTCCGTGATCTTCAGATACCCGTCCTCATCAATCTCTCCCACGTCACCGGAGTAAAGCCATCCGTCCTTTATGGCCTCCGCAGTCGCCTCCGGGGCTCCGTAATATCCCTTGAATACTGAGGGAGACTTCACTAATATTTCGCCGTCCTCCGCAATTTTGATTTCGGTTCCCGGAAGCGGCGGGCCGACTGTTCCGAACTTCACCTTGTCCATATGAGAGGCACAGGTCACACCAGTGCCCTCTGTCTGACCATACCCCTCTATGAGGTTGACTCCCATGGACTGGAAAAAATGAAGCACATCAGGAGAAATAGGGGCTGCCCCGGAATAGGCAACCCTCAGACGTTCAAATCCCAATCTCTCCTTTAGTTTTCTGAAAACAGCAAAATAGGCAAGCTTAAAAAGGACTTCGATATAGAAAGGGACCGGCTTGAAATTCATCCTCAGGGTAGCCCGGCTTTTCCCTATTTTAAGGGCAATGCCAAAAACGAGTTTTTTAAACCAGGTCGCATCCGACATCCGGATATAAACAGCGGAAAGATATTTTTCCCAGATGCGCGGAACAGCATATCCCACGGTCGGGGATATCTCCCTCATATTATCGGTTACAGTATCCAAACTTTCTATGAAACTGACCGTATAGCCATTTGTTATGTGCGCAAAGACCGAAAAGAGACGCTCAAAGATATGACACAGGGGCAAAAAAGACATGACTTCATCATCGTCTTCTATCGGGTTATCCATGACAATGGTACGGCCCATCCATGTGACATTCCTGTGGGTCAGCATGGCCCCTTTTGGGGGACCTGTAGTGCCCGATGTATAGATAAGAACCGAGAGATCCTCTGGTGTTAGCTCATTCATGCGATTTTCAAACAGGTCGGGATCTTTTTCTACAATTCCTCGACCCATTTCCAGGATATCGTCATAGGTCATGACCATGGGATCCTCAAAATGTCTCAAGCCTTCCAGGTCCCAGACAATGACCTTTTCCAGTTTGGGTGCCTTATCCCGGAAATGGAGCCATTTATCCAACTGTTCTTCATTTTCCGCAAAGAAAAATCTCGATTCCGAATTCTGGATCACATACTCTACCTGGGGCCAGGCGTTTGTGGAATAGACGCCGACCGCAACGCCGCCCACGCATTGGATGCCCATGTCTATGATCACCCATTCGGGACAATTATCTCCTATAATGGAGACACAATCTCCCTTTTTCATGCCTATGGATATAAGGGCGGAGCCAACATACTTGGCGAGCCTGTAATATTCATTCCAGGAGATATCGTGCCAGAGCCCGTATTCCTTTTTGCGCAAGGCCACCCGGTCGCCATATTTTTCGGTGGTCTGTTTAAATATCAATGGAACTACTTCAAGAGGCATTTTTAATTAATCTCCACATTTTCTTTATAATCAAATATAAAATTGCGAAGCAATTTTATCTCCACCTCTTCTTTCTCTTCCAGCGTTGATACCCTTTGGCCGACTCTTCCGATCTCACGCCAAGATAAAACTCCTGGACATCCTTGTCTTCCATGAGTTCCTTTGCTTTGCCCTTCATAACGAACCGCCCGTTTTCCAGGATAAGGCCAACATCGGAAATGGTCAGGGCCATGCGGGCGTTCTGTTCCACTAACAAAATCGTGACGCCCTCATCATTGACGGTGCTGATGATCTTGAAAATATCCCTGACCAGGATAGGAGAAAGCCCTAAGGAAGGTTCATCGAGAAAAAGGAGCTTGGGCCGATTCATGAGGGCCCGGCCAATGGCCAACATCTGCTGCTCACCGCCGGAAAGTGTCCCTGCCCACTGGTCCTCTCTATCTTTCAGGACAGGGAAATACCCGTATATCCGTTCAAAATCCTTTTTTATGCCTGCTCGATCTTTTCTTATGTAGGCCCCCATGAGCAGGTTTTCCCGGACACTAAGCTCCTCGAAGACCTCTCTCCCCTCGGGCACATAAGAGATTCCCCTTCTCACAATCACTTCAGGGTCTTTTCCATCAATCCTTTTGCCCATGAATTCTATTGTACCCTTATCCGGCTGATCATCCAAGAGGCCCATAACGGTTTTCAGGACAGTGGACTTTCCTGCCCCGTTGTTTCCTAAGACCGCCGTGATGGTCCCTTCTTCCACGGAAAGGGATACACCTCGCAGGGCATAAATCAGAGTATAAAACGTCTCTATATTTTTTATCTCAAGCAGCGCGCTCATCTTTATTCTATATCATCCTCTCCTAAGTAGGCCTTCAGTACTTCAGGGTGTTTCTGTACCTCTTCAGGGTTTCCTTCCATAATGGGTTTGCCGAAATTAATGGCCAGGATGCGGTCTGATATGTCCATGACCATCTTCATGTCGTGCTCGATCAACAGGATCGTGACCCCGAGTTCATCCTGGATGTCCTTTACCCAGAATATCAGATCTTGCTTCTCCTCGGAGTTCATGCCCGCTGAGGGTTCGTCAAGAAGAAGCAATTTCGGTTCCAATGCTAAGGCCCTCCCTAACTCAACCAATTTCTGGGTCCCGTAAGGGAGCCCCCCCACAAATTGATTTCTGGCGGCCTGGAGATCCAAAAGGTCAATGATATGCTCCACCCGCTCCCTGTGTTTTATCTCATCTTTAGCCGCACTGGAGCCTCTCCTGAAAAATGTGGCCCCTGTCCAGATACCGGTTTTCATATGGATGTGACGGCCTAACATCAGGTTCTCCATAACAGTCATCCTGGAGAAGAGTTCAATGTTCTGAAAGGTCCTGGAAATCCCTTTCTGGGCAATCCTGTGGGGTTTGAGGCCTATGATATCCTCACCCCTGAAATAAATTGCCCCTGAATCAGGTTTATAAAGGCCGCTTATACAGTTAAAAATCGTAGTCTTGCCGGCCCCATTGGGTCCGATAATGGAAAAGATAGAACCGGGTTTCACATTAATGCTGACCCTGTCCACTGCCACGAGGCCGCCAAAGGTGATGGTCAAGTTTTCAATGGAGAAAAAATTGTCATTTGACATTGATCATTTGTCCGTTAATAGTAACATAATTATACGTTTCCGAAATTGGTCCGACAGTCATGGTCAGTCTGACAGGCAGGCACGATGGCCTGCCCTACTTCCGACATCTGATCTCTGAGCTCTGTTTTACACTTTCCTCACATAATGCCTCGCAAACAACCCGCTCGGCTTAAAACAGAGGACCAGTACAATAATTCCAAAGGCCACAATCGACTTAAACTCAAGGGAGACATAGCCGCCAAAAAGGTTTTCGATAACACCCAATGCCGCGCCGACCAGGGTGGTCATACCGCCTAACACTGCCGCGGCAAAACCTTTCAAAAGTGGATCTAACATGAGATTCGGATCTAATGTGGCAATGGGAGCCAATAAAATGCCGGCCACTGCACCGATCATAGAGCTCATTGCCCATGTGATGGAGAGTATCCTGTTTGTACGAATCCCATTGATGCGGGCTGCCGTGGCGTTCTGCTGGGTCGCTTTCATGGCAATTCCCACCTTTGTGTATTTGAAAAACAAAAAAAGGATAAACATCAACGCAAGCGTAATGAGAAGCGTGGCAATATTCAAATAACTGATCACGGCAGACCCGAGATGGATGACATCAAAATCGGACACCGGAAAAGGGAGGTCTTTCTGATCAGCCCCCCATTTCCAGCTCGCCAGTCCGTAAAGGATCATCTGAAAGCCTAATGTGATGAGAATGAGGCTCAGGATGTTGGGGTCCTTGGCCCTCCTTAAAAAGACAAATTCCAGAAATATTCCCAGGGCCGCGGCAAAGACAAGGGCGCCGATAAAAGAAACCGCAAAGGAGTATTCGTGGGTCACAAGAAGCGTGTAAGCCACGAAGGTGGATAGCATGGCCATTTCACCCTGGCCGAAGTTGGGGACCTCCGAGGTCTTGTAAATGATAACCATGGCAAGGGCAATCAGGGCATATAAGCTTCCAAAGGAAAGGCCGCTGACGATGAGCTGGAGGAACATTCGAGTACCTCAAAATGAAAACAAGAAAACCCTATTCTAAAAAGCTAAAAACACTTTCTTTGCTCGCAACCCGTAACCAGCAACCCGCAACATCTTTTAAAACGGCCATGTCTTCCAGTAGATCTTGGTCCTTATCCAGAAGCCAAACAGGCCAAGGGGTTCAAATACCACGAGCAAAACTACAATCAGGCCGAAAATAATGCTTGCTATATTGGGAAGACCGCTCAAGGTCATCCAGTTCTCTGAAAATGATATCAAAACGGTCCCGAGGTAAGGAAGTTCCTGGACCTTATCCAGAACCAGCAAGAGCCAGGTCATGACTATCCCACCCATAATAGAACCAAAGATAGATCCCAATCCCCCTACAATCACAAACGCTAAAAAATAGATGGAAAGGATAAAGTTAAAGGTGCTTGGATTTATAAAGCCTAAGAGAAAAGCGAATAAACCTCCCGCGATGCCCGCATAAAAGGCACTGACCGCAAAGGCTAAGGTCTTGTAAAAAACCAGGTTGACACCCATGGTTTCGGCGGCGATGTCGCTGTCCCTTATGGCAATAAAGGCCCGTCCAACCCTTGTTTTCATCAGGTTCCGGGCCGCCAGGATCAGGAGAAATGCAATGGAGACGATCAAGAAATAGAGCTGCCTGTCACTCTCAAGGACATAGGGTCCGAAACTGAGGTCTGGGGTCTCAAGGCCCATCCTTCCACCAAAGACCTGCCAGCGGCCGATCACCTGGGTGATGGCCATGCCGAATCCCAATGTGGCAATGGCAAGATACGGCCCTTCCAGCCTCAGGGCCGGCAGGCCCAGGACAAAACCGAAAAAGGCTGCAATAAAGGCGGCCACTACAATGGCTAAGAGAAAGGGAAGATGCAAAGCGGTCATCAAAAGGACGGTCCCATAGGCGCCAATGGCGAAAAAACCTGCATGGCCCAGGGATATCTGTCCCGTATAACCCACAAGGATGTTCAATCCCACGGTGACAATGACATTGATGGCCATGTAGTTGGCCATGTAGATATAATAGTTGGGGGCAATGAGGGGAAAGGTGATCAACGCGGCAATCAACATCAGGAACCAGAACCAGAGGACCTTACTGTCTAACAGTTGAATATCCTCATAATAGTCTCTCTTCATGTCCATGGTCTGGTTCTCCTAACATCCAGGCGTATGTATATCTCTTAAAATCATTTCTGAGCCATTTTGTCAACTAACTTGCCATAATATATTTCCGTTTCCGCCAAAAGAGGAGAAGATCCCCTCCCCATCATGTTCAACTGCAGGATTTTGTAATTTATCCGTTTGATTTGACGGTACTTTTCCTTTTCATCCGGGATTTTTTCCAGCATATCCTCCATTTGCCTGATTTCCTTTTTCAGCGCAAGTTCGGGCGGAAGGCAATCCGCATTTTTTAAAATCTTATAGGCCAGTCGAAGGTCCTCGGGGACATGGCTGTCATCTTCAACATTAAGAGGTTCGCCACTGCCCGGAAGTTCATCAAACTCCCCCCTCTTTTGTGCCTCTTTAATCCTCTTTTCTATGATTTTCTGAAAACCTAACATAATTTGGCAACCCGGCTAAACCAAAAACAGTCACACTCCTAATATACGATTAATATCATCATTTCAAGTCTAATATATGCCCCTCCGGAAATGACTAATTTTTACATTTTTTCCTTGACATGTTTATATCTTTTAGATATATATCATTTAAGTATATATCTAAATGAGAGAGTTATGAAAGAGAGCAAGAGCAAATACGCCGTTATGGGCATCCTTAGTATAGGTCCTGTGTCAGGCTATGACATAAAAAAGAAGTTCGAAAAAAGTCTCTCTTATTTTTGGAGTGAAAGCTATGGCCAGATATATCCCATTCTCAAACGCCTGGCCACAGAAGGGCTCGCCATTAGATCAATCCAAAAGCAGACGGGCAAACCGGACCGTCACATCTACGCGTTGACGGACAAAGGACGAAAAGCGTTAAGAGAATGGATGATCCGGCCCGTCGGGCGCCTGATAGGACGCCATGAAATTCTATTGAAGCTCTTTTTTGGGCACCAGGTTTCGCTGGAGGATAACATCCGTCAGGTAGAACACTTCCGGGAACTTCAGTCTGAAAAGCTGAAAGAAATAATAGCCTCTGAAGAGATGCTGAAAACTGATTACAAGGACAACCCCAACCTAACCTACTGGCTGATGACTTTAAGATACGGGCAGTATATAAACAGGGCATATCTTCGGTGGTGTGATGAGACCCTGGCTATACTTAAAGGGATGGAGCAGGAAGCGGGGGCATGAACGTGCTCTTATTGTAATCCGCCCTGGTCTGCCAATATTTGCTGACGACATACAGAAAGTAAAAGACGGTTGGAAGTTGCTATTGGATAAGGGTGCGAAGATGGTTTATCCCGCGCATGGAAATCCTTTTTCCGCTAAAATAATGCAAAAGGTTTTATAGCCTTTTTAAACAAACCTGCATACCGATGAAAACAGATTAGCTTGGATTATAAGATATTTTAAAATCCTTTTTTTTATCTGCGAAAATCTGTGTCCCGAAAAACATGTTCATAAAACCATATAAGAAAGGAGATTGAAATGGAAATTAATATTAATGTGGAAACTTGTATTCAATGTTTTCTGTGTACTGCTGTTTGTCCTTTTAAAATATTCGAAAAAAATGAATCAGAACAAGCTTCTATAAACAATGACAGAATGGCATTTTGTGTGAAATGCGGTCATTGTATGGCAATTTGCAAATCAAAATCGATTACTATCAAAGGGCTGTCATACGACGATAATTTCCATGACCTTCAGGAAACCAATATCGATTTGGACAGCTTTATAAACTTCCTGGCAAATCGCAGGTCAATAAGAAATTTCAAAGATAAGGAAATTCCAAAAGAAATATTAAATAACATAATAGATGCTACTTCGTATGCACCGTATGGCGGATCACCAAGGAATCTGATGATTACAGTTGTTCAAAACAAAGAAATATTAGACAAAACCTTAACCTTAATGTCTAATTTCTACGATAACCTGGTTAAGTGGTTAAAGAACCCTATTGCCCGGTATATGATCAAACGTAACGTAACCCAGGAAACCTTTAACACATTGACACATCACATATTACCAGCCGCAGAAAAGGGGTATTATAACACAAAGTCCGGGAATGACAATATCATGAGAAATGCTTCGGCAGTATTGATTATTCACGCAAACATAGGCGCTGAAGAACATACTCATGATGCGATTATCTGTATCACCTATGCAATGTTGGCCGCCCATTCATTTGGACTTGGAGCAACTATAATTGGACTGATACCGCCGGCCATAAACAAGGTTAAAAAACTAAAAGAACTTTTTCAAATCCCGGAAGAAAATGAAGCGGTCATGTCTCTTATTCTCGGATATCCCAAGTATAAGTATAAAAGAACCATAAAAAGAGGAAAAAGGGAAATCAACTGGATTTGATTTTATGAAAATGACCGCTCGCATCGATCTTACCAAAGGTTCCATTCCAAAGCAATTACTCAGGCTCTCCGGTCCCATTGCTTTTTCTATGATCATGTTCACGCTCTATCTCATGGCAGACCTCTATTTTGTGGGTCGTTTGGGGCCTGACGCTGTGGCCGCGGTTTCCATTTCAGGGAATGCCTTCTTTGTGATCTTAGGCCTCTCATTTGTCCTCGGGATCGGGGGCATGGCCCTTATTTCACAGGCGTTTGGAAGAAGGGACTATGAAGAAGCAGCAAAGGTATATAAGCAGAGTCTCATTCTCGCCATCTTAGTTGGTATCGCCTCATCTATTACGGGTTTGGCCATTGCGCATCCTTACATCGCCTTTTTTGGCGGAACAGGGCAGTCTTTGGAGTGGGGAGTAGAATATTTCAGGGTCTTTTCCATATCATTTTTCTTTGTACTTATACTTCATGTAATAGGCGCCTGTTACCGGGGCATGGGAGATACAAAGACACCCATGATCATAATGGTCCAATCCACGATCCTTAACATTATCTTGGATCCTCTCCTGATCTTCGGCCTTCTCGGTTTCCCTCGTCTCGGTGTGCGAGGGGCAGCCATCGCCTCACTTTTGTCCCAGCTTATTGCTCTTGCAATCTATATCTATATGATCTTAATAAGAGGTCAACATCTGAAGATAAAAGGACCCTGGCGCCTGGACCTGAGCATCATCAAAAGGAGTCTTTCTATTGGGCTTCCTTCGGGTTTGACCTATTTTCTGCTTGCCCTCAACATGTTAATAACATACCGGGTCGTGAGCGTATTCGGGACACCGGCCTTGGCCTCCATAGGGATTGGGTTCCGTATTCTCCAGGCCATATATATGCCGGTGGTGGCCGTTACTTCTGCCATGGCAGCGATCGTTGGTCAAAACTATGGAGCAGGGAAACAGTCAAGGATAACCACTACCCTCTGGACAGGGTGGGCGATTTCCTGTGGAATTATGATATCAGGAACCGTTTTATGCCGGATTTTTCCGGGCATTTTAATCGGAGTATTCAGCAATGATAAAAGTGTCATTCACTACGGAGTTATTTATCTCACGATCATGTCATTAGGGACCGTGATCGTAGGAACTATCATGACCATGTCTGCCGTGTTTCAGGGTTTTGGTAAAACCTATCCCATTTTTATTGCCGCAGTCTTTGACAATGTCCTTTTTGCATGCCTGGTCTTTACATTGCCGGGACTTTTCGGATGGGGAATCCAGTCTGTCTGGTGGATTAAGCTGGCCACTGCAGGTATTGAAATGTTTCTTATCGCAGAATGGCTCAGGAGGTATTTTCAGATAATCCGACTAAAGCTGGTGGTTATACTTTAGCTCTTTGCAAGGGTGAGGCATTTTTCAAACAGCTAAAATATTATAGCTGGTGTAATCGGAGGTTTAGTAAATGGAGAAGCGATTCGGGCCTGTGTTGTTCATTCCCGGTGAAAAGGGCGGGAGGTATCCATATTGTCATTCTCTGTATATTGAGGCGAATCTACGGGTGATTATTGATCCGGCCTCCGACCGGGAGCGGCTAAAGGAACTTTTAGACGGACCTGGTGTTGATGCGGCCTGGTTGTCCCATTATCACGAAGACCATCTCATGCACCTGGACTTGTTCGAGGACCGGGAGATATGGGTCTCGGATCGTGATGCCCCTGCGCTTGAAGACCTGGAGTGTTTCCTGGATTTCTATGGGATGACCACTGAGAAGGAGCGGGAATACTGGAGACAGGTCATGCGGGAACAGTTTCACTACAAATCCCGACGGGCTGCAAGGTTGTTCCGTGAGGAGGAGATCATTGACTTAGGCGGAGTGACGGTTGAAGTCATCCCCACACCCGGTCACACGGCAGGACATTGCGCCTTCTTTTTTCGTGAGCCGGGTGTACTCTTCTTAGGGGACTATGACCTGGCCCCCTTCGGTCCCTGGTATGGAGATGTTGTCTCGGACATCGAGGCCACCATAGCATCAATAAACCGGCTCCGCACCGTACCGGCTCGAGTCTGGATAGCGGCGCACGAACATGGAGTCTTTGAATCAGATCCCGGGAAATTATGGGACCGCTACTTAGGCGTCATTGATGAACGGGAGGCAAAGCTGTTAGACTTTTTGGCCGTACCGAGAAAGATGGATGAGGTAGTCGAGGCAAGGATACTGTACGGTAAAAAGCGAGAACCCAAGGAGTTCTATGACTTTGGCGAACGATCCAATATGGGTAAACACCTGGAAAGGCTCATGCAACAAGGCGTGGTTATTCGTGAAGAAGATGCCTATCGTCGGGTTTGAGGGAAATCATTTTCTTAAACTGTATATAAAATCCCAGTTTTTGCCGTATTTCTTTGCAGTGTTTTCGAGGTAGAACCAGTCTAATTTTGGATCATGTTCTAAAATCTTTTCAATGTCTGCTTTGTCCTGGTTCCTAAAAGAGGCCAATTTCAATACAATCAAGTCCTCCTTTGAAATAACATATATCTTCATTCCATATTCTTCTATTTCTATTTTCCGGTTCATTATCTTCCCGGAGTAATCATCAGGTACAATGATCAAATCCAACTGAAGAATATCCGGTTCATCCTTGTAGTTGAAAATATGACGCCATATTGTAACCAGACACATAGGCATATCATCTTTATGGCTTTGCAGCAGATCGAAATCTTTTTCAAACCGACGAACAATCCTATCTCTTTCTTCATCTGAAATTGATGCCACAATATCTACGTCCACGGTGCCTCTGGCAGGCCCCCAAATAGACACGGCCAAACCACCGGCAAGACAATAAGGAATGTTTTCCTTCTCAAAAGAGACGCAAATATCCTTCATAAAATCAATCAATAGAGCTGACATTGAAGTTACCTCGAACATTTCTTATAGATATCAAGCGCCTTAATTGGAAATCATTTTTATCAGGATAAAGTTTACGATATAAAGCGAGTTTTAGAGTATGATGAAGCTCAACCAAATCAGAGGTATGGCGAAGATTCGTTTCAAGCTGTTTTTTCAGCTCAGGAGATATTTTTTGCAATGGCTGCCTCCGGGACTAATCTCGACATTCAAAGCAACATTTACGCGGCCTTTCGTCCTCCGGCCAGGTTACAACACCTTTTCATTTCGTCTAAAATATTTTTCTTTTTACCATACCATTTTTGCAGATCAGATCAATCTATTGATGGTCTCGTAAAAAGCGTCATCAATCTCGCGGTCTGCCCAACTGCTTTGTCTTGCCATGTTCTAATGGTTACCAAAAACTTCGAACATTTTTATAAGCAAGAATTTTTTTATCTTTTGTCAATATCGTTGCATTTTCTTCCCTTGCCGTTGCTACAATAATTTGGTCAGCCGGATCACCATGGAAAGGTTGGGGTAGCACAGTTGAGCGGTATGATAAGACAGGAGAGAGAGGGATTAGCCTAAGTTTTGGCATATCGAGAGCAGTATTTATCCAATCCTCTGGGTCACACGAAATTCCCACTCTCTTTTTTTCAAGGAGTTTGCTGAATTCCCATGGAGAAATTGCGGACAATAGTATCTCATCATACATCTCAGCATTGCCAATTAATCCTTTGACCCTTTTTGATAACTTTTTTGGGTTCATGTTCCACCAGATCCAGGTATGTGTATCAAGCAGATATATCATTTGCAGGCATCCCACATTCCCTCACCCAACGGTGAAATTACGTCTTTTTCAAAAACAAGAGCATCAGAAAGTCTGCCCGGCTTGGGGGTTATACCAGAAGTGCGGTAAGGTGTTATTTGGGCTAATGGCTTACCTCGCTTTGTTATGACAATCACTTCATGTGTTTTGGCAACTTGGTCCAAAATTTTCAAGGCATGCGATTTAAATTGGCTTATTCCCATGGTTTTCATACGACACCTCCTGGATAAACATATAGTAGTCAATTCAAATGGTCAAGTCAAGGGCAAAAGAGGAGGATTTCAGACGGCAGGAATTACGAATTGCGAATTGGGGTCGCCACGCTAACTTATTGAATATTATAGCTTTACCTTCCAAAAATAGGTGCTTTTACGGTCTTTCTTTAAGAGTTTTAGATAGTTAGCGTGGCGACCCCATCAAACCAAGGACTGCTGCCTTCCGAGCAATGCAAACCGTCGGCTTTCTTCGGCACTCAGTGCGCTGATTCCCGGATAATCCTAATGACCACAACTATACATTTTTAGGGGCTCGATACAGAGCCTGCACCCTCGTTCCGTTGTGGAACATCCCGCGAAAGCAGGGCTTCTTACCCCCGTTACCGGGTTTGCACGTGGATTTCACTACTTAGTCGGTGGCTAACCTTTACTCAGGTGGGACTTTCACCCACCGGTAGCAATAACCAATTTCATCCCATCCTATCGGCATTCCCAAGGTCTCGGATTTACCTTGGCACGAGCATTTGTTTTGTTAGACCAGCTTATTCCATTCATCGGTAGTAATGGCGCGTCCTATAATTCCTTCGACTTCATTTAGCATCATACGTAACTGAGGAACTGAGTATCTGGGATGAGATGCCATAATTTTAAGCCGACCAATACCCAATCTTCAAGCGTAGAGCGCAATTCATCTTCACACTCTCGTAATATCTTACCAAAAGCGATGACTCCTTTGCTGGATGGAATACGCCCAGAAAATGTTCCATCTTCAAGCTTGTCATATTCTGCTTGAGATAAAGCATTTTCGATGTAACCTGTAAGAATAAATTGCAACATTTACCTTTACTCCCTTTAATAAACTGCGTGTATTATGAGTTGAGCGGCATCAGTGTCAATAGCATGGCAAATATTCCACCTAATTTTTGTATTCCCTTGAGTTTTCCACATTGTGTAATTATACCGGCATAGTATAGAAATAGGCAAGTCAGAATTCGGACCAGATCCTCAGTTAAGGCTTATGTATCCTGGATAAAATTAGGGTAAGGTGATGAATATCTTGAAGACTGCAAGCAAAAATGAAAAGATCCAAACAATTAATTATATCTAAAGATATGGCTTTTTTCTCATTTTTCTTGCCACCAGGACACTGCTAATCTTTGTGAACTACTTTAAGAAAGAGTCGCACTTGACAACACAGGTGTGATCCGATATTCCCACTTGAACGTCTGGAGCAAGAGTAGGGGCGGGGATAAACCCCGTCCAGAGGGTTATTTGATCGTGATTGATGAATTAGATAAAAAGGTCATAAGCCTTATCCAGGGGGACCTTCCCCTTGATCGGAGGCCATTTGCCGTGATGGCTGAGAAAATCGGCATGTCCGAAGAAGATTTTTTGCGCCGGGCCAATGACCTGAAAAAGAGAGGCATCATCAGGCGATTCGGGGCCACGTTGCGTCATCAGGAGGCAGGATTCAGTTCCAATGCCATGGTTGCCTGGATCGTCCCCGATGACCTGGTAGAGGAAACCGGCAATATCCTGGCCCGGTTTCAAGAGGTCACCCACTGCTACCAGAGAAAACCCCAAAAGCACTGGCGATACAACCTCTACACCATGATCCATGGAAGCAGCTCGGATGAATGTAACCAAATAGCGGAGCGCATGTCCCACGCTGTAAAAATTGATGACTATGCTCTTCTCTTCAGCGAGAAGGAATTTAAAAAGACGAGTATGGAATATTTTTAACGCACATCTTTGATATAGCCGCAAAAAGGCGCAAAATACGCAAAAATAAAAACTACATGTTGTAATATCAATCATTTATACCCCCCTCCCCTTCATCCCCTCCCTGCAGGGGAGGGAAAATGAGACTTTTTACGAGATCATCATCTTGTGGAGAAAAATAATGGGAAAAATATCTGACTTACTGTTTCAAAAAGCCAAGGACTTTATTCCGGGCGGGGTAAATAGCCCGGTGAGGGCTGGAAAGGCCGTGGGCATTGACCCGCCTTTTATATCAAAGGCAAACGGTTGCCTTCTCTGGGATGAGGATGGAAACGAATACATCGACTATGTCTGTTCATGGGGCCCTATGATTTTGGGCCACGCCCATCCGGAAGTTGTCCAGGCCCTCGAAAAAGCATTGTACAGCGGAACCAGTTTCGGAGCCCCTACGAAGCTGGAAGTGGAAATGGCTGAAATAATAGTAAAGATGGTGCCGTCCATTGAGATGGTCCGCATGGTAAACTCGGGAACAGAGGCCACAATGAGCGCCATCCGGCTTGCAAGGGGACACACTGGCAGGGAAAAGATTATCAAGTTTGACGGCTGTTATCACGGTCATGCCGACAGCCTGTTAGTATCGGCAGGTTCCGGGGTCGCGACACTCGGCATCCCCGGAAGTCCGGGAGTACCGCAGGACCTGGCCAAACACACAATTTCACTCCCTTTTAATGATATGGAGGGCATAGATCAGGCTTTTGACAAATTCGGACCTGAAATCGCAGCGGTCATTGTCGAGCCGGTTCCCGGCAATATGGGCGTCATTGTACCGGATGACAGTTTTCTGCAAGGATTAAGGAAAATAACCCGCGAGCATGGCGCACTCCTCATCTTTGACGAGGTGATCAGTGGCTTTAGAGTGGCACCCGGAGGCGCACAGGAACTTTATGATATCATGCCTGATATCACATGTTTAGGTAAAATCATAGGTGGCGGGCTACCCGTTGGCGCTTACGGCGGGAGTAAAGAAATCATGGCCGGGATGGCCCCGGAAGGGAATATCTATCAGGCCGGCACCCTCTCCGGGAACCCGCTGGCCATGGCCGCCGGCCTGACAACGCTAAAGATCCTTAAGAGGGGAGAGGTCTATCCCGAGCTCGAAAACAAGGCTAAAATGCTGTTTTCCGGCCTTGAAAAGGCTGCCCGGGCCGAGGGTATTCCAATCACTATTAACCGCATCGGTTCAATGGGTTCCCTCTTTTTTAATACCGGGCCTGTCAACGATTTTGACGGCGCAAAGGACAGTGACGAAACCCTCTTTAGAAAATACTACGGGAGCATGCTCGATCAGGGTATATACTTGGCTCCATCCCCGTTTGAGGCCGGTTTTCTGTCGACGGCTCACGGCGAAGGAATAATCCAGAAGACTATTCACGCCGCTGCCATTGCTTTCAGTCGCCTGTAAATGAACTGCCCACTACAAGCTATGGGGAATTTAACCCAATAACTCAAAGAAATCTGCCTAATCTGCGTAATCTGTGTATTAAAACTTGTTGACTTTGCCGGAAAATTTGTGATAAAAGTCACAAGATTTTTCATATAGGACAAGGTCACCGGTCTTGTTATATGGACGAAGACCTAAAAAAAAGCATCAAAACCTTAGGCTATTTCAGCACCATCGGTATGGCCATGGCCCTGTCTATCGCTTTGGGGGCACTTATCGGCTATTATATCGATAATAAATTCGGGACCCAACCATGGTTTTTTTTTGTTTTCCTGGGTTTAGGCATAGCCGCTGCATTCAGGAATCTCTATATCCTTTATAAAAAGGCCAAGGACATGTGATGGACTGGGAAAAGTTAGTCAAGCAACTCAGAATTCAAAACTGGATCATCCTTATGATCTTGGGAGCGACCAGCTTTTTTGTAATGAGTTCCGACTTTACGCTGGGTATCATCCTTGGAGGCCTGATCATTATTGCCAATTTTAATATACTTCAACACACCATACGCCGCGCTTTTTCCCCTGACGGGGTCATGAAAAACAACAAGCTGGCCATCGTGGCAAAATATTATTTTAGACTTGCCATTTTGGGAATAATTATCTATATCCTGATCACCAACGGCTGGGTGAATCCCATAGGCTTGGCCATGGGGCTCTCGATCGTGGTTTTCAGCATCATTAACATCGGAATCCGTGCAGTTTGGAAAACATCATCCGGGGAGGCAATATAGATTATGGAGCATCCTATTTTCTTTATAGACTCGATTTTATCAGCCATTGGTTTAGAGCATTTTGCACATAAATTCACATTTGTGACCCACACCTGGCTGGTTATGCTCATCCTGATTGTGAGTGCTCTTCTGTTTGCCAGAGGGGTCCAGCTTCTTCCTAAAAAAGGACAGAATTTTTTTGAGATTCTGCTTGGTGGTCTTGAGAACTTTATGGTGGAGATTACAGGTCCGGAAGGGAGATTCTTTTTCCCGTATATTGCAACCATTTTTCTTTTTATCCTGACATCCAACCTCATCGGACTGATACCCGGCTTTAACTCACCCACGGCCAATTTAAATACAACCCTTGCCTTAGCCATTTGTTCATTTATATTAACCCATGCTATAGGGATTAAATTCCATGGTGCCAAGTATATAAAACATTTCTTAGGGCCTGTCTGGTGGTTGGCCCCTTTGATGCTACCAATTGAGCTCATCGGACATTTCGCCCGGATCATGTCACTGAGTGTCCGGCTTTTTGGAAATATCTTTGGAAAAGAGATGGTGCTGTCAATCCTTTTCATGCTGGCAGGGCTCTATCTCGCTCCCTTGCCTATACTCTTTTTGGGTATTCTGGTTAGTTTTATACAGGCCCTTGTATTTATGCTCCTTTCCATTATGTATTTTGTGGGCGCTATGGAAGAGGCCCACTAAATTATCAGATGTCAATAGTATGCTGAGCCTCAAATGGTTGAGGATTTAGTGATAGAATTTGTGAAACACAAGTTTAGGAAGAAGGCCAAAATAAATGAAAGGAGGTTCACATGTCTAAGAAAACGTTAACAGGAGTCCTAACAGCAGTTCTGGTACTGGGTACAGCTTCAATGGCTTTAGCCGGGGATGAGGCGGTGAAGGCAGCCGGTATGTGGGTATTCTTCGGAATCGCCATTGCCTGCGGTGCCGGTATTGGACTGGCCGCCCTGGGAACCGGCATCGGTATGGGAAATGCCATTAATGGTGCCCTTCAGGGAACAGCCAGGAACCCGGAAGCAGGCGGTAAGATCATGACCACCATGATTATTGGTCTGGCCCTGATCGAATCCCTCTGTATTTATGCCCTGGTTATCTGCTTTATCATGGTCTTTAAGATTCCGGATATGGGCAAGCTGTTTGACCTTATCGTGAAATCTTTAGGCGCTTAATCCAGAAGAAAAAAGAGGGTCTGTCAAAGACCCTCTTTTTGTTCTTCAATTATGTGCAATATTTCACAATATCGTGTTTCCCTGCCGCCTCCCCTTTATCTAAACTTTAGGGACAATCCATGAACAAGGAATCCAAGATACCGGCTCCCACTATAGAGCGCTTAGCGTATTACTCAAGACCCCTTGAGTCCCTTCTGAATAGTGAAACCCCTGTCATCTCATCTGAAAAACTTGCCCATCTGTGCGGTGTAAACCCGGCACAGGTGAGAAAGGACCTGGCATACTTTGGTGAATTCGGGGTACGCGGCGTAGGATATAATGTCAGGGATCTGTTGTGGGAAATCAAGAAGATTTTAGCGACCGATAGGGATTGGACTCTCTGTATGGTGGGCATGGGCAATTTAGGCAGTGCAATTGTGGAAAATGAAAACTTCAAGAAAAGGGGCTACAAATTTGTTGCCGCCTTTGATTCTGACCCAACAAAAATCGGAAGAACACTCCCCTGCGGTTTGATCATTGAACCGACCAACAGGATTGGAGAATTTGTCCGGGATCTCAAAGTTGAAATCGGGGTCATCACCACACGCCCACATGAAGCCCAGCGATTTGCGGACCTTCTCATGGACTCAGGTGTAAAAGCCATCCTTAACTTTGCTTCCATCCAGATAAGGACCCCGGAGTGCTGTGAGGTTGAAAACGTAGATTTTGCAGTAAAACTCGAGAATCTGGCTTATCATATTGCGAAGATTCTATAGCTTTTAAGAATATGTTTCTGTAAACGTATAGTGCATACCTTCAATTCATAAGCTGCTTTTTCAAAAACTGCCCCGTGTATGAGCCCTTGATTGCTGAGATTTCTTCGGGCGTTCCCGTCCCCACAATATAACCGCCCTTTTCTCCTCCCTCCGGACCGAGATCAATAATATGATCGGCCGTTTTTATCACGTCTAAATTATGCTCGATGACCACGACCGTGTTCTTGAGCTCCACGAGATGATTTAAGACTTCGAGGAGTTTCCGAATATCGGCGAAATGGAGACCGGTGGTCGGTTCATCGAGGAGATAAAGTGTCCTCCCGGTATTTTTTTTGCTCAGCTCCTTGGAAAGCTTTATCCTCTGAGCTTCACCTCCCGACAGCGTAGTAGCCGGCTGCCCTAACTTGATATACCCGAGACCCACATCAACTAAGGTCTTCAACTTGTTTTTAATCCGGGGGATGGTTTCGAAAAAGGAAAATGCCTGGTTCACAGTCATATCAAGGACACTCGCGATACTGTAGCCCTTGTATTTTACCTCCAATGTGTCGCGATTATAACGAAGACCTTTGCATGCCTCACATGTAACGTAAACATCCGGAAGAAAATGCATCTCTATCTTTATGATGCCGTCCCCTTTGCATGCCTCACATCTTCCGCCTTTTACATTAAAGCTGAATCTTCCCGGCCTGTATCCCCTTACCTTAGATTCGGGCAGTATTGAAAACAGTTCACGGATATACGTAAATGCCCCGGTGTAAGTTGCCGGATTGGAGCGCGGGGTCCTGCCGATGGGGCTCTGGTCAATGTTGACCACCTTGTCAATATGATAGATTCCCTTGATTGATTTTACGCGTCCAACCCTGGTTTTGGAACGGTAGAGTTTCTGACAAAGGGCGGGAGAAAGGATGCCATTTATCAGGCTGCTCTTGCCCGAACCGGAAACACCCGTGACACAGGTAAAAACGCCCAATGGAATTTCCACGACAATCTCTTTCAAATTATTTTCTTGAGCACCCTCGATCACAATGGCCTGACCGTTTCCAGTACGCCTTACCCCGGGCAAGGGAATGGTCTGCTTATGCGCAAGGTACTGGCCTGTCAATGAGACCTTGTCACAAACCAACTCATCAGGCGTCCCCTCGAAGACCACATGTCCTCCCTTTAGCCCCGCCCCGGGTCCCATATCAATCACATGGTCGGCAGACAAAATGGTCTCGGCATCATGCTCAACTACCATCACCGTATTCCCCAGATCTTTCAATCGTTTCAGATTGTCTAATAGCTGGAGGTTATCCCTCTGGTGGAGGCCGATGCTGGGCTCGTCCAGGACGTAAAGCACCCCGGCCAGCCCGCTGCTTATCTGTGTGGCTAACCTGATTCGCTGATCCTCGCCCCCGGAAAGGGTCCCCGAAGGACGATCAATGGCAAGGTAGTCAAGACCTACACTTCTCAAGAAACCCAGTCGCTCCCTGATCTCCTTTAGAACCCTTAAGGCAATGACTTTTTCCTTGGTGCTTAGATTCAAAGTCTGAAAAAACTCATAGGCCTTTTCAATAGAAAGGGCCGTAATCTCATGAATGCCCATTCCTCCCACCCGAACCGCCAGGCTGATCGGTCTCAACCTTGCGCCCCCGCAGTCCGGGCAGGGGTTCAAACTCATATATCGCTCAATCTCTTCCCTCACCTGATAGGAGTCTGTTTCATGGTACCGTCTTTCAAGGTTGGGGATGATCCCCTCAAAGTTTTTTGTATAAGAATACCTCCGGTCATCCTTCTCAAAATAAAATTTCACATCTTGTTTCCCTGAACCATAAAGAAAAGCATCTCGCACATCTTCGGGTAGTTCACTGACAGGAGCATAAATATCAATGCCGTAATGCTCGCACAGGGAATCAAGCATCTGCTGGAAATATACAGAGTGCCGGTTCGCCCATGGGGCAATGGCCCCTTCTCTCAAGGAAAGATCAGGATCGGGAATGATCAGGTCCGGATCAAAATATCTCTTTGTGCCCAACCCGCTGCACTCACGGCATGCCCCCTGGGGATTATTAAAAGAAAACATCTGGGGTGTCAGTTCCGGGATACTGAGCCCGCATTTGTGGCAAGCGGCCTTCTGGCTGAAAAAGATTTCTTCTGATCCGACAATGTCCAGGACCGCAATCCCGTCAGAAAGCGAAAGGGTAAGTTCCATGGAATCGGTAAGACGTCGTTGGATCTCTTTTTTGATGACCAGTCTGTCCACCACTACGCTGATTGCGTGTTTTTTGTTCTTATCCAAGGAAATATCTTCGTCTAAAAGCCTGATCTGCCCGTCTATCTTGACCCGGGTAAAGCCGTCTTTGCGCAGACGCTGAAGGAGCTGGGTGTGCGCGCCTTTTCGTCCGTCAACCAAAGGGGCCAATACCTGGACCCTGGTCTCCTGCTCAAGCTTCATAATCTGATCCACAATCTGCTGGGTGGTCTGGGAACTGATTTTCAGACCGCATTTCGGGCAATGGGGCTGCCCTATTCTGGCAAACAGGACCCTCAGATAATCATATATTTCCGTTACCGTGCCGACCGTGGACCGTGGATTTCGATTTGAAGTTCGCTGTTCAATGGCTATGGCAGGAGACAACCCTTCAATGGAATCCACATCCGGTTTTTCCATCTGCTCAAGGAACTGACGGGCGTAGGCGGACAAAGATTCCACATACCTCCGCTGCCCTTCGGCATAGATGGTATCAAAGGCCAGGGAAGACTTGCCGGAGCCTGATAATCCCGTAATGACGACCAGTTTATTCCTCGGGATATCTAAGGAGATATCCTTCAGGTTGTGCTGCCTGGCCTTTCTTATTTTTATATAATCGGTTGACATAATGAAGTTTAGTGCTTGCCAGGACAACGTCAAAGTCCAGAGGGAATTTTATGACCAACTTCCTGTCCTGTTCTTTACCATTTCAGCGGCCATCCGGATCGCTGCCTTTAGGCTGGACGCATCAGCCTCACCGGTCCCTGCAATATCATAGGCAGTCCCATGATCAACAGACGTCCTTATAATGGGAAGCCCCAATGTCACATTCACCGCATCAGAAAAATGGAGAAGCTTCAAAGGGATTAGCCCCTGATCGTGATACATGGCAATCACCGCCTCAAACCGACCTTTGGCTGCCTTATAAAAAAGAGTGTCCGAAGGCAACGGACCCACCACGTTGACGCCCTCATTTTCCGCCCTTACGACCGCGGGTCTTATTATTTTCTCTTCCTCGGATCCAAAGAGACCTTCCTCTCCTGCATGGGGATTGAGTGCTGCTACGGCCAGGCTGGACTTTTCAAGACCAAAGTCCTCTCGAAGTGCCCTGGCCGTTATTAAGATTGTCCTGTAAATCAACTCCTCATTTAAAATGTCCGGCACATCTTTTAGTGCACAGTGGATGGTCGCGAGGGCCACGCGCAGGCTTTCCCCGGCCAACATCATCACGTATTCATCAGTATTCGTAAAATGGGCAATCAGTTGCGTATGGCCGTCGTACCGGTATCCGGCCTGGTGCATCAGGACCTTACTGATGGGACAGGTAACCATAGCGCCGAGCTCTCCAGCCCGGCACATCCCTACGGCTCTGATAATATATTCCACCATGGCCTTACCACCCTCCACCGTGGGCTCTCCGGGCAGGATGTCCTCGCTTTTAAATTCAGACAGGGCCATTAGGTCCACCTTGCCCGGAATGGCCTTGGCTTCGAAGGGCTTTGAAATGATATTCAAGGACATCTCACGGGAAGACGTCAAAATAGCCGAAGAAAGCACCCCCGGGTCCCCCAAAACCACGGGCAGGCAGAATCCATAAATATTCCTGTCGGCTAATGCCTTGACAATAATCTCGGGCCCAACTCCGGCAGGGTCCCCCATGGTAATGCCTATAATAGGAAGATCAGTCAAATTTTGCTCCAGAAACGAATTAAATTTTTTATTATTTCTCCTTTATGAACCGCTGTCAATAACGTTTCCTGGGAAACATCAAAGTCAAAACAACAGCTAAAGAAAAATCCCCCTCTGTCCCCCTTTAAAAAAGGGGGAAGATTATGAAAAAACGTAACTGGTTGTCAGGTTCACGGTTCACAGTTCAAGGTTAATCGCTTTGCTGTTTTCTTCATATCTCCTCTGCAACAAAGAATTCGCTCCGGATTTGTGTGCAATAGCACCTGGTATTCTGCAAGAACTGGATGAACTATGCATTTGGTTTAGAATCTAACCTGTCTTTCATCAATCTAACCTTGAACCCTGAACCTCTGAACGTTGAAACCTGAGCAGTTACAAGTACAAAACATACGTTCCCCCCTTTTTCAAAGGGGGGTAGGGGGGATTTTAAAACAGGGCAATGGCTTTCTGAGAAATGAGTAAAAGGATTCCATGATGAAGGGCCGTTACGAGGTTGCGTTTTTCCAGTATCCCGGTCCTTTGGGAAGGTTTTCAATGTCTAAGAGAATTGATATATCGCCGTTTTCAAGGATACCTATACCAGCGAAAAGCCTTACCTTTGCCACCAGTTCCCCAACGGGCATGACCATTATGGGCTTATTGCCGATAATGCTGTCCACGGCCACTTCAATTTGCACCTCCGCTCCGTTTTCGGTGTACTTTTCTCCGGGATGTCTGAGCTTCAGAATATGAGATTCCTTTCTTCCATCAGACCTAACACCCAATAAACCCTTTAGGTCATAATAAGAATCCGTATCATCAGGAAAGATAGTCTCCCTTTGGTCTATGGATACAACATTGGAGGTGGGGATGGAGAGGGTGTATTCACCTAATCTGAAATTTATGGTGTAAACAACCGAAAGGGAGACGGGAAGCTTTATAGTGAATTCAGTCCCTTTTTCCGGTACCGAGTCAATGGTCATGGCGCCGCCTAAATACTCAATAGCCTGGGCAACCACATTCATTCCAATACCCCTGCCCGCAATGTCCGTGGCTTCGGACACAGAAGTAAAATCAGGGCTGAGGATGGTATCAAAAAACTCCTGTTGGGACATCCGCACGATATCTTCATCTCTCATGGAGTTCTTATCCTTGAGGTATCTGGTAATGGCTGACCTGTTAATTCCTCTCCCGTCGTCGCTCAATTTGATGATAAGGCTATCTCCTTTTCGGGTCGCATCCAGCCGTATTTCCCCTTCAGCTCTTTTCCCAAGTTTTATGCGTTCATCGGACGGTTCAATCCCATGGGCAATGGAATTTCTGAAGATATGGACAAAAGGCTCCCTGAGACGTTCAAGAAGGGTGATATCCGCCTCTAAGGCCCCTCCTACCACCTTGAACGTGACCTCCTTACTGTTTTCCTTAGCGAGATTTCTTATAGTCTTTACAAAGATATCTGCGAAGTCCGCCACTGAGACGAGGCGCAACTGGGCCAGGCGAAAATGGAACCCCTTGAGCATGGAAGTGTAGTCATCAATCCAGTTTTTAAGACCCCCGGATATCTGTTCCAAGGAAAGTGGCGGCAGGGCATTTTCCAAAAAAAGGATTTCCTGGGAAAGGCCTAGAAGCTCTTCAATCAGGGAGTACTTCACCCTGACATATTTCAGACCTTCGGCAGATGAGCGATTGGAGAGTTGAGGCAGCGCAGCCGTATCAACCTCGAGCCCCAATACCTTGAGCCCCTTTCTGAATTTCGAGATCAGAGTGTCATACAAGTTCCGGTCTTCTGCAGAACCGATTTCGTCCATTCTCGCCACTAAGAGTCTGAGCATGTCCCCGCCCTGAAAGATCAACTGGATGGCATTGGGCTGAGGTTCCGCAGCACCCTGTTGAAACTCCTTACACCACTTTTCCATGGCGTGGCTCAAGGTGGTAATCTTTTCCAGGCTGAGGGCCCTGGCCATGCCTTTTATGGAATGTGTTTTACCGTGGATGTCGGCCCACAGGTCGAGGTTGGACGGTTCTTTTTCCACGCGAATCAGGAGCCGGTCGAGTTCATCAAGGTATTTCTCCGACTCCTGAGTAAATATTTTTTCATATTTTGTCAGATCCATAGGGCAGTTTCAACAATGTGCTCCATATGTATTCAGGAGTAACAAGCCGCACAGTATATTTCCCGCCGGTATAAACGGTATCTACATTTTTTCCGTCCTCAATCCATAACAACCCAACGATTCCATCGGGAACCAGCGCCATTTTCTTGTCAGACCATTTTACAAGGATAATCCTGTACTTATCCTTAAGGCCTTCCTTTCTCTTTCCAAGCAGGCTTACAATATCAACAACATCAAACAGCTCTCCCCTGTAATACATCAGGCCAAGATGACTCGCTGGAGCCAAGGGAACAGGTGTAATCACGGCATCTTCCACTACACGGTAGACATGCCGGGCCTCTATTCCCAGGTATTCATCTGCTGTCTTAAAAGCAAACCATTCCAAATAAAATACCCTCACATAGCTCGGTTATTTTATAAATCAGGCTCCTCGCCTGCGCTGAGCTTAAAGCGCCTCTGGGTTTCCACCATCTTTTCCGAAAGGGCGTTCAGTGCCTTCATTGCCTTTACTATCTTTATCATGTCTTCTTTTTGGTTTCTGGTCGCAATAGTGGTCTTCTGGGTGGAGACAAAGTTCTTATTGGCAAGCCGTGAAAGCTCTTGAAAATGGTTTAAAATGCCTCTCATCTGTTTTACCTGCTTGCCTATCCTTGACACCTTTTAGTGTCTCGCCAAATGTATCTACCAACCTGTGGATGGTTCTCCTCCCATGATTGATCCCCTCCTGGCTTTTGGCAAGGGCAGCGGACACGGCCTGGTTGTCTTCGAGAATGTTTTCAATCATTTTCCTGATGTCCTGGGATGACCGCTTGGAGTTGTCGGCCATACTTCTTATTTCATCGGCCACTAAGGCAAAACCCTTACCTGTTTCGCCGGCCCTTGTGGCCTCGATTGAGGCATTGAGGGAAAGCAGGTCTGTCTTCCGGGCAATATCGTCAATTACACTAACGACCATTTTTATTTTTTCCACTTTATTCGCCAATTGAAAAATAGGCTGGGTGTTTTCTACCATCTGTTTAAGAACGTCATCCAGATAACCGAGGGTCTCCCGGGCCTCGGCCTCACCCTTTTCGGTTTTAAGTCGCGCCTCATTGACTTTTGAAACCGTCTCTGCCGACTGCCTGACCATCTCGTCCATCTCGTTCAATCCATTATCCAGGCTGAGAGAGGTTTTTTGAACAATAAGGGTCTGCTCCTCAGAGCCCTTCGCTATGAGCTTTGCCGACTGGTCTATCTCCTTACTGTTTGCCACCACTTTTTTCACTAAGCTGGAAAGACTCCTGTTGGTTTTCCGGATTTGTTGGGAGACATTTTTCAAGTCAAGTATCATGGCCCTTAAATCATCAACCATCGTACTGAATATCTCTTCAAGGTCTCTGACCTCGTCCAGAGACAATAAGGGAATGTCCCTGGAAAGATCTCCCCGGCTGATTTCCCTGGCGACATTACTGAGGCTGTTCAACCTGTTTACGAGGGATTTGGAAAACATACTTCCGAAAATAATGCCTGCAATAAGGGCCAAGACAGCGGATATGGCCTGGGCCAGAAAAAAATCATCCGATATCCGGTTCACAACACCGACCACTACCAAAACAATCAACAGCAAGGCTAAAAAGCTGAGGATAAGCTTATTTTTCAGGCTTGTTCTGCCCATTTACCGGTATCCTCCATGGTTATGATCCACCCAGCTATTTCACCATCAATCTTGAAAAGAGAGACAATGATACGGATCTGTTGAGAATTAACAAATACGGAAAAAACGGCCTTTCCCAATTCCTGTTTGAGGAGCACTCTCTTGAGTGCCTCGATTACTACTAACCTTTCTTTCCCTGAAAACAGGGACACGATCTGACGATTCAACAGCTCTTCAGACGATTTGTTCATTATTTCAAGGCCCGAGGAATTGGCTGTAATGATCCTGGTATCCCGATCAAGGACCATTATTCCCACACACACGCTTTCAGTGATGGCCCTGTGAAAATTCACGGTTTTAATCAATTCATCCGTTATTTGCCTCGGTATCAGGTTGCCTGCCTGGAAAACCGTTTCATCAGATGCGGAGGGCATCGGCTCAACTTCAATCTTGTCCAACAGGGTCTCGATATGTTTTGCCATTTTCTCCATGGGGCCCTTGGCAATGAAGTAATCCGCACCTATTTCTTCAAGCCTGTCCAATTGTTCAATCATTATCCCTGACAAAGCGATAATGGGGAACCCGGCATGGGGAAATCTTGTGCGGATAAATTTTATTAACTGTTTCCCGTCTATCTTCGGCATAATCATGTCTACGAACAGAAGATCAACGCTCTCCTGTTCCAGGCTTGAAATACCCTCTTTACCGTCATAGGCCTTTATCACGCGGTATTCCCGCGCCTCAAGCAATTCCGCGAGAAATTCCACGAAAAACCTGTCATTGTCCACTACCAAAACTGTCTTGGAAATTTTACTCACCTCCTGATATTGACGATTCTCGGTTGAAGGTTGATGGTAACTGGTTGTCAGGTTGACGGTTCAAGGAATTCTGTCAATTATATAAAATCAGTGGAGCAAAGCGACTCCATAACCCTGGCCCAGACCGATCACCATCACTTTACACCAAAAAACTCAAGTCTGGAATGATACATTGGCTTGACCCAACATACTAACGAGTCGCACCAGGGCGGGCTTTATGAACTTTAGATCACTTTAGACACTTTTAACTTGTATGGCTGATGGATTTCAATGGATTATAACCTTCGAACCTTGAACCCTGAACCTTGAACCGCTCACTTTAGTTCAATCGTCAATCAATTAATACACACCCGCCTTATCTCACTGATATCCGTTAACCCCTGAAAGGCCTTCATAATACCGTCCTGCTTCAGGGTGGTCATACCATCCTTTATGGCCTGTTCAAAAAGCATTTCTGAGTCGGCCTGTTTCTTGATCATACTTCTTATTT
The DNA here is from genome assembly GCA_019310785.1 of Deltaproteobacteria bacterium. Classification (GTDB taxonomy): domain Bacteria; phylum Desulfobacterota; class DSM-4660; order Desulfatiglandales; family Desulfatiglandaceae; genus JAIOSR01. The sequence continues at coordinate 85,048 of JAFDDR010000001.1, forward strand.
CCGGCGTGCCCGCCATGAGTTCATGGATTCCGAGCCTTCCCTTATAGCCGGTCCCGGAACATACATCACACCCGCCGGGACGATAGAGAGTTAGATCGGACGTAAATTCTATCCCGGTAGCCTCAAAAAATTCTTTCCCATAGTCAGACAGAATTTCCTCAAATTCCTCTTCGGACGGGTGGTATTCCTCACGGCATTCTTTACACAGTCTTCTGACCAACCTCTGGGCCATCACGCCCAAAAATGAATCGGAAAAATTGAGAGGATTCAGGCCCATATCCAGGAGACGGGTCACTGTTTCAGGTGCACTGTTGGTGTGCAGTGTCGAGAAAACCAAGTGGCCGGTAAGCGACGCCTCAACCCCGATTGAAGCGGTTTCCTGATCACGCATCTCACCGATCATGATCACATCAGGATCTGCCCTCAAGAAAGCGCGCATGATCCTTTCAAAATCAAGCCCGATCTTGGGCTTGGCCTCCACCTGCCTTAGACCTAATTGCGTGATTTCCACAGGATCTTCCGCTGTCCAGATCTTAATACTCGGCTTATTAATATGGCCTAATGCAGCATGAAGCGATGTGGTCTTACCTGAACCGGTTGGCCCCACCACAAGCACCAGACCATAGGGTTGGGAAACAATCTCTTTCATGAGTTTCAGGTTTCGTTCATTCAATCCCATCTCATCCATCTTCATGGCGCCGGCCTTGGCTAAGATTCTCAACACGACATCCTCAAATCCTCCGGTTGTGGGGAGTGTTGCAACCCTAAGCTCAAACGAGGGGATGCCCTTGCGTTTAAATTTAATTTTTCCGTCCTGAGGAAGACGTCTTTCCGCAATATCAAGTCCGGCCATAATCTTGATCCTCGAAAGTATTCCCCTGGCCATGGAATTAGGGACCTGGATGTATTCCTGGCACACGCCATCCATGCGAAACCTCACAGAGGTAGTTTTTATCAGGGGTGAGGGTTCAATATGGATATCGGAGGCCCCTTTTCTAAAGGCAGCCACCAGGACCTGATCGACTAACTTTACCACCTGCCCCGAGGCCTCATCGATCTCTTCAATATCTTCTTCTACCTCTTCTTCCTCTTCAAAAGAGACGTCCGGGATGAGATCAAACTCGTCCTCCATGTTTTCCATCGGGCCGGAATCATCCCGCTTTTTTTCATCAAAGAACATCTTGACAAAATTTTCAATGTCCTCCTTTATTGCCACTGAAAAATTTATTTTCTTAGTCTTCAGCAGTGTCCTGATGTGATCGGTCTTATTGAGGTCCCTGGGGTCATCAATCAAAAGCTCGATTCCCTCTTTTCCCCAGTTCAGAGGAACCCATAATTCATGCAATAGAAACGTCTTTTTCAGATTGCCGATAAGCTCTATCGGCTTGGGCAACTCGGGATCATAGATTCTGAAAGGACAGCCATAGAAAAACGAAAGGGATTTGCCGACAGCCTCTTTTTTGACCTTGAATTGTTCGATCAAGATCCATTCCACGCTCTTTCTGGTCTTCTTGGAAAGGGCTAGAGCCTTTTGCAACTGCTCAGTGTTCACCATTTTCTGGTTTAGGAGATAATCGTATTTAGAGCCTGAAGAGATACTGGCTATTACCGAAGAAATCTTATTTTTTATCTCCCCGTTTTTAGGATCCAGATCCCCGGCAGATTCATAGAGTTCAAGGGCCAGATCCTTATGGTTGCGCTCCTCCATTTCCAGGCCCAGCCTGAAGTTTATCTGGGCCATTTCCTTTTTCCCAAGGTCATGGTCACTTACTATTTTTTCCGCTTCCTCAACAGCCTTGGAAGGCGAATGGAGTCTCAAAAGGCATTCCACTAAATCCGGGACAATCATTTCTACAGGGTATTCCAGCCTGAACAACTTTTCGTATTCCGAAACTGCGTCCGCAAAAAGGCCCAATTCCTTGAAAGCGGAAGCACTATCAAGAATAGCCGGGACTTCTTCACATCCTGAAAGGCTCTCTTTAAAGGCAGAAACTTCTTCAGCAGAGACGGTACGGCCGTCAGTTTTTTCCCGATCAGCGATTTCCTTTTTTAATCTGCCGATCTTTTCCGTGATTGTCTCTAAACCCTTAGCGTCCAGTTCAGGACTTTCTGAGAGTATCTGTTCATATATACCAAGGGCCTCCACGGTCAATCCCATGGAATAATACACCTCGGCCTCTTTTGTTCTCGTGTTTACATCCATACTCATGATCATATAACTTCCACTGAATTTCAGATAATGTAACCCTATTTTTTCTTTTTAAAAAGATTCCTCCATCCCTTGGTAGTTGCCACCTTTTTTAAAGAAGGCAAAAGTATATCGCAATTAAGCCTGACCATTGCAATAGGCGCAAAAACTCCCATAAGGATCATCACGTAACCGGATGAGGTCTTTCGCACATAGAGCCTGGCCTTTTCAAAAACCAGCTCCGCTTCCCTGATCCCCTTCAGGGAAGCGATGAAAAGGCCCAACGATTCCATATTGTCGGATTCGTCAACTAATGGAGATAAAACTTCCTTAAAGACAAGCTCTCCCTCGAAAGAGAAAAGCATGACGCCCTCAACATCCTCAATACTTAGAATATCATTAAATAGTTCTTTCAACATAACACCTCTGGTAAGTCCGGCACCCAGTTCAAACTGAGTGCCGGGCGCTTTATAAAATCGCGAAGCGATTTTATTCGCTCAGGACCTGTATGATTCTGTCTCTCGGACATTTTTGATTTACGGAAATCACAGTTGTTTCCTTGCCCGGCAACAGGATGAAATCGTTCGATTCACCTATGTCGAGATAACCGACTTTTAATTTTCCGGCACCAAAAAATTCCCCTACCCCCGACATTTGAGCTATAAGATTATCCCATAGTTTGTCCTGGCGTATGTCTTCCAGCCCACATCTTTCCCCTATCTCCTTTTCCAGCTTGCTTCGGATATTCTTCATGAGATCCGGCTCCTGAGATTCCGCCTGATCAGGCGCCTTTTCAACACCCTTTTTCTCTTCAGTCAAAACCTTTGGTTCTTCGGCCTGTGCAGCCTCATCCTTCAAACGCATAGCTTCAAGAAGTACAACCTGAAGGTCGCTCTCAAT